>NZ_RPSJ01000004.1:0-446325 GCF_003946765.1 Bacillus sp. 2D03 | reverse complement strand
GCAAGAAAGTTCCTTATAAAATTACAGAGCGTCGCCCAGGTGATGTGGCAGTATGTTTTGCTGATGCATCGAAAGCAAAGCGTGAATTAGGCTGGGAGGCAACACGCGGATTAGAAGAAATGTGTGCTGACTCTTGGAAATGGCAATCAAATAATAAAAATGGCTATCTAGAAGTTTAATGGTGAATATACAAAAATGACCTTTGCATAAAAGCAAGAGGTCATTTTTTATATTCATTTTCTACTAAGTTTATTAGCGAACCTAGAAAAGAACGTTCGCTGTTTTAAATGATATGATTTTACAATATCTTATGCTACAAGGTAGTAGAATGAGATAGAGTAATGTATTATTTTATTGATTTTTTATGGGAATTGAAAGCGTATTATTGAAATGTATTCCAACACTTGTATCATTGCTAGAGTACGTTTATAATCAAGGAATCCTAGTTCATGTTTTGATAGGATTATTTATTATTGAAAGCGTTTTAAGTTCACTCCTTTTTTTGAGGTAGGAGGTCTGACTTATTTAGATGAAAAATTATGTATGTAGTTTTAAATGGGAAGAAAAATAATATAAGTATCATTTTATAGTGTGGGGAGGTTAAAAGTGTGAAAGGTAAAGATTTTCACACGAATATATATGGGTTATGTAGGATTATTACTTTCAGGGGCAGCTTTATTTTTAAATAGTCTTGTTATATTAGGGAAAGCAGAGATGAAAAGTGCGGGTGTTTTTAATTTATTTGTGGGTGCACTACAAATTATTATTCCGTTTTATTTGATTATGATTTCTGACCAAAGCAATTGGACAGTGTATTCATATGCGGCTACTTTCTTATTTGGATTAACTTATTTATATGTAGGTGTTACTTTTATAAAAGGAATGGATAGTAGTGGTCTAGGATGGTTTTGTATTTGGGTAGCAATTATAGCCTTATTCTATATGGTTGTTTCATTTGTTCAATTCCATGATGTTGTTAATGCGTTAACGTGGTTTATGTGGGCATTACTTTGGTATTTATTCTTTGTATTAAATACACAAAAGAAGAACATTAATCAATATCTTGGAAGGATTGCCTTCGTACAATCATGGGTAACATTGACTTTACCTTCACTCTTTTATTTTATGGGAGTGTGGGGAGAGGGATTTGTATATGAACTATGGGTTTATGTATCAGTAATTTCTATTTTGTACTTCTGTTATTGTATTTATAAATATCGAGTCCGTTAATATATTATCTGTATAAAGGCATGGAATCGTTAAACGAATTCCATGCTTTTTATATGTTAGCACTTATAATAGAGAGGTAGTATTTTACAATTTGCTAAAGTGGGGATGATGAAGTTGAAAAAAGTATTGGTGCTAGGGGGAACAAGATTTTTTGGTAAACATTTAGTAGAAGCACTTTTGCAAGAGGGGCACGATGTAACGATTGCGACGAGAGGAATTACGGAAGATTCTTTTGGCAGTAGAGTAAAAAGACTTATTGTAGATAGGGAAGATGAAAAACAACTAGCAGAGCGTCTAGGAGATAAAATTTATGATATTGTATACGATAATTTATGCTATAGCTCGAATGCAGCGAAGGTAATATGTGAAGTGTTACGAGGGAAAACGAAGAAATATGTTATGACATCTTCAATGGCCGTCTATGAACCTGCCCTAAGCTTATCAGAAGAAGACTTTAATCCGTACGAGTATGCAATCGCGTATGGAGATAGGAATGACTTCAATTATGGTGAAGGAAAGAGATTAGCTGAAGCCGTTGTATTTCAACATGCAACATTCCCAGTCGTTGCAGTGCGTTTTCCAGTTGTTATTGGAGAAAATGATTATACGAAAAGGTTACAATTTTACGTTGAATGTATTGTGAACCAAAAACCTATCGTTGTGGATCATGTAGATGGAACTTTGTCATTTATACATGAAAAAGAGGCAGGAGAGTTTCTAGCTTGGTGCGGAATGGCAAATGTGAGAGGAGCAATTAACGCCTGTAGTAACGGAGTAGTTTCTATGGAAGAAATTATGCATTTCATAGAAGAGAAGACGGGAATAAAAGCACTCATTCAGAAAGCTGGGGGAAATATAGCTCCTTATAATGAGGTAACTAACTGTACGTTACATAATGGAAAGGCTCGTGAATTTGGATTTTTGTTCCGAGAGCTGGAACTAGAAATGAAAAATGTTTTAAAACATTATATAAATACAATGAAGTAATCATAAATCCCCCGGTGGCAATCCGGGGGATTCTGGAGGATTTCGACAATACTGATTTTACATTACCAAATTTACCTTATACGTACGACTAATGTTTTTGTGATTGAATTGCTTGTAAATACTTCTCGTTTACTTGGTCCCAGTTTACTGTATGCCACCAGTTGGTAACAAACTCTGGGCGCCTATTTTGATACTTTAAATAATAAGCATGTTCCCATACATCAATTACGAGTAAGGGGATTTTCCCTTCTTGCAAAGGCGTATCTTGATTTGGTGTACTCATAACAGAGAGTTCCTCACCGTCAAGAACAAGCCATCCATAGCCACTTCCAAAACGACTAATAGCAGCTTTGGAAAGTTGATCTTTTAAGTTGTCAAAGGTATTGAAATAATAATCAATTACTTTTGCAACGTCTCCATTAGGCTCACCGCCACCTCGTGGGCTCATCACTTCCCAAAAAAGACTATGACAATAGTGACCACCACCGTTATTTCGTACAGCTGTAACAATTTCCTTCGGTAAAGCATCTAAATTACATAGCAATTCTTCTAAAGATTTATTATGTAATTCAGTATAATTTTCTAAAGTAGCATTTAAATTGTTTACGTATGTCGCATGGTGCTTTCCATGATGAATGGAAAGTGTATTGCTATCAATATGTGGCTCTAGTTCATCATAGTCATATGAAAGCTTTGGCAATTGAAATGAAGACATAACATTCCCTCCTTTCCATTTAAAAAGTTGGTCTAGGTAAAAATACTTTACCTGAGTCAAAAATACACCCATTTTCCATATAAGTCAATAGTAAGTCCATTAATTTTCTGAAAAATATTACAATAAAAGTAACACTCTCACTTTCATTTGTGACTCCTATCCTTTTTGCTTATACTGTAAAGTAGCAGGGTTTTGTTGAAATAGAAGGAGATTGTTTATGAGTAAAACGAAACAATTAATAGAGGAAGCAAGTAATTTTATTACGATTTGTTATAAGGAGCTTCATAAAGAACAATTGATAGAAGAACGTATAAAAGAAATTCAAATTGAGATAGAGAAGACAGGGACATATGAGCATACATTTGAAGAACTTGTTCATGGTTCACGAATGGCATGGCGTAACAGTAATAGATGTATTGGAAGACTATTTTGGAGTAAGATGCACATATTAGATGCGCGCGAAGTAAATGATGAAGAGGGTGTATATAATGCATTAATTCATCATATTAAATATGCAACGAACGACGGAAAAGTTAAACCAACCATTACGATTTTTAAGCAATATCAAGGTGAAGAAAATAATATAAGAATTTATAATCACCAATTGATTCGATATGCAGGATATAAAACAGAAACGGGAGTGATTGGTGATTCTCATTCCGCTACATTTACGGACTTTTGTCAGGAGCTTGGTTGGCAAGGAGAAGGTACGAATTACGATGTATTGCCACTTGTGTTTTCTATAGATGGAAAAGCGCCTATATATAAAGAAATTCCGAGAGAAGAAGTAAAAGAAGTGCCAATTGAACACCCAGAATACCCTATTTCATCACTTGGAGTAAAATGGTATGGTGTTCCAATGATTTCAGATATGCGTTTAGAAATTGGCGGTATTTCTTATATAGCCGCTCCGTTCAATGGATGGTATATGGGAACAGAAATTGGGGCGCGCAACTTAGCAGATCATGATCGTTATAATTTACTTCCGGCTGTTGCGGAGATGATGGATTTAGATACATCGAGAAACGGTACCTTATGGAAAGATAAGGCGCTAATTGAGTTGAATATTGCCGTACTACACTCCTTTAAAAAACAAGGAGTTAGTATTGTTGATCACCATACTGCTGCACAACAATTTCAGCAATTTGAGAAGCAAGAAGCTGCTTGTGGTCGTGTTGTAACAGGTAATTGGGTATGGCTTATTCCACCATTATCTCCAGCTACCACCCACATTTATCATAAACCGTATCCGAATGAAATTTTGAAGCCAAATTTCTTTCATAAATGATATTTAGTATAGGTTTTTTCTGTGAAATATAATTTTTTTAAATTACTGTTATGTAGCAAATGGAAGCCTTTACTCTCGGTTATTTTTGGAAGAGGCTTTTTGAACCAAGGAGTTCCTTATGTTATAATCAAATTTCTGTTTCGAAGACCTTATAGAAATATAAGGTCTTTTGTTTTGCTTTTTTATGTAAGAGGAAGAGATTCTTTCTTTTTAATAAGGGATTTGGCATATTTTTAGGGACAACATAAGTATGTGGGAAGTCGATAAAATGTTATGCATATATAATTATTGTGTTTTGGTTTTAAACAATAAAACATAATAAAGTTGTTTTTTTAGATTGCTGAGGAAGGAGGAAGTGTAAATGAGGATGAAGAGTCGAAAAACTGATTGGCCTGTATTTATTATTAGTGGTGGTTCACTTTTATTATTTGTAATTGCAGTTTTTTTGAACAAGGATTATGTAGAGAGTGCGATTAATAAAAGTTTCGCTTTTTCAATTAAATATTTCGGTGCCTTCTGGCAAGTTTTATTATTAGGTACATTTATTGTTGCGATGTGTATGGCGTTCTCCAAATATGGGAGAGTTAAGCTTGGAGGATTAGAAAAACCTGAGATTAGTACGGCAAAATGGCTTGCTATTATTATGTCTACATTACTTGCCGGAGGTGGCGTTTTTTGGGCAGCAGCAGAGCCAATGTATCATTTGATGACGGTGCCACCAATACATGATGGTATATCTGCTGGAACGAAAGAAGCAGTCATGCCTGCTTTAGCACAAAGTTATATGCATTGGGGATTTTTAGCATGGACGATTTTAGGTACAATTAGTGCGGTAGTTATGATGTATGGACATTATCATAAAGATATGCCGCTAAAACCTCGAACGCTTTTATATCCTATTTTTGGGGAAAAATTAAGAAAGAGCCTGCTTGGAACGATAATTGATGCAGCTGCAATTATTGCAGTAGCTGCAGGTACAATTGGCCCAATTGGATTTTTAGGTTTACAAGCAAGTTATGGATTACAAGAATTATTTGGAATTTCTGATGTGTTTACTACTCAATTAGCAATTATTGTTTGTGTGGTGGCCGTGTCTACCATATCGGCAGTAACAGGTATTGATAAAGGGATTCAAATTATAAGTAATTTAAATGTTAGATTAGCAATTGTATTAATGGCATTCATATTACTATTTGGGCCAGGTGGATTTATTATTGATTCGTTTGTTTCTTCGTTTGGATTTTATGTAAATGAGTTTATACCGATGAGCACATACCGTGGTGATACAAGTTGGTTAGGATCTTGGACAATCTTTTTCTGGGGATGGTTTATTGGATACGGACCAATGATGGCAATTTTAGTGAGTCGAATTTCAAGAGGGAGAACGATTCGAGAAATCATCGTTGCAATTGGAATTATCGCACCTATTATTACAACGTTTTGGTTTACTATATTAGGTGGATCAGGCGTGTTTTATGAGTTGATGAATCCTGGGTCTATCTCGGACGCATTAAGTGAATCTGGTATGCCGGCAGCTATGATTGCAATTACAGGACAATTGCCACTTTCTAATATTATTGGACCAGCATTTCTTTTATTAACAATTTTATTTGTAGTGACAACAGGAGATTCAATGGCGTATTCCATTTCAATGGCAGTGACTGGAGACGGAGATCCTAGAATTAGTTTGCGAATTTTTTGGTCGCTTATTATGGGCGCAGTTGCAGCAATTCTTTTATATATGGGTGAAGGAAGTATTAATGCGCTACAATCGTTTATCGTGGTGACGGCAGTTCCGGTATCAATTTTGTTATTCCCGATGCTATGGTTAGCGCCTAAAGTTGCGGGAGAATTAGCATTAAAACAAGGTATTGTAAAAGAAGAAGATAAAACTGCATTCTTATTTCAGAAGGCTAGTAAATCAAAATAAATAAAAACGTAAAAGAGGAAGCATCTTAAATGAGATGCTTCCTCTTTTACGTTTAATCTAATACTTTTCCCTTTGTTTCTGGTACACATAGTAGCATTGTAATTAACCCGATTGGGTAGATGATAAAAATTAAGGACAATGCTCCAAGTAGGTTGCCACCTGTAGCGAGTAAGCCAATAATAACAGGCCCAAATCCAGCTAACCCACGTCCTGTACCGAAAATAAAGTTTTCAGCGGTAGAGCGAGCTTCAGCAGGATAGTTTTCAGCTAAAATTGCTCCAAACCCTCCCATCATTCCATTTGCAAAGAATCCAAGCAATGCACTTCCCCATAATAATAATGTTGAATCTGTGAATAAGAAGAAGTAAATGAGACAGTATACTGTACCGCCAATATAATAGATTGCAAAAGTTTTACGGCGACCAATTTTATCAGCCAGAATACCAAAGATTGCAATTCCAATTAGCATACCGATGGTAGAAATGAACATCCAGCCACTTGCTTTTGCTAATGTATAGTTATATTTATTTGCTAAAATAGTGGGCATCCATGTGAAGATTCCGTAATATCCGAAGTTTTGGATAAACGACATAATAATAAGACCGATTGTTGTAATTGTTACTTTTTTATTGGCAAATAACTTTCGAAGTGGGAATTTTTTTATATGTTTTAGTTGTTCTGCTTCAGTAGTTGTTAATTTACCTGCAGCTTCTTTTTGCAATAGTTCCTTTTTGTAGCGTTGTTTTTGCTCCCATATTTTCGGTTCACTTAAACTTTTACGGACATAGACAGCTAGTAAAGCTGGAATTAATCCAAATAAGAAAACGGCTCTCCATCCAAAGTGCGGGACAATAAATGCTGGAAGGAGTGAAGCAACCAGTACACCAAATTGCCATCCAAGTGCAACAACAGATGTCGCTTTAGCGCGCATTTCTTTAGACCATGTTTCTGTTACAATGGCCATTCCGATTCCGAATTCACCACCAACCCCCATTCCAACTAAAAAGCGCAGAATTAATAATTGCCAGTAGTCTGTTGCGAAATAAATGAGTGCGGTTGCTAGTGAAAACAGTAAGATTGTGAAGGCCATTGTACGAATACGGCCAAATAAATCAGCAATAAATCCAAATAAATAAGAACCAATTAACATCCCTATTGTGGTAGCTAATGTTAAGTTTCCACCTTCAACAGGACTTAAGTGAAACTCTTTTAAAATATAGACAAGTACGAAAGATAATAGCAACATATCTAAACCTTCTGCTGCATATCCTAGCGCAGAACCAAATAATGTTTTATATCTTTTCGCTTTCGTCTCCTCTGTTGCTTGTTGTACATCAGTAGTGACGTTCATTATTACTCCTCCTTATTTTCTACAGTCGCTATGGAAGAATAACAAAAGGCCTTCTCACCTGATATGATGAGAAGGCCAAAAAAGCATACGTATCCCCAAAAAAGAACATACGTATATTGTATTCCGACTTCCTTCTCAACCTCACGGGGTTGGGTTAAAGGACTGTATTATATTACTTTATTTTTAGCACTCTTCTATTGTATTGTCAAATAAAGAGGAAGTTATTATGTGTAAAATATTTCAAAAAACATTTCGTTCTTCTTGACGCCGACTTCATTATTTTCCCATAATAAAACTAACTAAATAAAAAGGAATGAATCAAAGATGCTAAATTTAGTACTCATGATGATCGAACGAGTCGGACTTATAGTTATTTTAGGATTTTTACTCTCTCATATTAAAACTTTCAGACGCCTCCTTCATAAACAGGATGGCTATGTAGATAAGCTTAAGCTTATTTGTATTTTTTCGGTATTTACAATTGTAAGCAATTACACTGGGATTGAAATAGCAGGAAATACGATTATGAATGAAAACTGGTTACAAGGTGTTTCTTCTTCAAGTACAATTGCGAATACGCGTATTATGGGTGTTGGTATTAGCGGCTTACTTGGTGGCCCTATTGTAGGGGTTGGAGTCGGATTTATTGCTGGTATTCATCGTTATATGCTTGGTGGTACGACAGCGCTAAGCTGCGCAATCTCTTCTATTTTAGCTGGGATTATAACTGGTTATATCGGATATATTTTCAAAAAATATAATCGTACAATTACTCCTAAATTTTCAGCAGTTTTAAGTGTTTTTATCGTATCTTTAGAAATGCTTATGATTTTATTAATTATAGAGGATGGAATTAGCGTTGTGAAAACAATAGCGATACCAATGATTCTTGTAAATAGTTTTGGAAGTTTTATTTTACTTTCTATGATACAAGCTATTTTGCGTCAGGAGGAGAATGCAAAGGCACTTCAGACTCATAAAGTATTACGTATTGCAGATAAAACGTTACCGTATTTCCGCCAAGGCTTAACAGAAGAATCATGTAAGCATGTGGCACAAATTATTCACCGTTTTACAGGAACAGATGCGGTATCCTTAACAGATACAGAGAAAATATTAGCTCATGTTGGATTAGCATCAGATCACCATATTCCTTCACATAGTTTAATAACCGGTTTGTCGAAAGAAGTGTTAAACACAGGGAAAATAATGAAAGCGAAATCACGTGAGGTTATTAATTGTCAACATGAAGGCTGCCCTTTGCAAGCGGCGATTGTAATTCCACTAACTTCGCATGGAAATACGATAGGGACATTAAAACTCTATTTCAAAAATCCTAACCAGTTAAGTCGTGTGGAAGAGGAATTAGCAGAAGGGTTAGCAAAAATATTCTCCACGCAGTTAGAGTTAGGAGAAGCTGAGTTGCAAAGTAAATTACTTCAAGATGCGGAGATAAAAGCATTACAAGCGCAAATTAACCCACACTTTTTATTTAATGCGATTAATACAGTATCAGCTTTATGCCGAACAGATGTAGAAAAAGCAAGGAAGTTATTATTACAGCTTAGCGTATATTTCCGTTGTAATTTGCAAGGGGCACGTCAGTTATTGATTCCACTAGAACAAGAATTAAACCATGTACAGGCATACTTATCACTAGAACAAGCAAGGTTCCCAAATAAGTATGAGGTAAAGATGTATATTGAGGATGAGCTAAAGACAACTTTAGTACCACCATTTGTTCTTCAACTATTGGTTGAAAATGCATTGCGACATGCTTTTCCGAAGAAGCAACCAGTATGCGAAGTAGAAGTGCATGTTTTTGAAAAAGAGGGTATGGTTCATTTTGAAGTAAAAGATAATGGACAGGGAATTGAGGAAGAACGTTTAGAACAATTAGGAAAGATGGTAGTTTCGTCAAAGAAAGGGACTGGAACAGCTTTATATAATATTAATGAACGTCTTATTGGATTATTTGGAAAAGAAACGATGCTTCATATCGAAAGTGAATTAAATGAGGGGACAGAGATTACTTTTGTTATTCCAAAAAAAGTAGGGGAGGAAGAGCAGATTGTTAAAAGTACTAGTAGTTGACGATGAAATGTTAGCACGTGATGAACTAAAGTATTTATTAGAGAGAACGAAAGAAGTTGAGATAATTGGTGAGGCTGATTGTGTGGAAGACGCATTAGAAGAACTAATGCAAAGTAGACCAGATATTGTGTTTTTAGATATTCAATTATCCGATGATAACGGATTTGAAATCGCGAATATATTAAAGAAGATGAAAAATCCACCTGCAATTGTATTTGCTACTGCCTATGATCAATATGCGCTGCAAGCATTTGAAGTAGATGCGTTAGACTACATTTTAAAACCATTTGATGAAGAGCGTATTGTGCAGACATTAAAGAAGTATAAAAAACAAAAACAAGCGCAAATAGAAACGAAGCACGAAATAAAGGGGACAGATGTAACAGCAGAGATGCATAAATTAGCATTACCAATTGAAGAATCAATCGTACTTGTGAATATTGAAGATATTATATATGTAGGGCTTGTAGATGGGAAAGTAACAGTAAAAACAACGAGGGAAACGTATGTAACACATGATACACTTGTAATTTTAGAGAAGAAGTTACCACAAGCAAGCTTCATGCGCGTACACCGTAGCTTTATTGCGAATATTAATCATATTACTGAAATTCAGCCATGGTTTAATTCTACTTATAATTTAATCATGAAAGAAGGATCGAAAGTACCTGTTAGCCGTACATATGCAAAAGAACTCAAGAAGCTGCTTCGTATTTAAGAAGCAGCTTTTGTATTTCATCCTTTTATATTTGTAACTGATTCTGTATATTTGACGTTCTGTTATGTAAACGCTTACTTATGCGTTTGTATCCTATACAATAAAGGTACCAAATCGAAAGAGGTGGCCAAAATGAGTACGAAAAAAGTATATAGTTTCTTATCACAAGCATTCATATTCTCAGCTATTATGTTAATTTCTAATATTATTGCAACACATTTACCAATTCCAATGCCTTCATCGGTAATCGGGTTAGTTATTTTATTTAGTCTATTATGTTTAAAAGTTATTAAATTGGAGCAAGTTGAATCACTCGGAACAGCTTTAACAGGTATTATTGGATTCTTATTCGTCCCATCAGGTATTTCAGTTATTAATTCTCTTGGTGTAATGGGGCAATACTTTGTACAAATTTTAACTGTAATTGTTGTAGCAACAGTTATTTTACTCGCTGTAACAGGGTTATTTGCACAATTTATTTTAGGAAAAGATGAAAAAGAAACAGAAGATACAAAAGAATTGAAAGTAGTAAATAAAGGACGCAAGCACGGAAAGGTTGCGTAACCATTGCATTTATATATTGTTAGGAGGTAATGAACATGGCAAGCACAATGACTCCATATTTCGGAATCGTCGTTTCATTAATCGCATACGGAATCGGAACATTATTATTCAAGCATTCAAAAGGGTTTTTCCTATTTACGCCATTATTCGTAGCGATGGTATTAGGGATTGTCTTTCTAAAGGTAGGTAACTTTACTTTTGAAGAATATAATACTGGCGGAAAAATGATTAGTTTCTTCTTAGAGCCAGCAACCATTGCATTTGCTATCCCACTCTATAAACAAGTTGATAAGTTGAAAAAATATTGGTGGCAAATTTTATCAGCTATCGTGGTTGGATCTATTTGCTCAGTAATTGTCGTGTTCATTGTTGCAAAAGCAATCGGTTTAGATACAGCAGTAATGAATTCAATGCTACCACAAGCAGCAACAACAGCAATTGCGTTACCAATTTCAGAAAGTATTGGTGGTATTCCAGCAATTACATCGTTTGCAGTTATTTTCAACGCAGTTATCGTATACGCATTAGGAGCATTATTCTTAAAAACATTTAGAGTGAAACATCCGATTGCAAAAGGTTTAGCACTTGGAACAGCGGGTCATGCATTAGGAGTTGCGGTAGGAATTGAAATGGGTGAGGTAGAGGCAGCGATGGCAAGTATTGCTGTAACAGTAGTTGGGGTTGTAACAGTAGTTGTCATCCCAATGTTCATACCATTCATTGGATAGTAAAACTTACTTAAAAAACAAGAAAAGCAAGCTATTTGTAGGACAGATTTCTACTGATAGCTTGCTTTTTATGTTACAGTAGTGGTAAGACCTATTTAAAAAAATGTAAGTTTCCTTAAATCTTCATTAATACTATGTAGAATACGTTTTGAATTAGGTCATTGTATTGTAAAATAAGAAGTAAGCTACTATATACCTGTTAAGGTAGGCATATAATGAGTTTATAAAAATCTTAATATGAATGAATAATTAAAAGTAGAAAAGAGAGAGAAATCTACTTATTAACGTTTTAGTTTATAGGACAGGAGAGAGTATTCGTCGATTATGCAAATAAAAAACCTGTTTCAAAGTAAAGGATTTCAGAGGTTACTCGTATTAGTAATACTTGCTCTCGTGTTATACGGGCTGCAAAGTATGTTGAATTTAATATTAATTACGTTTATTCTCACGTATTTAATGGATCGATTCCAAAAGTTTATTTCCCGCAAATTAGATCATTTCATGCCTATTAATCGAAAAATTATTATAGCATTTCTATATGTAATGTTAATTGGTGGAATTGCTATTACGCTATTTAAATATTTACCAGTATTGACGATACAAATTTCACAACTGATTTACCAATTCAATGTATTTTTAAGAAACCCACCAGATAGTGAACTAATTAAGTATGCAGTTAATGCTGTCAATCATATGGAGCTTTCTAAATATGTAGGACAAGGCGTAGACATTTTGTATAAATCGATTACGAATGTTGGTAAATTTGGCCTTCAAGTTTTACTTTCTTTAATTTTGAGTTTGTTTTTCTTATTAGAAAAATCTCGTATTGTTGGTTTTACTGCAAAGTTTAAAGAAAGCAGGCTTGCAATTTTCTATACTGAAATTGAGTACTTCGGAAAGAAATTTGCACGTTCATTTGGAAAGGTAATCGAAGCACAATTTTTAATTGCTGTTGTTAACTGTGTTCTTTCAGTTATCGCATTATGGATATTAGGATTCCCGCAATTATTAGGTTTAGCATTAATGATTTTCTTGCTTGGATTAATTCCAGTAGCGGGGGTTATCATTTCGTTATTCCCACTTTGTATGATTGCTTACAATATTGGCGGTATTATGTACGTTGTTTATATTTTAGTTATCGTAACAGTGATTCATGCGCTTGAAAGTTACGTATTAAATCCGAAGTTTATGTCGCAAAAAACAAATTTACCGATTTTCTATACTTTTATGGTATTAATTTTCTCAGAGCACTTCTTAGGTGTATGGGGACTGATTATCGGTATTCCAATCTTCATTTTCTTACTAGATGTTTTAGACGTGACAAGTGATGAAATGGAGAAGGATGTTGGAAAAAATAAAGTGAAGTAAAGAAAAAGCATCGATGTTCGATGCTTTTTCTTTTATAACATTATGTTTCTTATGCCATACTGTAAGGAGAATATAGAATAGGGGTGAAGTAATGGCTGTAAATGAAAAGGTAGAGTTAGCTACATTTGCTGGAGGGTGTTTCTGGTGTATGGTTTCTCCATTTGAAGAGATGGAGGGCATTATACAGGTTATTTCAGGTTATACAGGCGGTCATAAAGAGGACCCAACGTATAAAGAAGTGTGCTCAGAAACAACAGGACATTATGAAGCGGTACAAATTACATTTGATGCAAATAAAATGCCGTATGAGCAGTTATTAAATATATATTGGAGACAAATTGATCCGACCGACGTAGGTGGACAATTCCACGATCGCGGACAGTCTTACGAAACAGTGATTTTTTATCATAATGAAGAGCAACATAAAAAAGCAGAAGCCTCAAAAGAAGAACTTGAGCAGAGTGGGCGCTTTTCAAAACCAATTGCGACAAAAATACTACCAGCAGCTACATTTTATCCAGCTGAAGAATATCACCAAGGATATCATAAGAAAAACACATTCCGCTATGAGTTATATCGTAAAGGCTCAGGACGAGATGCTTTTATTAAGCAACATTGGCCAAAGGATAATGCTCATTTAAAAGAAAAACTCAATGAGATGCAGTTTTATGTAACGCAGGAAAATGGTACAGAACCACCATTTCGAAATGAGTATTGGAACCATAAAGAGGAAGGTCTTTATGTAGACATCGTTTCCGGTGAGCCGCTATTTACTTCTCTAGACAAATTTGATAGTGGATGTGGATGGCCTAGTTTTACAAAACCAGTTATGTCAGCAAGTGTGAAAGAAAAGATGGATGTGAGTCATAATATGACGCGTACAGAAGTGAGAAGTAAGGAAGGAGATTCACATCTTGGGCATGTATTTCCAGACGGTCCAGGACCAAATGGACTTCGTTACTGCATTAATTCTGCAGCCCTTCGATTTATTCCAAAAGAGGAATTAGAGAAAGAAGGCTATGGTGATTTTCTAGTCTTGTTTGGAAATAAAAAATAACCTCGCAGTTAGCGAGGTTATTTTTTGTTATTTTGTTTTTTTCTTTTTAAATTTGCTTAATACTTCATAAACGATTGGAACAATAAGAAGTGTTAATAACGTTGAACTTGTTAATCCACCAATTACCGTTACACCAAGTCCTTTAGAAATTAAGCCACTACCTTCAAATCCTAATGCAAGCGGGATAAGAGCACCAATTGTTGCAATTGCAGTCATTAAAATTGGACGAAGGCGTGTTGCACCAGCTTCTAATAAAGCTTCACGTGTTGATAGTCCTTCATTTTCTTTATGAATAACGCGGTCGATAAGCACGATTGCGTTTGTTACAACGATACCGATTAACATAAGCGCCCCAATCATTGCAGATACACTTAATGTTTCACCAGAGATTAATAAGGCAACAAGAGCTCCGATAATTGTAAATGGTAGCGAGAATAAAATTGCGAATGGTGCAAGGGCACCACCAAATGTAACGACAAGAACGAAGTATACAATGGCAATCGCAGCTAACATCGCTAAGCCAAGTTGCTTAAATGATTCTTCAATATCTTTTGTAACGCCGCCCATAGAAACATCTACGCCAGAAGGAAGATCCATTTTATCTACTTCTTTTTGAACAGCGGCAGATGCTTTTGAAACGTCATCAGATGTTAGTTTTGCACTTACTTCTGCATAAACACGGCCATCGCGGTGTTTCACTGTATTCGAAGTTTCACCTTCTTTTACAGTCATAACATCTTTCACAGCCACTTCAGTACCAAGTGGTGTTGTAATTTTACGATTTGTTAAGTCATCGATTGTTGCATAATTTTGTTTTTCAGCTTCGACATATACGTTGACATCTTTACCGTCTTTTTTAATTGTTGTCAGAACAGGTCGATCATGTTGATTAGAAAGTCCCATTCCAATTTGAGCAGCCGTTAAGCCCATTTTACTCAGCTTTTCTTGATCTGCGACTAAAGTGTACTCTGCATATGTTTTTGCAATACTAGAATCTATATCTTTTAAGTCTTTATTTTTCTTCATGATATTTTGAATATCTTTTACGACAGGCTTAATGTCTTCTGAGCTATCTCCGTAAACGTATAGTTTAATTTCGTTACTACCGCCACTTGCTCCGAAGTCTTGGTTTTTCCATTCGCCTTTGCCAGACATCTTCTGTAAATCTTTAACGACTTGTTCTTTCTCTTTTTCAAAGTTTTTCGTGTCGTTATCATATTGCACGAAGAACATTGCTTGGTTTGATTGACCAGGACTCATTGGGTTTTCGCCACCTAATGAGAATTGAATTGTTTTGACGTCTTTATTATTTTGGAAGTGCTTCTCAGCTTTTGTTGCAATTTTTTCAACGTCTTCTAACGTTTGACCTGGTTCAGGGTTGTATGTTGCGATAATCATTTTTTCTTCTTCAGAAGGTAAGAAACTTACACCGATAACTGGTACAAGTGCAAGACTACCAACTAATAGAAGGACAGCGATACTTGATGTAATAATTTTGTGATTTAAAGCCCATGCAAGTATGCGTTTATACCCATTTGCTAATTTACTTGGTTTTTCTTCATGATGTACTTCTTTTTCCCTCATGCTCTCTTTCTTAAATAAGGAATGAGCTAGCATCGGTACGATTGTAACTGCTACTAGTAATGATGCTAATAAAGCGAAGACGATAGTTAAGGCGAATGGTAAGAACATTTCACCAATCATACCTTTTACTAGTCCAAGTGGTAAAAATACAGCAATTGTTACGATGGTAGAAGACATAATTGGGATAAACATTTCTTTCGTAGCTTCACGAATTAAATCTTTTCCGCGCAATTTCTCTTCTGATAACGACATACGTCGGTAAATATTTTCAATAACAACAATTGAGTCATCGACAACGCGGCCTATAGCAACGGTCATTGCTCCAAGTGTCATAATGTTAAGCGTAATATCCATTTGCTTTATGACTAAAACAGCAATTAATAAAGAAAGTGGTATTGAAACGACAGAGATTAACGTTGTTCGAATATTTCGTAGGAACAGCATAATAATAACGATCGCAAAGATAGCACCGAAAATTGCTTTGCTCAGCATTGTTTCTACTGATTTTTCAATAGGTGCACCTTGATCGAATGTTGAAATAATCTCTAAGTCTTTATACTTTTTCTCAAGTTCTTTTACTTTATCTTTTACTGCATTTACAACATCAACTGTATTTGCATCAGAGGCCTTCACAATTTGAATTCCAATTGCTTCTTTTCCATTTGTTCGAGAAATGGATTCTGCTTTCCCAACTTCTTTAATGTCAGCAATTTCATCTAATGTAACTGTTGGAATCCCGTTCATAGCGGCTGGATTCATTTGTGGCGTTTGTGCACCAGTGCCAGCATTTTGACTACCTTGACCGTTAGGTGAGGAAGGTATAGCTGGGATTTTAAGTTCTTTTAATGCTTTAATCGTTGTAATATTGCCATCTACAACAACTGATTTTTCCGTGTCTTTAAATGTGTATAAGCCAAGTGGTAAAGATGCATCCGATCCTTTAATCACATTTTTTACAGTATCTTCACTTAGTCCTAGTTCTTTCATTTTATCTTTCTTAAAGATGAGCTGTACTTCATCTACTTGTTGACCAGCAATTTGAACAGATGCAACACCATCAAGTCCTTTTAATCCCGGTACAACATTTTTTTCTACATTTTCAGTTAAAGTAGCTAAAGATTCATTCTTGCTTGCTACGCTTAACGAAATAACGGGAAAAGCATTGAAGTTTACTCGTGAAACTTTAGGATCTTTAACACCTTCTGGGAGTTTTACATTTGTGAGAGCTTCTTTAATTTCTGTTTCTGCTTTTTCCATATTTTTGTCAAAATCGTATTCTACTTGAATAGAAGATGCGTTTTGAAAAGATGATGAACTCACAACGTTAACACCGCTTAAATTTTGTAGTTGTTCTTCCATCGGCTTTGAAACTTTATCAGCTACTTCTTCTGGTGTAGCACCAGGATAGACCGTAGTTACTGTCACAATCGGTGTTGTAATATCAGGAATTGTTTCCAGCTTCATATTGAGTCCAGAGTAGATCCCCGCAATAGTAACAATAATGGTTAGTAGCCAAACTGCGAACTTATTTTTTAACGAGAAATTGATGATTTTGTTCATGTTTGCGCTCCCTTTGTATTATATTGACCAACTGGTCAGTCTAATACATAATATAACTGACCGTTCGGTCAATCGTCAATAAAAAGGGATGGTATAATACATTTATAATAAGATGCGAGATTAAATTTAGGAGAGAAGATATGAAAGAAAAAGAGCGTTTAATTATAGAATCGGCTATGAAGTTATTTGCTACTAAGGGTGTAAATGCGACATCAGTGCAGGAAATTGTGACAGCTAGTGGTATATCTAAAGGAGCTTTTTACTTATATTTTAAATCGAAAGATGAGCTTTTATTAGCGACACTTCGATATTATTATGACAAAATCCAAAAGAAAATGCTGGATATTGAACAAGAGTCTTTATTACCACGTGAAAAATTTGCAAAACAATTACATTGTCAGTTTAATGATATACAAAAACATAAAGAATTTATTATTATGCATGCGAGAGAAAATGCAATTCCGTTTAATAAAGAAGTAGAAGAATTTATGATGCGGATGAAGTTAGAGTCTCATGCATTTTATCGGAATAGTTTATTGTCCATTTATGGTGAAAAGGTTATGCCATATTTATTGGATTTAGTAATTATAGTAGAAGGCATATGCCGTGGTTATTTAGAGTTAATTATTTTACAAGCACCAGAAATTGATTTATCGTATGTCGCTGCTTTTATTTTAAAAAGAGTAGATCATTTAGTAGATGGCTTAGTAGAATCTTCGGAAGAACCTATTTTACATGAAGAAAAGCTTGGAGAATTCCTTTGTAAATCAGAGCTCATTAAGGAACAAGTTAAAGAGCATTTTTTAAAAGACATTATTGTATTTAAGCGTAATTTAGCGGATCAATTAGAGGATGATGAGTTGCTAGTAACGTTAGATGTTTTAGAGGCGGAAATACGATTGCTTAATCCAAGAATTCCGGTAATTAGAGGTATGTTAGCAAATTTAGAGGCGTATCCGGAATTAAAAGAATTTCGATTACGCCTTATAGGATACTACAATATAAAAAATTCTTAATAAAAATAAGTAAAAACTCCTTGTCTACACAAGGAGTTTTTACTTAAAGACTACTTACTATTTTGAGACCATTCTTCGACATCCCAAACTTTTGTGATCCAATCTTCATAGAAGTCCGGTTCGTGACATACAAGGAGGATTGTTCCTTTATATGCTTTCATAGCCTTCTTAAGTTCCGCTTTTGCTGTAACATCAAGATGGTTTGTCGGCTCATCAAATAGTAGCCAGTTACTTTCCTCACCCATTAGCTTACATAAACGAACTTTTGCTTGTTCTCCACCACTTAATTGACTTAATGGGCGAGAAATATGTTCATTTTTTAATCCGCATTTTGCTAACATCGCACGAATTTGATGCTGGTCTAAACCAGGGAATGTATTCCATACATCATCAATTGGTGTTATATTGTCAGCTTTAACTTCTTGCTCAAAGTATGCAGGCTCTAAGAAGTCACCAAGGCTTGTTTTACCGCTTAAAGGCTTAATTTTACCTAAGATTGTTTTTAGTAACGTTGATTTACCAACACCGTTACATCCAACAATAGCAATTTTTTCACCACGTTCGATCGTCATTGATAGCTTTGGTAGTAGCGGATGTGTATATCCGATTTCTACATTTTCACCTTCAAAGACGAAGCGACTACTTGCGCGACTTTCTTTAAATGAGAATTCAGGTTTAATTGCTGTTTCTGGGCGATCAATAAGTTCCATGCGATCAAGTTGCTTTTGACGACTCTTTGCACGACCTGTCGTTGAATAACGAGCCTTGTTTTTTGCAATGAAGTCTTCTTGCTTTTTGATAAACTCGCGCTGCTTTTCATAAGCGTTTATATGTTGGTTTTTATTGATTTCTGCTAGTTCTAGGAATTTTTCATATGTCGCTGTATAGCGTGTCATTTTTGTGAATTCTAGATGGAAAATAACATCAACACATTTGTTCATAAATTCCGTATCATGAGAAATTAATAAGAATGCATGTGGGTATTCTTTTAAATAATTTGTTAACCAATGAATATGTTCAACGTCTAAATAGTTAGTAGGTTCATCAAGCAATAATACTTCTGGCTGTTCAAGTAATAGCTTTGCAAGCAATACCTTTGTACGTTGTCCACCACTTAGTGCTGAAACATCACGATCTAAACCAATAGCATCAATTCCAAGACCACGTGCAGCCTCTTCAATTTTCATATCTAGTAAATAGAAACCACCTGCTTCAAGTGCATCTTGTATTTCTGCCATTTGTTCAAGAAGTTCTTCTAGTTCTTCTGGTGTAGCAGTTCCCATTTTTTCTGTAACTTCATTTAAAGCTTTTTCCTTTTCGAATAACGGTAAAAATGCATCCGCTAGTACGTCACGGATCGTACGTCCAGGCGTTAAAACAGTATGCTGATCTAAGTAGCCGTAATGTGTGCCCGGTGTCCATTCTACACGACCTTGGTCATGAATAAGCTGACCAGTAATGATATTCATGAATGTTGATTTACCAACACCGTTTGCACCAACTAATCCAACGTGCTCACCTGCTAATAATCGCATAGATACATCTTTAAATAATGTACGATCACCAAATGTATGTCCTAATTTTTCAACTGTTAATAAGCTCATAGTATCCTCCGTCCAACTTGAAATAGTACCTTGAATCATGATACTAAATTCTTTCATATAATGCCATCATTTCAAAATGTATATTTTTTCAAAAGAAGTGTTTGTAAATGTTAGTATATAAAAAAGTTACTTCTACCTACAGAAGTAACTTTTTGGTTATGCCTTTTGTTTAACTTCACTAACTTTCTTTTCAGCTACAATAAAATGCGGTCTACGTTTTGTTTCATAATAAATACGACCGATATATTCACCAATAACACCTAGGAATATGAGTTGAATACCGCCAATAAATAGTATAGCGGAAATGAGAGTAAAGTAACCAGGAACTTCCACACCACCAAGGATGATTTGAACGAACGTAGTGATTACGTATAAAAGTCCTAAAATGGTTGTTAGTAATCCGAGATATATAGATAGACGTAACGGTTTATTATTAAATGAAATTACACCATCAATTCCGTAATTTAATAATTTCGAGAAGGTCCATTTACTTTCTCCATCAGAACGTAATACATTTTCATATTCAATGATTAATTCGTTATAACCGATCCAAGAAAATAAGCCTTTTGAAAATCGGTTGTATTCACTTAAAGATAATAAAGAATCTACTGCTCTTCGACTTAAAAGTCTAAAGTCCCCAATACCGTCTACTAATTCAATATCTACAAATTTATTCATCACTTTATAGTAAAGACGAGAGACGAAAGAGCGAACGGGTGAATCACCAGTTCTTGTTCTTTTTGCAATGACTTGGTCGTAGCCGTCGTTATATCCTTCTAACAGTTCTTTTATTAACGTAGGAGGGTGTTGTAAGTCAGCATCCATAATAACAATTGCATCGCCTGTAGCATATTTTAAACCAGCTAACATTGCAGCTTCTTTTCCGAAGTTTCGACTAAATGATATGTAGTGTACTGACGAATCTGAACTAGCTAAATCACGTAAAATATTTAAAGTATCATCTTTACTACCATCATTAACAAAAACAAATTCATAATCGGTAGTTAATTTATGAATTTCAAGAGAAGTCTCTGAATAAAAGGCTCGAAGCACCTTTTCTTCATTGTAGCATGGTACAACGATTGAAAGAGTCATTTTTGACACTCCTTGTTTGTAGTGGGTTAAAACAATGTTATGCGTTTTTATATGAATCTATCCAATTGGATAGATTCATGATTCATTGATTGCTCATTATTGCTTTTTAAAAGAAAATTTTCGTCGTGCTTTTGGATTTTTGAAAATTAGTAAAGCTATACAGATAATTAGTGAGATGATTGATATAATCATACCTAATTTGAAGTAAGGTGTAACGTAAGTCATTTCGATTACATGTGAACCTTTTGTAATGGGAACACCGATAAAGGCAGAATTCGCTTTCGTAAATTCTGTTTCTTTTCCATCAATTTTTATAGTCCAGCCTTTACTATATGGGACAGATAAATATAAGAGCCCGTCTTTATTTGATTTGATATCCCCTTTTAAATAATTGTTCTTATAATAAATATTTTCAAGCCTATTTTCAGTTAGTTTTTTTGTTTCTTTTTGTACACTTTCATAGTTTACAATATTTGCTTGCAAGTCACCTAATTCATACTCACCTGCCATATCAATAGAGATAGTTAGGTTTTCTGGACGCTCATTGCCCAAATTGTAAACAAACCTTTCTAACGGATAAGAGTATGCACCAGCATCGTCCCCTTTTCCTATCGTTTTTCCATTAACAGTTGCATTGAATGTGCCTGCATTTTTTAATTTTAATTCTATCAGTAGATCACCAGGTGTATCAGGATAATTGATAGGTACAATCATATTTCCAAAGCCATGAACAATTAGTTTATTTTCTTGTTTTTCCATGTTTTCGAATTTTGCTTTTTCCGTTTTAATAGATACTGCCTTTGATTTGAGGTCTTGTTTATTAAAATGGTTTAATGAAAATTCTTTTGTATTATTAACGACAACAGCATGTAATAATAATTGATCACGCTGAGCGAAGTTTAATTTAGAAAATTCTTCTTCACTTATAGCCGAATCATATACATATCCTAACGGTAAAGCATAGTCATTTTTGTAAATATTATATGGTCCTACTTGCTGTAATAGTTTATATCCATAAGGTACATTCTTTGAATCTGTATCAGCACTTAATACGCGATATTTTATACCTAGCATATTTTCGAGTAGTAGTCGACTATCAGCTTGATAAAACATTGAAGGTGTATCGTACATTTGGAATACACCATATTTATTTTTCATAAAGTCATGGACATAATAATTAACTAAGCTTTGATACGTACTTACGCCATGATATCCTTGTAGCATCGGTGTGTTATATTCGCTATATGGATTAAGAATACGATAAAAGTCTTTATCATTTTCTTGTATGTAGCGAATTGCAGCAATTTCTTCTTTATTATCATAGCCTGGTTCGTGTAACTTTTCAGTTGAAATCTGGCTCTGTCCGTAAACGGTGCTAAGTATATTATTCGCATACATATAATTCATAGAAATTGTGCTAACGAGTACATTCAATACAACTAAAAATTGTATGAATGATTTAGAAATATAGCGCCATAAACATACTGTAATAACAGAAAGAACGACAGTTCCGAGTAAAATGTTATCAACGTCTTGTAAAGGTTTATCAGTTACATTTATATTTGCTTTTCTATAAAATGCATAAATGAATAATCCAATAGACACTAATAAACTTATTAAATAAGGTAATTTGTAGTCTTTCTTATGAATAATCATCCAATCTAGAATGTATGCAATTGTTTGGGCAATTACAAATACAAATAAATAGAACCATCTAGATTGCATTGCTGAAAAACCATTAAACACAGAATATGTATATGGAAGCATAAACAGAATGAACATGAATAACGTAAAGAATACTTTATTTTTAACGAGTTTATCACGTATAAACATTCCAAATACGATTAAGAATAAAATTAAAGCTGGTAAAGCTAATTGATGATTTTCAGCATTATACATGAAGAAAATATTTTCCATTAAATCTTTATAAAATTTATCTTCAAATAATAATGGTATCTCAAACTTTTTTGATAGTCGATCAGCACTAAATACGGCATTAACTGATGGGAGGAAGCAAACGGCGGCTAAACCGAGTGATAATCCATACAATAAACCGATTCTAATATAATAAGTTAGAAAAGAGACAATCGTTTTATTTTGTTGTGTCGCAAAGTATTGGAATAATGCATAAATAAATATGAAAATACTTGTGATAAAAGCAAAATAAAAGTTTGATGCTAACATTAAAGTAGCAGCGATTAGGAAAAGTCCGCGCTTCTTTTCAATAATATATTTATCAAGTCCCCATATTACTAATGGTAAAAATACAATGGCATCAGCCATGAAATCCCATAGTAAAGAGTGGCGGATGAAAGTAATACAACCACCATATATAATAGCAGCAACAAAAGATGAGAATGCTGTTTTATTATGGTAACGTAAAGAACCATACATGAATACCATAGCTAAAAAGTTTTTTAAAATACTCATGTATAATTTCACGTCATATACTTGCTCAAGACTTAGTTTAGGTAGTAACAGTGTAATCCAGAAAAACGGTGATGTGCTGTAATAATAACTAAACTCTCCAAATAAATCTCCACCTAATCCATAATCAAAAGACCAAAAAAGGTTGCCATCTTTAAAGGCATGTTGTAGAAGAAACGTAAAAAAACCAAATTGACGTAACGCATCCCCTGTACCAGAAAAGGCTTGATTAGATGTTAAAAAGAAATAATGAAAAGCAAAAGCGCACAATAATAATATTGGCATAATTATTATTGTTTTCTTGGAAAAGAATTTATTATTCGGCTTTATGCTCATAAAAATTGATAATCCTCCTTTGAAAGTCGTTACATGTAGCAACTAGTTTTTAGGTAGCATATAAAAACACACCAATTTTTAAAGGTGTGTTCTTTAGTTTTAACATGAGAAAATATATATTTTTGTTGAAGCATATATATTTTTACAAGCGTTGAAGTTCATAGTTTACATGTAATTTAGTATAAGGCATTTTCAGAAAGTAAGTCAATTTGAGCTGGAATATATAGCATTTTTTTACTGAAGAAAAATGATGGTATATAAAAAAGCAAAAAGCTTTTCCATTTTTAAATAGGAAAAGCTTTTTGCTTTTAAGCATGTTTGCGAATAAGCTTTTGTTTTATAAATCCTAAAACGAATCCACGTATTTGAGGATCAATTACAATTCCGATTATACCGTATAGTATACCAGTAAGAGTTAAAGCAACTAATGGTGGTAAGTTGATTAATGCAATTCGGTATATACCGTAACTAATAATAAAGGCTAAGGAATTAAATATAATTCCTTTAACTAATAATTGCATGCCTTTACGAATAAAGAGGGTAAATCCAATTAATAGTGTAATTTCGGTAATGATGGCTGCGGCAGCTGCCCCCATCATTCCATATTTACTACCTAATACAATATAACCTATGATGGCAACAACTAATCCAATAGTCATTGTTGTTGCACGTTTCCATTGCTGGCCAATCGTTGTTAAATTATCGGCTAGTGGATAGTTAATTGATTGTAAAATAACCATAAACGCTAGAATAGCAAGAGCGTCACCAGCGGGAGCGTATTTTTCTCCTAATAAACTAACAATCCAGAAACTTGGATCAGCAATAAAGGGGATAGAAATTCCCATTCCTAAAAAAGACATAAGTTTTAATTCAAAACTTGATAATTTTCTATGTTCTTCAATATTTTTCTCATTACCAAAAGCAAAAAGTCTTGGATAAAAAGCAGCTGCAATTACTCCAGGTATTTGATATAGTACAGCAGGTATTTTAGATGCAGCACCAAAGAATCCAACTTGCTTATATGTTGAAACTTTTTCTAATATAATAGGGCCCAATTGTGGTAAGAGCATAATAATGATTCCGTTGATCGTGAAAATAAGTAGTTGATCTAAAATGCCTTTATCCCAACCCTTATGGACTTTCGTGTAACGTATTGTCATTATAAAGGCGATAACACCTGTTACAAGACTAGATACCCCGTACATGGCAGCAACCATCATAAGTGACCATTGGAAAGACATCCCTAGTAATAGGGCAGCAGCAGCCGTTACACCTTGTAGTACAGAAATAATAGCTGTAAATTGCATGCGTTCTGTTACTTGGAAGTAAGCCATACCAACACCTTGTAAGGTTGCTCCGAACATTGTTGGTAGGACAACCCAATATACCATCGCACGTAAGTAAGCATCGGGATAGAAGAACTGGGCAAAAATAGCGAAAAGTACAGAAATTACGATAGCTAATATTAAACGAATACGTAAATAACTACTTATTAGCACACTAATATTAGCATCGCTTCTTGTTCCTTCACGCATAAACGTATGTGTTAAACCTGCATCTGTAAAGTAACAAATAACAGCTGAAACTGCTAACGCAGTTGTAAACATACCGTAATCACTTGGAGAAACATATCTTGCAAAGAAAATTGTTGCAATAGCCAGTACAAAGCGGACAGTAATGTTTCCTACAAAGAGGTAGGATGCGTTTTTTAGAATTTTATTTGTTTTCATGAGAAAAGACCTTTCTATTCTTTAGGACCCGGTTAGTTTGTCCTATTTGTAAATTTAATTTGTTCACAGAAAGAGAGAGTATCGTTATATTTTCAGTTTAAGAAAACAGAAATTTAATTCGTACAAACCAAAGCATTGCATATAGTTTTTTACTACGCTTTCCATTCTTTGAATAGATTTTACGGCAATATTTCCTTATATCTTTTTTGATTAATTGAACTTGTGATTTATCTAATCGAGAGTTTTCTTTAATATATATACAAGCGTTATTGATGACTGTATAAGGGAATAAATAAGTCTCAAGAATCTCAATCAGTGACTGAGGGTCTTTCGTAATGAAGTCTTGAGATTTATTATGTACCCAATCTTTCATACGATTGAATACTTCTAGCTCTTTTGTTGTTTTTAATTCATAATCTTTATACTTAGAAGAAAGATTTCCTTCTGATAAGATTCTATAATAAGTTAAGTATTCATCGACATAACATACATTTGTCAAACTCATAAGTTTAAATAAAAACTCTAAATCTTCTCCCCAACTACATCCTGGTGTAAAACGAATGTTATGATCCATTACGATGAATCGTTTGAAAATCCAAGTACTTGTTTGAGCAACAACTTGATGTGTTAGGAATGCTTTTGCCATATCACCTTTAATAAAGTTTGTTGTATGCTCAAGCTTTTCGCCTGTTTCTTCGTAGAAATTCATATAACCACAATAGCACGCGTCCATGTTGTTTTTATGCATACTCTCGATTTGTTTCTCAATTTTAGTTGGATGCCATAAGTCGTCACTATCAAGGAAAGCGATATATTCTCCGCTAGCATTTTCGATACCTGTATTACGGGCTACCGAAACACCTTGGTTTTTTTGATGAACGTATTTTACTTGCCCTGGGTATTTTTCAGCAAGGTTTTTCACAATAGAAGGTGATTGATCTTTACTTCCATCATCTACAATTACAATTTCAATGTTTTTATATGTTTGATCTAGTATTGACTGCATCGTTTCTTCAATATATTTTTCCGTGTTATACAGGGGTATGACAACAGAAACAAGTTGCTTTTGTTCCATCATAGAATTTTTATCTCCTCAAGTTTTTTATGTCTTGCATCATATATACAAGCCTTTTGGAAGGAAGAAGATTACAAGAACATCTGTATAAGTTTAACGCATATAAACTTTGTAAATCAACTTTCTATTGTTGTACTTTGTATAAAAAGTATTTATTATAGAACGTATTGTGTTGTAAAAATATAGAAATATATTTTGAAAATTATGTATCTGAAGGGAGAAGATGAGATGTTAGGGCGATTTACTCGCAAATCTAATATAATCCTTTTAGGGATTATTATGATAGTCGGTTTTGCACTTCGTTTTGCAACTTTACAAACACATGGTGCAGATCTATCTATAGCTAGCGATGATATAGGTTATCAAAAAACGGCAAATATTTTATTGGAAACAGGGATGTTAACATATCATGAACCAGATAAACCAACGATTCATATTATGCCGGGTTTTCCAGCTTTATTAGCTGTTGTATTTTATTTTTTTGGAAATGGCAGTGAAGGTCTTTTTGTAGCAAAATTAATTATTATCCTATTAGGGGTACTTAGTATTTTGCTAACTTATAAGATTGGTACTTATTTATTGAATTCTGCTGCAGGATTAATAGGTGCTTTCTTATTAGCTGTGTATCCTCCAGAGATTGTTATGGAAAATTTAACTTTAACAGAAGGACCATTTCTATTCCTTTCATTAGGATTAGTATATTGGAGTTTAAAATTAGCTGATACTCATAAAACGAAACATCTTCTGATTGTATTAATTTTCTACTTTTTAGCACTGTACCTCCGTGTACAAATTGCCTTATATCCAATCTTACTATTTGGGTATCTTTTAATGAAACGCTACCCATTCCGTATTATGATGAAGCAAGCGATTATAAGCATAGGAATAGGACTTATCGTACTTGGACCATGGTGGGCTCGCAATTACATTCAATTTGATAAATTTATCCCACTAACTGCTGGGGCAGGGAATCCGTTATTACTTGGAACGTATCAAGGGAAAGGTTACCCAGAAGGTAAGGATATGGGGGAACTTGAAATAGAGTTACATGCAAAATACCCTAATCTTGAAGCACATGAATTTATGGAATTAGAAGAAAAAATAGCGATTGATAAAATGAAGGAATGGTGGAAAACTGATAAGGAATCTATGATAGAGAGTTATTTAGTTTTGAAGCCAGAAATTCTTTGGAAAAAACCGTATTATTCTATAGAGCATAATATTGAAGTATTCAATGTTTCTGCAAAGGATATGAATGAAATATATAATTTTATTAAGACGACGTTTTTAATATGTACAGTACTTTCATTTATTTTCCTTTTAAAAAGGTGGAGAGAGACTACATTTTTATGGTCAATCCTTTTATTGCAAACAGCTTTAACATGTTTTTATGTTGCATATGAACGATATGCATTACCGTTAATACCATTCTTATTTATTATAATTGGAGTTGGGATCGTGGCAACTGTTATGAAAATTAGTAAATTATTAATTAGAAAAAAATAGTTTGCAATAAAAAACATCTTAATTTTTTTAAAAAATTAAGATGTTTTTTTGTATATATTGATATTTAAATAGAAAACTATTCTTTATCGGTTTCAGGTTGCGTTACTTTTAATTTTTGCTTTAATAACGCATAATCTTGCGTTAACGTTACAAGTTGATGATGTAATTTAGAAATTTTTCTTGTTAAGTCAAAAATTAATATGAAACAGAATAATAGTCCAAATAAGAATAAAACAGATGGAGGATATTCTACGTGTAATAGTTGGCCAATCCAATTTATAATTTTTTCAGTAGAACTTAAAATAGCCATTGCAACACAAACAAAAATCCATAAAATAGCATATTTAGTTTCTAAAGCTCCACGACGAATGGAATTAATAATTAATAAAAATAATAATAGAATGAAGATAAATGAAAAGGTAATTATAGGCATTTATTATCAACCTTTCACAATTTTTTGCATCAATATAGCAAGGCTTACTTTAATCATGTAATATGCAGATTTAAGAGGTGTGATAGAAGATTGTCCCCCTTGACGCTCTTGCATATTTACGGATATTTCATTAATGCGTAATTTTTTCTTTTTTAAATGAATAAGGACTTCTGGTTCTGGATAATCTTTTGGATAATTATGTGCAAAAATCTTAATTACTTCTCTATTGATAGCACGATACCCAGAAGTTGGATCCATAAAGGTTTGTTTTGTTAGTACTTTCAGTAGAGCAGTAAAATAAAAAATACCAATTCTTCTAGAAATACTACCTTTATAGGCTGTTTTCTCTGTAAAACGTGAACCTAGCACCATATCGCATTGGTCTTCAGCAATAGGTTTTATAATTTTGTACAAATCATCAGGATTATGTTGCCCATCAGCATCGAACTGAATCGCAATATCATATCCATTCTCATAAGCGTATTTATAACCAGTTTGTACAGCTGAGCCAATACCTAGGTTATATGGTAAGTTCACAAGGTGAACAGGAAAATCATTTACGATTTGAGCTGTTTTATCATGTGATCCATCATTAATAACGCAAATGCTTAATTCTGTAAAATGCTGTTTTAGTTTTAATAATCTTGTTAATGTATCTGCAATTGCTTCTTCCTCGTTATACGCAGGAATAATAATTAACGTTTTTGGTATTGAAATTGGTACCTCAATAGACATTATCGCACCATCCCTTATATACTTAATTATATTATAGTTATTTTTAAACGAACCTTATCTAATATACCATTAATAGTATAGCAAAATAAAGGAAAAACTGGTGGATTATTTTAGGAGGCAAACAGTAAATAAAAGATAAGAGGTGGAATTTTTTACAATAAAAAATACATGCAAGGATGAAATAAACCTGTGCATGTATGAAGTGAGAGTATCGTATTATATATTCCATGGCTTACTTAAAGTTAAAACTTCAGCCATCTCTTTACTTTTTAAACGTCCCTTTTTTCGGTTTTCCGCGCGTTCTAAACCGGTTGTGTGTAACCAATGTTCTTCTTCAGTTTCAGGAAGTACTTGTGGTACGGATGAAGGTTTTCCATCTTTTATTGCCACAAATGTAATGAAGCAAGTAGCAGCAATTCTACGCTCGCCTGCTAATAAGTTTTCTGCGATTACTTTTACGAAAACTTCCATTGAAGATTTCCCTGTATAACATACAAATGCTTCATAACAAACAGAATCAGCTTGGTGAATTGGAGTTAAAAAATCAACTGAATCAATAGATGCTGTTACGCAATGTTTACGACTATGTCTTGCAGCCGCAATTGAAGCAATACTATCAATTTCTGCTAATAATTTCCCTCCAAAAAGTGTTTGGTGATTATTTAAATCGTTAGGAAAAACACGTGTTGTCTTAATTGCTTTAGATTCTCGCATGAATTTCTTTTCCATATATTCAGCCCCTATAGTCTGTTTTCAATCAGAATAATATGTGTAAGCAGATTACTCATATTAGATATTTAATGAAGTAAAGTGTATTCCAAAAGAGGATTATTTAAACTTCTGTATTTGTATTCATGTAACTGAAAGAAAATTTATTTTATCTAAAATGTAGTGTAAAAGAGGATTCGCTTACATTGCAAGTAAAAAGTAATGACTATGTATTTGTCATAGAAATTCCCTATCAGCCGTGTACCCATTCATGATAGAATCGTTTTGTTATGAATGGAAATAGAGGTGCAATGGACATATGAATCATATACAAACAAATTTTTCATCTTTCTTCAATAAAATTACAATCGGTGCGATGCTCGCATTTTTTGTTTATAGTTGTTGGGCAGCATTTGAGACAAGTAAGCAATTTTTTGGAGGAAGTACAACAAGTGTAACAATCATATTAGCAATTTTCGTCATACTTATTTTGTTAGTGGCATCAATTCTACAATATCGTTTTACAGATAAACAATTTCTTATTTTTCTTATAAGTATATCTATAGTTGTGAGGGTTAGTATGCTGTTATTTGTAGATGCTCCAATAATTGGTGATATGAAAGTGATGTATGAGTCTGCAAAGCAGATTGCAATTGGTAATAATATAGGGACTGTAACTCATTTGCCTTTTATTATATATGAGTCGGTAATTATTCGTATATTTGGTGATTCATTATTCGCTTTACAACTATTTAATGTGCTATTTTGCACAGGAACAGCATTGTTTATTTATCGTATTGCGGGAATGGTTTTTGGAGAAGAATGCGGTCGTATTGCTTCTATCTTTTATGCTCTGTATATTCCAAATATATTCATGAGTTCCGTATTAACTCCTGAATCACTTGCAATATTTTTATTTTATTTTGCTTGTTACATACTTTTATATAAAGGATTAGATCATCCTTATATATGGGTGTTTTCAGCGATTTTATTTGCATTTAGTAATATGGTTTTCCCAATGGGATTATTTCTTCCTATTTTTATTACGGTATATGTATTATTAATCGAAGTATTTCAATCAGCAACGAAACAAAAGGTGTTACTAAAAATGATAGGGATACTCATTCTATTTTATAGTGCCCATTTTAGTGTGAATTATGGAATTAAGGCAATGGGATTGTCACAATATACGATTTCAAATGAGACGTATGTTCAATCTGTTTTAATTGGAAAGACGCAACATGAAGAAAAAATATCGAAAAATCAAAGTGTAACAGAGCATATTGATCAAAAGTTAAAAGAGATTGAGGGAGAAAGATTTAAACTTTTAGAGCCGATGATAAATCAGTTTTCAGATGAAGGGGTAAATTCTATTCTTTTCAAATGTGAAAAACTGATATATATAGCCGTAACATTGTTTATGACTATAGCTCTATTACACTTCCTTATTAAGAAACAACAAAATGAGGGATATATGTTGTTCTTATTTTTAATTAGTGGCTACGTATTGTTAAAGCTCTTTCAAGTAGATATGGCATATTACAATGTAATTATGCCGGCATTGTTCATTTTGCAGAGCTTTGGTGTTTATATGAGTTATGTGTATTGTCAAAAAATATTTTTCAGAAAATAAAAAGAATCCATTCTGGATTCTTTTTTTGATGGAAGATGAAATTTAGTAGTCAGTGCAGATGAAAAGTATGCCTGACTTGAATTTGATCCCGCTATTTTCCAGGCAGTAAGACCCCCACCTCAAAATTAGCGAAAGCAAAGAAGTTAGGTGGGGGGCGGGCTGCCCGTAAAAGCCCGATTGGTGAGGGCTGATAATCAACGGGGGATAAACAAAACCCCCGTTGATTAAAGTTTCACTTTATCTTATCGATTTAGTTCTAGTTGTAAATTATCGGCTGTTAGAGCCATTTGTGAGGAATCATCTTGAATTCCTTTCATTACTTGTGAAATAGCTTGTAGCTCGTGTTCAATTTTCTTATTCTGTTCTTTTGAGTTAGACATATCTTTTACAATTTCTTGGAAGTATCGATCTGTTGCTGACATACTATCCGTTCCTTCCGATACGAGAGAGCTAATTTGTTTCACGGAAGACGAGACACGGGTAATTTGTTCATTTGTTTTTTCAACGAGCTTTGTAACGTTAAATATAGATTCTTTCGTTTGCTCTGATAATTTTCGAATTTCACCAGCAACAACAGAAAACCCCTTCCCAAATTCTCCAGCACGTGCAGACTCGATAGCTGCATTTAGTGCGAGTAAATTGGTTTGCTCCGCAATCGATTTAACAATATCTATGATTTCATTAATTTTGTTAGAAATATTAAGGAGTTCATGAGTATCTGTAATAATCGTTTCCATATTCATTTGAATAGATCCCATTCGTTTGTTTTGCTGGTTTAATTGTTCTTTCCCTTTATTGGCTTTTTCTTCAGATGTTGTAGCTAATGATGTACCTGTTTTAGCAATCTCTACAATAGTTTCAGATTTGGCGGTTAGTTTTTGAATCGAAGAGCTTGTTTTTTCAGATACAGCAGCTAGTTCTGTTGCGATATGCGTAATTGTCATAGCAGTTAGTTCTTTTTCTTTCTCATGCTCTTTTTGCATTCTTTCATATTCAGATTCATAAGCTGCAAGAACAAGTTCTTGTTCAAGAGTAAATAATTTATTTATAACATTTATAGAATAGGAAAAATCATCGATTGTTGTTATTTTGGTTTGCAAAATCTTCATGATAGAGCGGAACAATTCTTGATAAGCAGCAGTATACCATTTTCGATGTAAACCAATTTGTACATGCCTTTTGGCAATCCTAACACGCTGTTCAATAAAATCTTCATGCATATTGCCGCTGAATAATTCTTTAATATGTGTTTTTAAAGTTTGTTTTAGTTTTGGAATAGAGCTGTAACGTTCAATAATAGTAATTAAATTAGGTTGTTTTGTAATGTTGGCATAGAATTTTTCAGTAATCCAATCAATTTCTGCATAAATAAAAGGCTGTAGTACTTTTACAACTTGTAAATCTTCTTTTGAAATATGTAGCATATCCATTTGAATTTTTAATTCAGAATTAGTAGGGACATTAAAAGTTATTTGTTGGTCCTTACTTAATTCGATTATACTGGCATTTGTTTTATTAATATTTTTTTTGAAAACCCCAAGCATCATTCTTCCCCCTGTATATAAAACGTTTTCAATTTTAAAACTAATATAGAGTAATTATATATGCTTATATATAATTACTCTATATTAGTTCGTTGAATAGTATATAAATTAAGAGAATTCTATCTAGAATTCTCTTAATGGCCTTTATTAATTTTAGCATGTGTTTTAAAGAAAACAGGGAAATGAACATTATATATTACAGTGACGACACGAATAATGAATGTTACTAATAAACAAACATAGAAAGCTAACACGTGCGCCCCCATAGCGTGTGTGATTAGGAAGCTAATTGCTCCTAAGATAGAAGCGATTGCGTAAATCTCTTTTCGGAATACGTAAGGGATATCTTGAGCACAAATGTCACGCAAAATACCGCCTCCAATACCTGTAATGACTCCCATTGAAACAACTAGAAATGAGGCGTCAACATGATGTGACATTGCCGCATTTGCACCAATAGCTGTAAAAACACCTAAGCCAACAGCATCAGAAAGCATAATAACGACTTGAAGTTTATTGATGCGCTCAAAAAACATACAAGTAAATAATGCTGATAATACACTTACGAAAAAGTAAATGGGTTTTACAAATGCGACAGGGGGCAGGTTACCAATCATGATATCACGAATAATACCGCCGCCGAGCGCAGTAGCTACAGCTAAACAAAGGACACCAAATAAATCTAAATCTTTTTTTAAACCAACTAATGTACCAGAAATGGCAGCGGCGATAATGCCAAGAAACGTAAATATATCGATTAATAACATGGCCTTAATCCCTTCCTCTTAAAGATGTTCCAGAGAAAAAATATACACTAAAGTATTGGAAATAACAATTACTTTTCGCTACATGTAGAAAAACGGATAAAATTCATAAAGAAAGCGTTTGAAAATGTTTGGAAAATAGCCATAAAGTAATTTGAAAAAGATATGAAAAGATTAATTTTACATTTTTTGATGTTGTTTATTTGGTAAAACATTACAATTATAGGTAGGTTATTTATATTTGTATAAAATGATAAAAAAATATTTATATACTGACAAAAATAAGGGGATGGTTGTTAGATAGATTTTATAAAAATAGGGGAGTATAGCTAAAGGACGATAATTTCTATTACTGATTAATACTTGTCCTGGCTAGTTTTAGCTGGAAAAATAGTTCTCGATTTGAATATGAGTTATGTTATAATTGCTAGGTGTGTTTGAATGATAAAAAATTATGATTAAAAGATAATGTTAAGATTTTGTATGGAGGTCTTGGAATGTTAGCAAATCAAGCTAGGGTTAGATTTGAGCATTTTTTGCTCTTTTTTATTATTTTACAGCCTGTTTTAGATTTATTAACGTCTCTTAGCATCACTTTATTAAAGTCAAATGCTACCGTTGGAATTTTAGTAAGATTCCTTATTATGGCTGTTGGTGGTATTTACATTTTAATTCAGGCAAAAGAGAAGGAAAATAGAAAGTTTTTAATTTATCTTATATTGTTAGCCGGAGTTTTAGGGATAGGATTTATTAATAACAAACTAGTTAAGGATCCTATTGTACTTAGTGAAGAGGTTAAATTCGTTGCGAAAGCATTATATATATATATCATGCTGGGATCATACATTTTAGCTTTAAAATCATTGAAAAAGACAGTTAATATTAGTGATAAGGTTCGAAATAGTATTGTATATTCTACATTAATCATTAACGCAATTATGGTTATTTCTATTTCAACATCTACTGACTTTGGTAGTTATGAATGGATGAAGGTTGGTTCTCGAGGTTGGTTCTATGCAGGGAATGAACTAGGTTCAATCTTAGCTATTATTTTCCCTATTGTAGTACTATATTCTATTCAAAAAACAAAGAGCTGGAAACACATTCTATATTGGATTCCATCACTTTTAATGATTTATTCGCTAATTCAAGTTGGTACAAAAGTAGGAATGGGCTCAATTGGTGCTACGCTAGCGGCAGCAATCGGGATTATTTTACTACAATTATTATTTGATAGAAAAAATCCGAACAAAAAATCCCTTGCACTTAATGCAGTAATTGCTATTGTCCTATTAGCTGGTGTAGTCGGAACGTTTAAACAAACGCCATTAGCACAAAATATGGGTATTCACAATAATTATTTATCAGAGCAAAATGTGGCACAGCAAGGTCAAAAAGAAAAAGAAATTAAAGAGAAGCTGAAAAAAGAGCAAGAACTTAAAGCAAAAGAAGAAAATCATCATAAAGTTGAAAAGCCAGAAGAAAAGGCGAAGATAGAAGAGGAAGTTAAGAAAGAGCTTGAGAAAGAGCAAAAGAAAGAAAATCAAGAAAATCTTATTTTCAGTGGACGTCAAGTATATGAAGAAAGACATAAGCAGTTCTTTAAAGAAGCGCCAATGTCACAAAAGTTATTAGGAATGGGTTATGCAGGTAACTTTAAATACAATGAACAAAAGCAGCCAGATCCAAAACTAATTGAAATGGACTTCCATGATTGGTTTTATGATTTCGGGATTATTGGCTTTGTATTACTAATGATTCCATTTGTTTATTACGGGCTAAGAATTCTACTAGCATTTGCTACGAGATTTAAGGACATATTTAATATAAAATATGGAATGATTTCAGCAAGCTTATTGTTAGCGTTAGGTATTGCTTATATTGCAGGACATATTTTAACAGCACCAGGAGTTGGGATTTACTTTGTAGTGGTGTTAGCTTATCTAATAGTAGACCTAGAAATTGAATGATAAAAATAAAAGCTAACTTTTGTTAGCTTTTATTTTTTAGTACAGTAAAATAAAAATAGATGGAAACGTAGCGAGGATTTAAAGGAGGAAAAAATATGAGAATATTGCATATGAATGCAGGAGCAGAAGATGGGGGAGGGAAAACACATATTATTTCACTTCTCGATCAGTTTCCAACTGGTGAAGTAGAATTAGCAGTATTTGAAGATGGAATTGTTGCGAAGGAAGCAAGGGAGTTAGGGATAAAAGTCCATGTGTTTTCACAAAAATCGCGCTATGATTTATCCATTTTAAAGAATATAAGTGAATTTATTAATAAAGAAAAATTTGATGTAGTTCATACACATGGCCCTAGGGCTAATTTCTATGTTTCTTTAATGAAAAAGAGAATAAAGGCAAAATGGGTAACGACTATTCATAGTGATCCATTTCAAGACTTTACTAAACAGGGCTTAAAAGGTTGGATTTTTACGAAATTAAATTTGAAAGCCTTAAAAAATATAGACTTATTTTTCGTTGTAACAAATAGATTGAAAAAAAGCCTGGCAGCATTAGGTATTTCAAATGAAAAGATGCATGTTATTTATAATGGAATTGAATACGATAAGGAAAAAGCAAAAGGCTATAATAAAAAAGAAATGTTCAATATTGATGAAGATGTATTTACGGCAATCCAAGTAGCACGATTACATCCTGTCAAAGGACATGAAGTTTTATTCGATGCGTTACAACAAACAAAATTAGAGAAAATTAAAGTATTATTAGTTGGCGATGGCCCATTAGAAGAAAATCTAAAGTCATTAGCTACTGAAAAAGGGATTAACGATAAAGTAGAGTTTTTAGGACATCGTCAAGATGTAAAACAATTATTTGCGTCGTCACATGTAAATTTATTAACTTCCCATAGTGAAGGGTTCCCACTAGTTTTATTAGAAGCGGCAAATCAACGCGTACCATCAATTGTGACTAGGGCTGGAGAAATTGAACCATTAATCGTAGATGAAACTTACGGATGGATTGTGGCAACAGGTGATGGAAAGGCATTAGCATTAGCTTTAGAAGAAGCGTATGATAAGTGGAAAACTGGAGAGTTAGCAGCAATGGGTAAACATATTTATGAGCATGCTACTATGAACTTCTCACTTCAAAAACTATATGAAGATACAAAGGAAACATATAAGCAATTAATAGCGAAAAACTTGTAATGATAGAGAGGATAGTTAACTATGGCAGTACAAACAGTTGATATTCTAGGCGTTCCTTTTTCTACAATGACAATGGATGAAACGGTCCAATATTTAAAAGAACAACTAGAAGCGGAGCGAACTCATACGTTTCAGGTAGTAACAGCAAACCCTGAAATTGTTATGTGCGCAAAAAAGGATGAAAAGTTCTATCAAACATTATTGAATACAGATTTAATTACACCTGATGGTATTGGGGTTGTAAAGGCAAGCGGCATGCTTGGTACACCTTTAAAAGAACGTGTAGCAGGTTTTGATTTAATGTGTAATTTACTTGCGAAGTTATCAGAAGATAGTAAGCCGGTATCTGTTTTCTTATTAGGTGCAAAGCCGCATGTTGTACAAGCTGCAGCAGATCATTTAACAAAGACATATTCAGCTGTATCCATCGCTGGTATACAAGATGGTTATTTTAAACAAGAAGACGAAGAGAATATTATTTCTCGCATTCAAGAAGCAAAACCAGATTTATTACTTGTTGCACTTGGTTTCCCGAGACAAGAGAACTTTATCCAAAACAATAAGCATCGTTTAGAAACGAAAATGGCTGTTGGAGTGGGTGGAAGTTTAGACGTATGGGCTGGAGAGGTAAAACGTGCACCAAAATGGATTCAAGCGATTCATTTAGAGTGGTTTTATAGATTATGCAGTAATCCAACACGCTGGCGTCGTCAGTTAGTATTAGCGGAATTTTTAAAAGAAGTAATGCGTTCGAAAAAGTAGCGAAATATCGCTGCTTTTTTTATTTGTTCATTTTTAATAAATTGAAACTTTAATCAGTGAGGCATCCCCACTGATTATTAGCTCTCACCAATCGGGATAGACGTTTTACTTTTTGGGAATGATGAAGGAGAATTTTTTACACAAAAGTATTTTACTTATACAATTCACACATGTAAAATGATGTGTAAAGACACCTGTGTGAGGAGGACTTCTAGTGGGCAAGGTAAAAGAAATTTCGAAGCGCAAACTACTTGGTATAGCTGGGCTTGGATGGCTATTTGATGCAATGGATGTTGGAATGCTTTCATTTGTAATGGTAGCCTTGCAAAAGGATTGGGGATTAAGTACGCAAGAAATGGGCTGGATAGGCAGTATTAACTCAATCGGTATGGCAGTAGGAGCGCTTATTTTTGGGATACTATCAGATAAAATAGGGCGAAAATCAGTCTTTATTATTACATTATTATTATTTTCTATCGGTAGTGGTTTAACTGCATTAACAACAACACTTGCGATGTTTCTCGTTTTACGCTTTTTAATTGGTATGGGGCTTGGCGGAGAGCTTCCGGTTGCCTCTACACTAGTATCAGAGAGTGTTGAAGCGCATGAGCGTGGGAAAATTGTTGTGTTATTAGAAAGTTTTTGGGCAGGTGGATGGCTAATTGCAGCTCTTATCTCGTATTTTGTTATTCCTAAATATGGTTGGGAAGTTGCGATGGTATTGAGTGCAGTTCCAGCATTATATGCTTTATATTTAAGATGGAATTTATCGGATTCCCCAAGGTTCCAAAAAGTTGAAAAAAGGCCATCTGTTATTGAAAATATAAAATCAGTTTGGTCTGGGGAATATCGTAAAGCAACAATTATGCTATGGATTCTATGGTTTTGTGTTGTTTTTTCCTATTATGGAATGTTCCTTTGGTTACCGAGTGTAATGGTGCTAAAAGGATTTAGTTTAATAAAAAGTTTTCAATACGTACTTATTATGACATTAGCTCAACTTCCAGGATATTTCACAGCTGCTTGGTTTATTGAACGTCTCGGTCGTAAATTTGTTTTGGTTACGTATTTAATCGGGACAGCTTGCAGTGCTTATTTGTTTGGGGTTGCGGATTCATTAACAGTATTAATCGTGGCAGGTATGTTACTATCCTTCTTTAACTTAGGTGCTTGGGGAGCATTATACGCCTATACACCTGAGCAGTATCCAACGGTTATTCGTGGTACAGGTGCAGGAATGGCAGCAGCATTTGGTCGTATTGGTGGTATTCTTGGGCCACTATTAGTGGGATATTTAGTTGCTTCAGAAGCTTCACTATCATTAATATTTACGATTTTCTGTGGATCAATTTTAATTGGTGTATTCGCTGTAATAATACTTGGACAGGAAACGAAGCAACGAGAATTAGTATAAAGTGAAAATTTAAACGTATCCCTGACCGTTTATTATCCTACACTACTCGGCTCTTTATAGGCAGTTAGTAGGGGATAAAAGAGGAGAGGAAACCGAAGTGGTTTCCTTTTTTCTGTTTTTTTAGATAAATAATGGTATAGTAAGAAAAAGGGATTATTTCTTATAAAAGCGAATGTATACAACAGGACATATGGACAAAGAATTAGGTGGTTGAAGAAATGAAAATTTTACTGATCATGGAAGAGGCAGAAGAGAGAAGAGAGTTAGCTGAAAATTTCACTGAAAATATGAGAAATGTAGAATGTTTTGAAGCAAAGACAGGAACAGAATCTTTATTTATGATGAAAAAACATATACCAGACTTTGTTTTTTTAAGTTCCAAATTACTAGATGGTACTGGTTTTGAATATGCAAGTTTATTACGAGAAATAAATTGCTATACAAAATTTATTTTTGTAGGTGAAAACATAGAAGAATCTATTACAGCTTTTCGTTTCCAAGCATTTTATTATTTATTGCGACCATTTCGTGAAGAAGATTTACAATTTCTTTTATATAAAATAGGTAAAGAACAAGGTGAGAAAGCAAAGAGTTATTTGCGGAAACTACCGATAGAAAGTCAAGAGGGTATACGATATATTCTCCCAGAAGATATCGTATATGTAAGTAAAAATAAAGAAAATAAAACTGTTTCAATTTACACAACGAATAATCAGTATATTTCAACATATACACTTCAGGAATTAGAAAATAAGCTAAATGCATATGATTTTTTACGTGTACATAAAAGCTATTTAATTAATATGTCATATGTAAAAGAACTGAAACCTTATTATAATGGCACGTATAATTTGTATTTAGATAGGTATGATGAGCAACCGATTCCAGTCAGTCGTAATTATGTAAAACGCCTTCGAAATAACATTGAATTATAGTAGGTAATGAGAGTATTTTAACATGATAAACTGAAAATCCTTCATGATAGGGAGGATTCAAATTAAATATTCAGAAAATTTAGTACAATCTCCACTAAGAAATAGTATTGGGGGAATTGTATGTGAAGACATTGAAATCGATCTTACTTTGGGGCGTTATTACAGCAGTAGGAGCAGGTGCTTTTGGGGTAATAGCTTTATCACAAGGTGAAACCATTAATGCTGTATGGCTCTTAGTAGCTGCCGTATGTGTATATGCAGTTGCTTACCGCTTTTATAGTAGATTTATAGCGAGAAAGGTTTTTAATTTAGATGATAATCGGCAAACACCAGCCCATACATTAAACGATGGGAAAGACTATGTTCCAACAAATAAGTGGGTATTGTTTGGACATCACTTTGCAGCGATTGCTGGGGCGGGACCTTTAGTAGGACCGATTTTAGCAGCACAAATGGGATATTTACCAGGAACCATTTGGATTATTGTTGGGGTAGTTGTTGCGGGGGCTGTCCAAGATTTTGTCATTTTATTTGCTTCGATGAGACGTAATGGTAAATCGTTAGGAGAAATGATTAAAGATGAGATTGGACCTGTTACAGGACTAATTGCAATGATAGGTATTTTAGGAATTATGATTATTTTATTAGCAGTATTAGCGTTAGTCGTAGTAAAGGCACTAATCGGAAGTCCTTGGGGAATGTTTACGATAGCAGCAACGATTCCTATCGCTATTTTAATGGGAGTTTATATGCGCTATATTAGGCCTGGTCGTGTTGGAGAAGGATCAGTAATTGGTATTATCCTACTTATTTTATCTCTTGTTGGAGGACAGTATGTAGCAGAAAATCCAACACTTGCAAGTATGTTCACATTTAGTGGTGAAACAATTGCTATTATGCTTATTATATATGGATTTATCGCATCGGCATTACCAGTTTGGATGCTTTTAGCACCACGTGATTATTTAAGTACATTTTTAAAAGTCGGAACAATTGTAGGGTTAGCAATCGGTATCTTAATTGTAGCACCAGATTTACAAATGCCAGCAGTTTCGAAATTTGTTGATGGAACTGGTCCTGTGTTTTCTGGAAACTTATTCCCGTTCTTATTTATTACTATTGCTTGTGGTGCAGTGTCTGGATTCCATGCTCTCGTTTCATCAGGTACGACGCCGAAGATGATCGAGCAAGAGGGACACGCACAGCCAATCGGTTATGGAGCAATGTTAATGGAGTCGTTTGTAGCAGCGATGGCGATGATTGCGGCTTGTGTATTAACACCGGGAACGTATTTTGCAATTAATAGCCCCGCAGCACTTATCGGTACAGATGTTTCGCAGGCAGCTCAAGTTATTTCCTCATGGGGATTTGCTATTACACCAAATGAACTAAAAGATCTCGCTGTAAATGTTGGAGAGCAAACAATTTTATCACGTACAGGTGGTGCGCCAACATTAGCGATAGGTATGGCATATATTTTCTCACAAGTAATAGGTGGAACGGCCATGATGGCATTTTGGTATCATTTTGCGATTCTCTTTGAAGCTCTATTCATTTTAACAACAATTGATGCCGGAACGCGTGTCGGCCGATTTATGATTCAAGATATTTTAGGGCATGTATATAAGCCATTTGGGAAAACGGATTCTACATTAGCGAATGTAATCGCTACAACATTATGTGTATTAGGGTGGGGATATTTCTTATACCAAGGGGTAATAGATCCGCTCGGTGGAATTAATACATTATGGCCACTTTTCGGTATTGCAAATCAAATGCTAGCAGGTATTGCATTGTTACTTGGAACGACAATTTTGTTCAAAATGGGAAAAAAGGCGTACGTTTGGGTAACACTTATTCCAACTGTCGGGTTGCTGATTGTAACGATGACGGCGGGATATCAAAAGCTATTTCATGAAAATCCTAAAATTGGATTTCTATCGCATGCAAAGGTATTTCAGGGAGCATTAGATGAGGGAAAAGTGTTAGCGCCAGCAAAAAATGTTGCTCAAATGAAGCAAATTATTTTCAATGATTATATCGATGCAGCGCTTTGCGGAATTTTTATGATAGTTGTAATCGCTGTGTTAATTTCAGCACTTCGAATTTGGATCCAAGTATTAAGAAATAAGCCAATGCCGTTAAAAGAGGCACCATATATTCCTAGAGATGAAAGTGAGTCGAGGAACTATGCTTAAAAAGTTGTGGCAAGTATGGGGTGAAAGAAAACGCTTTATTAGTTTGCTCGTTGGGGTACCAAGTTATGAAGTATATGTGGAGCATATGAAAAAGCATCATCCTGAAGAAGAGGTTGTATGTCAAAAGCAATTTTTTGCTGAGGCACAAGAAGCAAGATTTAATGCAAAGGGTGGAAAAATATCACGCTGTTGTTAATGAAAAAGGGCGAGTTTTCGCCCTTTTTATTTTTTTGCTGTTTCACGTGGAACAGCAAAAATAAACAAAATATTTGGGAATTAAAGGTATTTCGTATACAATAAGGTGAGGAAGGGGATAGATGGAAAAGTAGGGAGATTATTTTATGTTAAGGGACTTATTTGTAAATACAACAATTATTCTTTCCTTTATTTTTATTGGAGGTCAGCTTTTAAGGGATAAGCCGTTAAAAGAAGGATTCTCTTTTGGGCAGAAATGTGTAGTAGGCATTTTTACTGGGATACTAGGTATAGTATTAATGTATTTCAGTGTTCGTGTTGGTACCATTCTATTGGATTTACGCTACTTAGCTGTTATTCTAGCTGTTATTATTGGAGGACCGATAGCGAGTACCATAACAATTGGTATGATTTTAGTAACTAGGCTGTTGTTTATGGATTATTCATTAGCTTCTCAAGTGGCTTTTTATACAATCATTGCGATAGGAATAGGGAGTATCTTTATTTCGCGCATGAAGCTTTCTTTAGGGGGAAAGTGGGTATGGTTACACACATATATTTTATCTATTCTAATCCCAGCGTTATATATATGGTTAATTAAAGAGATCCACATAGTGGGATTATATTTAATTTCTAGTATTATTACAGGTTACATAACATTCATAAGTGCAAATTATGTTTTACAATCCAATGAGTTATTTCAAAAGATGAAACAATACGCAACGATAGATGCATTGACAGGTTTAGGAAACGTAAGACAGTTTGATTTAGAGATGAATCGTCATATTAGTAATAAGAACATGAAAAATGATTCGTTTTGTTTACTACTTATAGATATTGACCACTTTAAGTATGTAAATGATACGTACGGGCATCCTGCAGGGGACGAAGTGCTAAAACAAGTAGGATGTATTTTACGAGAAACTTCACAATTTCCAGATTTGGCTTTTCGAAAGGGTGGAGAGGAGTTTGCGCTTTTGATACCGAATAAGGGATTAGCTTACGGAATTCTTACGGGCGAGCAAATTCGTACAGCTGTTGAAAGTCACTCATTTCAATTGTTAGATGAAACGAAAATAAAAATTACAGTTTCGGTGGGGGTTTCAGAATATGAAGAATCACCGGAGCAATTTATTCAAGCGGCGGATGATGCGTTATACTACTCGAAACGAAATGGTAGAAATAAGGTCAGCTCTGTATCTTAAAGATAAGATGACCAGAAGATATAAAGCTTATAAAAAACACTCACAGAGGCAATGTATGAACTTTGTGAGTGTTTTTTATTTATATATTAGACAAGTTCTTTTGATACAACAAATTTACGATATGCACCATGGTGAGTTGGACCTACGTATTCGTTAATTTTGAATGAGTAACGAATAGCAGCTGTGATGAATTCTTTAGCAGTTTTTACTGCTTCTTTCACAGGTTTTCCTTTTGCAAGTTCTGCTGTAATTGCAGCAGAATATGTGCAACCTGCGCCGTGTGTATTTGTCGTATCAATTTTTTCTGATTCTAGAAGGTCGAATGTTTCTCCATCATATAGGACGTCAATTGCAGTTTCCGTACCAAGTTTGCTACCGCCTTTAATTAGGACGTATTTCGCACCTAAAGCATGGATCTTTTTCGCTGCTTCTTTCATGTCTTCAAGAGAATTAATTTTTACGCCACTTAATTGGTAAGCTTCAAATAAGTTTGGTGTTACAACTAATGCCTTTGGAACAAGAACGTCACGTAAGCAATCATTCGTTTCAGGATGTAATGCTTCATCAGCACCTTTACATACCATAACAGGGTCAACTACTACATTTTTGAAATTGTGCTTTTCGATTGTTTCTGCAACCATTTCAATAATTTCTACTGATCCAAGCATACCTGTTTTTAAAGCGTCTACGCCAACACCTTCAATTGTTGTTTCTAATTGTGGTTTTAATGTAGAAGCTGGGATTGGAAATACGTTATGTGCCCAACCGTTATGTGGATCCATCGTTACGATTGTTGTAAGAGATGTCATTCCGTATACGCCCAGTTCTTGGAATGTTTTTAAATCTGCTTGTATACCAGCACCGCCACTTGTGTCAGAACCAGCGATAGTAAGTGCTTTATTTAATGTCATTATGAAAGCCCCCTCGAGTGATATAATGAAAACTATGTTCTCACCATTATATCAATGTTACGAATAAGTACAAAGTGAAAAGTAGATGATTTATTTTAAGAGCTATTTAAAATCTTGTATGCAGGAGACTGAGTATGTTTCGAGATAATCGTACAAATGAATTAGTTATATTAAAGGAAATTGCAGAAACATTAAATACATCAAATGATACATATCATGTATTGCAAGCTGTCCTAGAGAAATTACTAAGTGTAACAGGTTTAACGACAGGATGGATTTTTCTTGCGGATGAAAATGGGAAGTATACGAAGTTAATTGATTATCAATTACCAGAGGCACTTACATATGAAAATAAACGCCCGATGTGCGAAGGTGAATGTTGGTGTTTACGAGGTTTTGTAGATGGAAAATTAGAGAGAGCCGTTAATATTATTGAATGTAAAAGAATTAATAATGCAATTGAATATAATTGGGGGGATACGGAGGGCATTCTTCATCATGCTACGGTTCCTTTAAAAGCTGGGGGAGAAAAATTTGGGGTGTTAAATGTTGCAAGTCCGGGTAAAACACATTTTTCAGAAGAAGAATTAGTATTACTCCAATCGGTTGCCTTCCAAATTGGTACGGCTTTAAAGCGAACAAAATTATATGAAAATGAAAAGAGAAGAGCACATTATTATGTGAAATTAGAGCGTTTCATTCAAGATTTAAAAACGATTCATAAGTTTAATGTACTACCTGAAAAGGTGGTAAATCACGTAGGTGAAGTATTTCAATGGAATCAAGTAGCGCTTTTTATTAGGGAGGAAAAAGAATTATCTCTGCGAGCGTCTTACGTTCAGGAAGAGTTAAAAGAGGATATAAAAGAGGCGGCCAAGAAGGCGTTAGAACAAGATGAACCAGTTCTAATAAAACATCAAATAGGACATAATGTACATCTAAATCGATCTGTTATTGCTACACCAATACATATTCAAAACCATATATTTGGTGTTTTATGTGTTAGCTTGAATAATGGAGAGTTGGATGCTAATACAATAGATGTAATTCAAGCATTATCGAACCATGTTTCGTTAATAATAGAGAATTTGAGGTTAAACGAGCAGCGCCGTGAACTTGTACGAATGGAAGAAAGAAATCGGTTAGCAAGAGATTTACATGATTCTGTTTCGCAAAAATTATTTTCATTAACCTTCATGACAAAAGGCGCTGAGGCAGTTTTAAAAGGTAAAAATGAAAAGGTAGATCAATCTTTGCATGAGATGCGTGAACTGGCGCAAGGAGCTTTGAAAGAAATGAGGACATTAATTTGGCAGCTTCGTCCGGCAGGATTAGAAAAAGGATTATTGCCAGCTCTAAAGCAGTACGGTGAAAATTTGGGACTGAAAATTAGGGAGCAAGTTACGGGTGTTCGTGATTTACCTCGTGTAGTAGAAGAAGCTTTGTGGCGCATAGGCCAAGAAGCACTGAACAATGTAAGTAAGCATGCAGGTGTAAAAGAAGCGACGATTTATTTTACAGTGAATGAGAAAAATGTATCATTAGAAATAGTCGATCAAGGAAACGGCTTTGTAGAAAAGGATATAAAAGAGAAGAAATCACTTGGCATGACTACGATGCGTGAAAGAGTAGAATTAGTTGGTGGAACAATTAAAATTGTAAGTGATAAGAAAAGAACAAGTGTAAAAATAAACGTACCATTATGATGTGAAAATGAGGGAAGTTCGTGAAAATAAAAGTATTGTTAGTTGATGATCATACAGTCGTTTTAAAAGGATTAGCATTTTTCTTAAGTACACAGGAAGATTTAGAGTTAGTTGGAGAAGCGAATAATGGGAAAGAAGCGTTAGTGAAAGTAGGAGAAACAACTCCCGATGTTATATTAATGGATTTATACATGCCTGAAATGGATGGTGTTGAGGCGACGGCATATATTAAAAAAGAGTATCCAAATGTGAAAGTAATTGTATTAACTAGCTTTTCTGATCAGGCGCATGTGTTACCTGCATTAAGGGCTGGAGCAAGTGGTTATATTTTAAAAGATGTAGAACCAGATCAGCTTGTTGAGGCTATTCGAAGCGCATATAAAGGTAATATTCAATTACATCCGGATATAGCAAATGCTCTTCTCTCTCAAACATTACCTGTAGAAGAAAAGGAAGAAGAACCTTCTATTCAAGTGGATGTGCTAACAGCGAGAGAAAATGAAGTATTGCAGCTATTAGCAAAAGGGATGAGCAATAAGGAAATTGCATCTGTTTTAGTTATTACAGAAAAGACAGTTAAGGCGCATGTAAGTAGCATTTTGAGTAAGTTGAATTTATCTGATCGTACGCAAGCGGCATTATATGCAGTGAAAAATGGAATTGTATAAGACGAAAGTCGTAAGACCAAGTTCGCCTTTAGAAGGTGGACTTTTTTTATGGAAAAATACGTCTATGTGAGGACGAAATTGTCATTATATAAAGATAAAATATGTTTGTAAGCAACAAAACAACAATTACAAGGGATACCTTTTTTGAAAGCATATAACAACATAAGAGTGAGTACTAGGAGGAATAAATAATGGCAACAGTTTTATTCGTTAAAGCAAATAACCGTCCAGCGGAACAAGCAGTTAGTGTAAAATTATATGAGGCATTTTTAGCAAACTATAAAGAAGCACACCCAAATGATACAGTAGTAGAACTTGATTTATATAAAGAAGAATTACCATATGTAGGCGTAGATATGATTAATGGTACATTCAAGGTAGGTAAAGGATTTGATTTAACAGAAGAAGAGGCAAAAGCAGTAGCAGTTGCTGATAAGTATTTAAATCAATTCCTAGAAGCTGATAAAGTTGTTTTCGGCTTCCCATTATGGAACTTAACGATTCCAGCAGTATTGCACACATATATTGATTATTTAAACCGTGCTGGTAAAACGTTCAAATATACGCCAGAGGGTCCAGTTGGCCTAATCGGAGATAAGAAGATTGCATTATTAAATGCAAGAGGCGGCGTATATTCAGAAGGTCCAGCAGCTGAGGTAGAAATGGCTGTTAAATATGTAGCAAGTATGATGGGCTTCTTCGGCGCAACAAACATGGAAACAGTAGTTATTGAAGGGCATAACCAATTCCCAGATAAAGCAGAAGAAATCATTGCTGCAGGTCTTGAAGAAGCAGCTAAAGTAGCAAGTAAATTTTAATTAAAAGTATAATCGTCACTCGAAAAAACAGCATTAACATGTAAACGTTAATGCTGTTTTTTTATATTTTTAGTTCATCAGCAAGTTTTTCTAATGTATTTCGATCTTGTATATAATATGTTCGGCCTTCTTTTCTTAAATAATTTTGTTGGCAAAACTGATTTAATACATATAAAAGATGACGGTAGCTGACATTTAAATATTCCGAGGCCTCGGTATGCTTTTCTATATAACAATTATTTTGCTCTGTTAATAAAATAAAAGCAGCTAATCGATTTTCAAAAGGATAACTATAGTTTTTTGCGTAATTTTCAGTGCGAGTAATTGTCTTTTCTCCAATAAATTTACATAAGTGCTGTAAAAACGTTGCATCTTGTAATAAAAGTTGCTGACAATCTTTAAGAGGAAGTGCCAAACACACACAATCTTCTAGTACTTCAACGGATTTAGTAATATTTTCTACTCCTATTAATCCTAATTCCCCGATAAAAGATGGTGCTTGAATAAAGTTAATTAATGAAACCTTCCCGTTTTGATGACTCATATATATTTTTGCTTTCCCAGAAATTAAGTAATAGAGATAAGGGAGAGCATTTCCTTCGCTACATATCATCTCTTTCGTTTGAAAAGAATGCAGCTCTACATATGGCAAGACATGAAATGAAAATAGGGTATGGAATTGATGGATTCGCATGTATTGATAAATTTCTTCCTCATTTTTGCTGATTTTCATATTTTCACCCCCATGTATAGTATGAGATATCTCCTATTATCTTTACAAGAAGGAATGATACGATTTATGTAAATTTGTTTTTGTAGAAAAGAGAGTGTGATGAATTTATGAAAAAATATAAAACATTGTTATTTGATGTAGATGATACATTACTAGATTTCCAAAAGGCTGAAAAAGTGGCTTTACGGGTGCTTTTTGAAGAGAAGGGAATCCCTTTAACAGACGAGATAGAGGCTCGTTATAAAAAAATAAATAAAGGTCTTTGGGATGCTTTTGAAAAAGGAGAACTATCACGCAATGAAGTTGTAAATACACGATTTTCTCTGTTGTTTAAAGAGTATGGAGAAGAAGTAGATGGAATATTATTCGAAAATAATTATCGTAACTACTTAGAAGAAGGAAATCAACTCATGCAAGGTGCGTTTGAATTTATAAATCAAATTCAAGGAGAGTATGAATTGTATATAGTGACAAATGGTGTTTCTAAGACGCAAGATAAACGTTTGCGTAATGCAGGTTTACATTCATTATTTAAAGATGTTTTTGTTTCGGAAGATACAGGTTTTCAAAAACCGATGAAAGAGTATTTTGATTATGTTTTTGAACGGATTCCTAACTTTGCACCTGAAGCAGGGCTGATTATTGGGGATTCATTAAGCGCTGATATTAAAGGTGGATATGTAGCGGGAATTGATACTTGTTGGTTTAATCTAGAAAGGAAATTAAATGATAGTGGGATTATACCGACATATGAAGTGCATAATTTTGAGGAGTTAGAAGCGTTATTAAAGCAGCATGTGTAATAAAAAAATAGGCAGTGGAGCTTTCATCCCCACTGCCTATTTTTATTAATTTTTATTTTCGTTATGCTTTGGGAGCGGAAAGGCATTCCCGATAGCAGCTGCACCAAGCATGGGCAATAGTAAATTAAGCGGGAAAAACATAAGTAATAGTAATGTTATAGCTATTGGCTTTCGTAACGCATAGCTTGAAATTGCTGTCGTTACGATGGCAACAGATGCTACTGGATCTATAGGAAGAATAGATGCTACAGCGTATCCGATACTTGACCCGGAAAATATAATTGGGAAGATATGTCCACCTCGCCACCCTGTGTTCAAACAAACGGCAGTAATGCACAACTTTAAAATCCCTGAAAGAAGTAGTATCCAAAAAGATAAATGGCTCCATTCAACAACTAATTCTTTTAATTGATGTTCCCCTGAAAATAATGTGTACGGAAGAAAAGTTCCCGCAATTCCTAATAAAATACCACCGATAATTCCGAGTGTCAGTTTGTATTCCCTAAAAGGGTGAATTAACTTCTCTAATGTGAATTCTAACTTGAAATAAAAGAAACCAACTATAGCACCGATACTAGCAAGTGGAAGAAATGCGATCCATTCATTGAAAGAAAGTGCACCTTCCCCGAAATCAACAATAAAGGATCCACGATTATCGAGTTTACTCAGTAGTAAATAAACAGAAAAACCTGCGAAAGTAGTAGCTAAGTATACAATCGCCTTTTTTCCTTTAGAAAAAGCAGCAATTTGTTCCCCCTCATTTTCATTTGGTGCTAAATAACCGAATAATGGTGCGTTAAAAATGACACTTAAAGTAGCTCCAATTCCGATCTCGGTTAGCTCATTCATACCCTTTAAGGCAAATTTAAAGCGATCCCCTACCCATGTGCACAGTCCGCCTATAATTCCAACTAGTGCGGCTTCTGGACCAAGACTAGCTCCGAAAATTAAAACAATAATCGCTGTTAAAGTAGCCTGATGGACAAAGCGATATTCGATTCGACCAGCTTTTTTATATTCAGCCATCACTTCAGGCATAAGGCGTGGGTATGTACCGAAATGTTTTTGTGATAGACCAACAAGGACCCCGCCAATTATTGTTACGCAAAGGGTGTAATAAGAGGGGAAAGAGAGAACTTCAGGCAAGTATCCCCAAATAAAGCGGATTCCAATATTTATTGTGACTAAAAATAACCAGACTGTAGCTCCTACTATAGATCCTAGAAGAATGCCATATAGAGCAAGTATGTACTGCATATCTTTTTTATTTGTCATGTTATACCTCCGTTATGTAAATCTTAGTAGGTAAAAAAGTGAAATATACTAGTGAAAAATGGATTGAATATATATAGTATCTTTTTGAGAAGATGGCCTATTCAACATATAGGCTAACTTTAGGGGAATTTGAATTTATAGGTTAAATTACTTATTTAATTTTATAGACTGATTTGAGGTTTTTAAAGGTCTTTTTTGAAATAGACTAGAATATATTTCTTTTGTTGCTTTATATGAAACTGTTAACATTTATTTTAGAACATTCAGAAAAACTGTTTGACATTAGGAAATTATTGCTATAAAATCAACGGTAATTGCATAGTCTTATCAAGAAAAGGTGGAGGGACAGGCCCGATGAAACCTTGGCAACAGCCGTATAACGGAATTGTGCCAAATCCTGCAGGTAGTAATCCTGAGAGATAAGAAAGAGCCTTTAGAGCGTGTTTTCAAACTGCTCCTTTCTTGTTTTCAGGAAAGGGGCAGTTTTTTATTTTGTATAAAAGAAAGGAGAATGAGAGATGGGAGAATCATGGGGAAAAGGAACGATTTGTGTGCAAGGTGGCTATACGCCAAAAAATGGTGAACCACGTGTTTTACCACTTTATCAAAGTACAACATATAAATACGATACTTCAGATGATTTAGCAGCCCTATTTAACTTAGAGGCAGAAGGGTATATTTATACACGTATTGGAAACCCTACTCTAGCCGCATTTGAGCAGAAGTTATCAGATTTAGAAGGCGGTGTAGGAGCTGTTGCAACGGCTTCTGGGCAAGCAGCTATTATGCTCGCAGTTTTAAATATTTGTAGTAGTGGGGATCATTTACTTTGTTCTTCAACGGTTTACGGGGGAACGTTTAATTTATTTGGAGTGAGTTTGCGTAAACTGGGCATTGATGTTACGTTCTTTAATCCGAATTTAACGGCAGATGAAATTACGTCGCTTGCTAATGACAAGACGAAACTTATCTATGCAGAATCGTTAGGAAATCCAGCGATGAATGTTTTAAATTTTAAAGAATTTTCAGCTGCCGCTAAAGAATTAGAGGTACCTTTTATCGTTGATAATACATTAGCAACTCCTTATTTATGCCAGGCCTTTGAACATGGGGCAAATATTATTGTTCATTCTACGACTAAATATATCGATGGGCATGCGAGCTCCTTAGGCGGTATTGTAATTGACGGTGGAAACTTTGATTGGACAAATGGGAAGTATCCTGAACTTGTTGAACCAGATCCAAGTTATCACGGTGTAAGTTACGTTCAAAACTTTGGTGCAGCAGCGTATATTGTGAAAGCACGTGTTCAGCTATTAAGAGATTATGGAAATTGTATGAGCCCATTCAATGCATATATTAGCAATATTGGCTTAGAGACTTTGCATTTACGAATGGAGCGTCATAGCGAAAATGCTCTCGCGGTTGCTAAGTGGCTTGCTAATCATGAACGTATTGAATGGGTGAATTATCCGGGATTAGATAGTAATGAAAATTACTCGTTAGCACAAAAGTATTTGAAAAAAGGTGCTAGTGGAGTTTTAACATTTGGTATTAAAGGGGGATTAGAAGCAGCAAAAGAATTTATCGCAAATGTAAAACTAGCAACTCTCGTAACACATGTAGCTGATGCACGAACTTGCGTTATACATCCTGCTAGTACGACGCATAGACAATTAAGTGCTGAAGATCAGCGTTTAGCTGGTGTTACATCTGATTTAATTCGTTTATCGGTTGGTATAGAAGATATTTCTGATATTATTGCAGATTTGGAAGCAGCTCTAGTTGGAGGCAAAACACATGCCGATCATAATTGATAAAGATTTACCGGCTCGCAAAGTGTTGCAAAAAGAAAATATTTTTGTAATGACGAAGGAGCGAGCGGAAACACAAGATATACGCGCTTTAAAAATTGCTATATTAAATTTAATGCCAACGAAGCAAGACACAGAGGCGCAATTACTCCGTTTAATTGGAAACACACCGTTACAATTAGATGTTCATTTGCTTCATATGGAATCACATCTATCTCGTAATGTAACGCAAGAACATTTAACAAGCTTTTATAAAACGTTTCGTGATATTGAAAATGAAAAGTTTGATGGGCTCATTATTACAGGAGCGCCAGTGGAGACCCTTGCTTTTGAAGAGGTAGATTATTGGGAAGAGCTTAAACATATTATGGAGTATTCAAAAACGAATGTAACATCTACGCTCCATATTTGCTGGGGAGCACAGGCTGGCTTGTACTATCATTATGGTGTTCCAAAGTATCCCCTTAAGGAAAAAATGTTCGGTGTATTTGAACATGAAGTTTGCGAGCAACATGTGAAATTATTACAAGGATTTGATGAATTGTTTTTTGCTCCGCATTCTCGTCATACAGAAGTACGGGAGAAGGATATTAGAGAAGTGAAAGAATTAACATTGTTAGCAAACTCTGAAGAAGCAGGTGTTCACCTTGTTATTGGGCCAGAAGGAAGGCAAGTGTTTGCCCTTGGACATAGCGAATATAGTTGTGAGACGTTAAAACAAGAATACGAACGAGATCGTGACAAGGGATTAAATATTGATGTGCCAAAAAACTATTTTAAACATAATAATCCAGATGAAAAGCCGCTTGTTAGGTGGAGAAGTCATGGTAATTTATTGTTTTCTAATTGGTTGAATTATTACGTGTATCAAGAAACCCCTTATATATTGTAAAGAAAGATTGTGTAACACGTGGCAACGTTTTCCTTGTAAAGATTAACCTTTATTTTTCCGAATGTTCAAAATACATTGTTTTTCGGATTTTTTACTCATATAATTTCATCTAAACACAATTTTTGAGGGGTGGACAGTACTATGAAAGAAATTCAAGTTGGATTATTAGGTCTTGGGACAGTTGGCAGTGGTGTGGTTCGTATTATTACGGATCATCAAGAACGACTCATACACCAAGTAGGTTGTCCAGTGAAGGTAACGAAAGTATTAGTGCAAAACATTGAGAAAGAGAGAGAGGTAGAGGTACCTTCTACTCTATTAACACAAGATGCAAATGAAATTTTAGATAATCCAAATATTGATGTTGTCATTGAAGTGATGGGTGGCATTGATGATGCAAAATCATATATTTTACAAGCTTTAAAAAGCGGAAAGCATGTTGTAACTGCAAATAAAGACTTAATGGCATTACATGGAGCTGAATTATTAGCGACAGCAAAAGATAATAAGGCTGATTTATTCTATGAGGCGAGTGTGGCAGGGGGAATTCCAATTTTACGCAGTATCGTAGAAGGACTTTCTTCAGATCTTATTACGAAAGTAATGGGAATTGTAAATGGAACGACAAATTTTATTTTGACGAAAATGTCAGACGAAGGGAGAGCATACAACGACGTGTTAAAAGAAGCCCAACAACTTGGATTTGCAGAAGCAGATCCAACATCAGATGTAGAAGGTTTAGATGCAGCAAGAAAAATGACAATTTTAGCTACTCTCGGTTTCTCTACAAATGTAGAGCTTGGAGACGTGAAAGTAAAAGGGATTACCTCTATTACAGAGGAAGATATTGAATACAGTAAGAGCTTAGGTTATACAATTAAATTAATCGGTCTTGCAAAACGAGATGGTGAAAAATTGGAGGTTACAGTTGAACCAACTTTACTTCCAAATACACATCCTCTTGCGGCAGTACAAAATGAATATAACGCTGTGTATGTGTACGGTGAAGCAGTTGGAGAAACGATGTTTTATGGACCAGGCGCAGGAAGTTTACCGACAGCTACAGCTGTTGTTTCGGATTTAGTTGCTGTAATGCAAAATATTAGATTAGGGGTAACAGGAAATAGTGCTGTAGTCCCACAATATCAAAAAGTATTAAAAGAGCCAAACGAAATTGTCGTGAAAAAGTTTTTAAGACTGCATGTAAAAGACGAAATTGGTGTATTTGCAAAAATTACTTCATTGTTCTCTGAGCGCGGAGTTAGCTTTGAGAAAATTATTCAAATGCCGCTTGAAGAGAAAGGAAAGGCTGAAATTGTAATTGTAACGCATCGTGCGTCTCTTGCTGATTATGATTATATTCTACATACGTTGCAAGGGTATGAAGAAATAGATTGTTTGAAAGCGAACTATCGAATTGAAGGGGATGCTAAGTAGTATCCTTACCATAAAACAGAAAGAGCCTATTAAGCAGCTTGCTTAATAGGCTCTTTTCTATTTAAAATCTGCGTACCAACTTGAATAAATGCTTGGATAATCCAGCCTGTTGTAAAGGATAAGATGATTGTTCCAAAATAGATAGGTCCGTCTAATAAAAAGCTTAACGTTAAAAATAAAAAGGCTAATGAAATCTCTGTTCTTCTAAACGTCCATTTTTTCTTCTCAGCAACCGTTAAAACGAAAGCTTCTTGAGGCGCTGCGCAAAGGTTTGTAGAGACGTAAAGACCAATTCCAGCTCCAACGAATAGATTTCCGCAAATAAGTGTTATATATTTTGGAAGAGAGCGGATAGCGTCCATAATAGTTGTAATGGAACCAATCCAATCAACAAAAAGAGAAATAAGAACCATCGTTACAATTGTACCGATTGTAATTTGTTTTTTATTCCAAAAGAGTACGATAAGTGTAAAAGCAAAGTTAATCATGAAAATCCAAAAACCAATACTTATGCCAAAATTTTGATATAGTGCAATAAAGAAGGAATCATAAGGGCTAAGTCCAAAGGAAGTAATTGTCGTCATCATATTAATACCGATGGCAAGAATGAGTAAACCGCCAATGAAAAATATATATTCTAATTTGAATCGAAGCATAGTTGTATATCCTTTCTAAATGTATTTGCTAGGAAAGGATATATTGTGGAAAGCTTACCAGGTCAAGGGAGAATTTTTGTGAGAAGGGGAAAATGAGATGACAAATATAAGAAAGATTGCTGAACTTGCTGGAGTATCTGTTTCAACTGTTTCACGTGTACTAAATAATCATCCGTACGTAAATGAACAGAAACGAAAAGAAATTTTAGCGATTATAGAAGAATTAAATTACACGCAAAATGTGAATGCAATTCATTTAGTGAAAGGAAAAACGAATGTAATTGGCGTTTTATTGCCACACGTAAATGATCAATATTATAGCGCTATTATCGAGGGGATATCAAAAGAGACAGCAAAGAATAATTATAATATGATGCTTTGCCAGACGAATTATAGCGAAGAAAGAGAACTAGAAATTTTAAATATGTTAAAAATGAAAAAGCTTGATGGGGTTATTATTTGTTCTCGGGCAAATAGTAAGGAGAAGCTTGAAGAATATACAAAATTCGGCCCGATTGTTATGTGTGAAGAAATAGATTCAAAATGCATTTCAAGTGTCCATATCGATTACTACAAAGTATTTTCACTTGGGATGAAAAGCTTAATAGATGCCGGTCATACACATATTGGATATTGTATTGGAAGAAGTAATAGTGTTAATAGCCAAAGACGAAAGAAGGCATATGAAGATTCGCTTCAACAGAGTATCGTAACACCGTTAGAGACCTGGAAATTTGAGGGTTGTTTTACAGTGGAAGATGGACGCAATGTAATTAGAGAATGGGCTCATATGTCAGTAAAACCGACGGCGTTCCTTGTATCTTGTAACCATATTGCAGCGGGGATGGTTACAGAAGCAAAAAAACAAGGAATTCGTATTCCAGAGGATATTACGATTATCGGGTGTGATGATCAAGAGGTGGCGGATATATTGGGTATAACGACGATTTCGCATTCTAGTAAAAACGTTGGAGTAAAAGCGTTTGAATTATTATATGAAAAGATTAATGAAGAGAAATTAGATGTGAAGCATATAGAGTTATTACCAGAGTTAGTAAATAGAGAAACGACGTAATTGAGAAGGTGTGAAAATCGCTTTTCAAAATTTCGTTTGGTATAATTATGGACAATCTATGAGGGCTAAAAGGGGTTTTGATATGAGATCAAAAGTAGTAAAAGTAATTCTACTCATTACAATTGCATCTTTCTGTTTATTTGCATATGGCTTTGTTTCAGGTGTAAACGATGTATTAAATCCGAAAGCTTCAAATTTAATTAAAAAGACCGATGTAGTGGCAAAAGAGAAAAAGAAAACGGGAACGTTACAAATCGTTAGTTTAGGTGATTCATTAACGCGTGGCGTTGGTGATAAAGAAGGAATTGGCTATGTTGGGCGAATGAAAGAGGATTTACAAAAAGATTATAAGCAAAAAATTGCATTAACAAATTTAGCAGTTAGTGGTGCAAAAATGCCCGATTTATTAAAACAAATTGAAAGTAATGGCGCTCAATATTCAATTAAGCAAGCAGATATAATCGTGTTAACGATTGGTGGGAATGATTTGTTCCCAGGCTGGGAATCGCTTGGGAAAATAGATTTAGAGACGTATCGTCCTGACACAGAAACGTTTCAAAATGAAGCAAAGAAAATTATAGAAGAAATTCGTAAATTAAATACAGATAGTCCGATTTTTTGGCTTGGTTTATACAATCCTTTTGAAGATGTAGAAGATTTAAAAGGGTCTTCAAACATTGTTGTGGACTGGAATGCATCTTTAGAGAAGTTAGCGCTAAACGATAAAAATGTGTATATTACACCGACATTTGATTTATTCCAAAACCGTGGGAAAGATTTATTATACTCTGATCATTTTCATCCGAACGAAGTAGGTTATACGTATATGGCAGAACGTTTAGTTCAAAATGTTGTAAGTAAATTAAAACTAGAACAAGGAGGGGTAAAATGACGACGATACTTTCCGTACGAGATTTGAAGAAGGTAATTGGAAAGAAGACTCTTGTAGAGAATATTTCCTTTGATGTAAAGCAAGGAGAAGTGTTCGGGTTCTTAGGACCAAATGGTGCTGGAAAGACGACTACCATTCGAATGTTAGTCGGATTGATTAAGGCGACAGAAGGTACGATTTCTATTGGTGGTTATTCGATTAAGGAAAATTTCAGAGAAGCGATGCGTCAAATTGGGAGTATCGTTGAAAACCCAGAGTTGTATACATATTTAACGGGATGGGAAAATTTAAAGCAATTTGCTCGTATGTTAGGTGATATATCAGATGAACGTATTATTGAAATTGCTGAAATGGTTCATTTAGATGAAAGAATTCATGACAAGGTAAAAACGTACTCACTTGGTATGAAACAACGCCTTGGAATTGCGCAGGCGCTCCTTGGGAATCCAAAATTGCTCATATTAGATGAGCCAACGAATGGTTTAGATCCAGCAGGGATTAGAGAACTTAGGGAATTTATACATAAGCTTGTAAAAGAAGAAAATATGAGCGTGTTTATTTCAAGTCACTTGCTAAGTGAAGTGCAAATGATATGCGATCGCGTTGCTATTATTCATAAAGGAAAGATGATAACAGTTGCCAAGGTTGAAGAATTAATTAAAACAGCAAGTGATCGTGTAGAATGGATTGTTACACCGATTTCTAAGGCGAAAGATATGCTAGAAGCGGCCGAAGAAGTAAGGGAAGTGAGTGTAGAAGGCGAGCGATTACTATGCCGCATGGATATTGCATCTATAAGTAGTTGGAATAAACACTTTGTCGAAAATGAAATAGATGTACATAGCGTTAAGGAGCTTGTATTTACGCTAGAAGATTTATTTATTGAACTCACAAGGGGTGAGCAGCATGCGTGAATTTGCGAATCTAGTTTTAAATGAATCAGAAAAGATTTACCGCAAGAAACGTATTTTTGTTGTCATGCTTATTTTAGCAATCTTGATCCCGCTTTTTGTGTATGCGCAGTATCGTGAAATAGAAACGACACAAAAAAGACTCGGTACAACTGATTGGAAGGTTTCATTGCAACAGCAAATTGTTGATTCTCAGAACCGGTTGAACAATTCTAGGTTGCCAGAAGAATGGCGTGATTGGTTAAAGGTAAGAGTTGAGCAACAACAATATTATTTAGATCATGATATTAATCCGATGGCACCGGGTGCACCGACTTTTGTCAGAGCATTTATTGAACAAGGAATTACATTATTTATTCCGCTTCTTGTAATGATTGTAGCCATTGATATCGTTTCAGGAGAACGAAGTGATGGGACGATGAAGATGTTACTTACGCGGCCAATTCGGCGCTGGAAAATACTCCTTAGTAAATACGTGACGATGTTATTTTTCATTTCGCTCATACTGTTTCTTGTAGGTTTGTTTGCTTACATATTATCAGGGCTTGTATTTGGGTACTCGGGATGGAATTTACCTGTTTTAACAGGATTCGTTATTGATAAGGAAACGTTAAATACGAACTTTGTGCATCTTATTCCGCAGTGGCAATACATCTTAATGGCGTATGGACTAGCCTGGTTTGTTGCTATCGTTGTCGGAACTATATCATTTATGGTCTCTGTTTTAATTCGTAATACACCAGCTGGTATGGGCGTTATGCTAGCTGCATTAATTGCAGGCGGTATTTTAAGCTCGTTCGCAACATCTTGGGAAGGCGCCAAATATATTTTTAGTGTGAATCTATCATTAACGGATTATTTATCAGGAAAATTACCTGCATTACAAGGTTTATCGATGGGATTTTCTTTGATGAATTTAACTGTTTGGGCAGTTGTTTCTCTTGTTATTTCGTTCGTAGTATTTACAAGACAGGATATGGTGAATTAATTAGACAGGAAGTGACAGTATGGAAAATATTTTAAAGAATGATTGGGAGCCACTATTGGCACCTGAATTCCAGAAAGAGTATTATCTTACTCTATCCAGTTTTTTGACAGAAGAATACAGCACGTATGTTGTTTATCCGAAGGTAGAAGATATTTTTAACGCTCTTCAGTATACAAGTTATGAAAATACAAAGGTTGTTATTTTAGGACAAGATCCATATCATGGACCGAATCAAGCGCATGGTTTAAGCTTTTCTGTGCAACCTGGTGTTAAAACACCACCGTCATTGTTAAATATGTATAAAGAACTTCGAGATGAATATGGTTATGAAATCCCGAATAACGGTTATTTAGTAAAATGGGCAGAACAAGGAGTATTATTACTAAATACCGTATTAACAGTTCGTCAAGGCGAAGCAAATTCTCATAAGGGAAAAGGATGGGAGCACTTCACAGATCGTGTAATTGAACTGTTGAATGAACGTGAAAAGCCAGTTATTTTCATATTGTGGGGGCGCCATGCGCAGGCGAAGAAGAAGTTAATTACGAATCCAAATCATCATATTATCGAATCTGTACATCCAAGCCCATTATCGGCAAGACGTGGTTTCTTTGGTAGTAAGCCATATTCTAAAGTAAATACGATTTTAGCTAATATGGGCGAAAGAGAAATTGATTGGGAAATTCCAAATTTATAAATAGAAAAGGTAGTTAACAGTCGTTAACTACCTTTTTATTATTATTGTTGCTCGTTCTTTAATTTTGCATCTAGTACAAAAGTGCCAAATGGGATAACTGATGAAGCAAATGCTCCAAGTGCCCATAAAATTGATTTACGGTGTACGATTGTTACTTGAATTACTGCAAAGATGAATAGAATAAATAGAACACCATGAGCCATGCCTGTAATTTTAACAGCTGTTGCAAATCCTGCGAAATATTTCAATGGCATTGCTACAAATAATAGTAATAGGAAAGAAATACCCTCAACTAGTCCAATTGCTCTTAATCGTCCGATTGGTGTAGATAACATAAAGTAGCCTCCTTTAACGTATGCTTGTATATAGTAAATTTGTATTCTTTTTCAAAATAAAATAGTCTATTTTGTTTCATTATATACAAAAAGAAAGTTTACACTACGAGAATAGTGCAAAGTTCAAAATATAGTCACAAAAGCATGAGAATTTAAATAAAAACCTATTTGAAGTATTTGACTTCAAATAGGTTTTGTGAATGAAAATATTAAACAAGTACATCCGTTTTTAAAACGAATTTCTCTACAACTTTTGCAACACCATCGTTCATATTTGTATCTGTTACGTAGTTTGCAATTTCTTTAATATCATCAGGTGCATTGCCCATTGCAACGCCAAGACCAGCAAATTCAATCATCGCTTGGTCGTTATAGCTATCGCCCATTGCGATAACTTCTTCACGCTTAATGCCAAGCTTTTGGATCAGTTTGTTTAAGCTCGTTCCTTTTGTAACACCAGCTTTAGTAAATTCTAAGAAGAATGGTTTCGAACGCATCACGCTTAATTGGCCTTCTAGCTGTTTTTGTAGTTTCTTTTCAACTTCAACAAGGCGTTCAGCTTCTTTATTCATTAATACTTTTACTACGGGCTCTTTAACTGCAGCTTTAAAGTCATCTACTACAACAATTGGCATACCAGTAATATCGCCCTCAATTTCAGTATAAGGATTATTTTCTTCCGTTACGATATCATCGCCCATATAAGTATGAATCCATACATCTTCAGTTTGACTAATTTCAAATAGGTTGTGAACGATTTCAGGAGATAGTGTACTACTAAAGATTTCTTCGTTTGTTTTACAGTTAATAATTTTTGCACCATTAAAAGATAAAATGAAACTGCCGTATTCTTCTAAACGAAGTTCTTTCGCTACATTGCGCATACCGAACGTTGGACGTCCAGAAGCAAGTACAACCTTTACGCCTTGCTCTTGTGCAGTCATTAACGCTTCTTTCGTACGAGGTGAAATAGTATGGTCATCACGTAATAAAGTATCATCTAAATCTAAAACAATCATTTTATAAGTCATATAGAAAATTCCTTTCTTTAATTGAAATCAAAATACATGTTCATGAAGAGATTGAGGAATAATAGTAAGACATCAAACCTCTTTGAAAAGAAGTAGATAAATTATTATGAGTGTGTTGCTCATAATATTGGTTAATAATCATTGGGGATGAATAAAACCCCAATGATTAAAGTTTGATTTTATCGTAACAACTCTAAAGGTAGAGTGCAATAATGGAAGTTTTCCAATTTAAGATATTTGTTTTGCTGTGGAACGAGAAAATAGTATTTCTAGCAAGATTGCCATTACAGATCCAAGAACGAGACCATTACTTAAAAACGATGCTAGAAATGGTGGAAGTGTGGAATATGCTCCTGCTGGAACAAACATAACTCCGACTCCCGTAAAGATTGAAAGACCGGCTACTTTAAATAATCGTTCTTTATCCTGGACAGTTTCGTATTCTCGAAAGGCGAGGCCAATCATGCTTGCGAATACAGGATAAATAGCGGCATAACCAACTGCAACAGGGATTGCTGCAAAGAATGAAGTAATCTTTGGAAATATACTAACGACAATAATAAAGCTTGACCCTAATATAAACGGGAGACGTTTATAAATATTAGTCGTTGCAATAAAACCTGCTGATCCAGAAATAGCGACAGGCCCAATAGCTGAAAATAGGCCGCCTAGCAATTGGTTGATTCCTGTTATAATGCCAGCTTGTTTAAAACGATCTGATGCAGCGTTTTCTTCATATTTAGAGACAACCTTTTGTACAACGCGAATACTTGCTAACATATTTGTTAGAAGTAAGAGTGTAACGAAAATGACCGTAATTACCATGTTCCATTCAACACGAGGCATTCCGAAAACAAATAAGGATGGAAAACGGATTATGTCTGTCACTGGTGTTATTGGATTAGATAATCCGAAGCATGCGAATAATATCCAGCCGCATACGATACTGAAAAGAACGGAATATTGTCCAGTAATAGGTAGCTTCATGATGAAAAAGGATAGTAAAATAACAATGAGTGAAAGAATAAATACGTTAGGTTGTACTTCTGTATGTTTTCCATCAAGGCCAAACATTCCCTTTAAGAAGGAGCCACTAAGCTGCGCGACAAGAAGAAATAAATACGTTCCAATGACTGTCGGTGTAAAATAGCGAACGAGTTTATCAATAAGTCCAAAAACGCTAAGAATAATACAAATAATACCGCTTAATAAGAAAGCATATTGAAGAACTTTAAGTGTCTCATTATTTGATCCAAATAGTACGACGCCTAAACTTGCGTAAAGGGAGAAAATTCCCCACCAAAGGCCAGCAGGACCTTCTTGAATAGGAAGTTTATGCCCAAATATAGCTTGCAAGAGACCAGCAAAACCTAGAACAAATAATGTTCTTTGTACGAATGCGATGGCTTCAGCGCCATTAAGACCATAACTAGTTGCGACACTAATTGGTACAATAAGGCTTCCAGCTAAAATAAATAGTGCCCATTGTAAGGCGGAAAGAAATGTCTTCATTATATCAACCTCTTTCATAGATTCCGTATCTAGTATATACGTATTTTATTTCCACTGGCAAAGATTGTAGATAGAGAAAAGAGTTGAAACACGGTATGAATGCACGTAAGCAATTATGGATAGCAGTTATATGTATGACTTTTGTTGTAATTCTAGGAACGATAGGATTTATGACGATTGAAGAGATTAGTTTGTTTCAAGCATTTTGGATGACAATGATTACTGTATTGACTGTTGGATACGGAGATGCCGTTCCTGTAACGCAAGCGGGGAAAGTATTTGCGCTTCTTATTATTCCTGTTGGCGTAGGTATTGTTACGTATGCAATTGGGGTAGTGGCAGCTATGATTATTGAAGGGAATTTATTTCATGCAGTACGGAGGAAGAAGATGGATAAACAAATAGCGCAGTTGAAAAATCATATTATAGTATGTGGTTGCGGTAGAGTGGGGCTTCAAGTTGTACATGAATTGCAAGAAAAGAATATTCCATTTGTCGTTGTTGATAAAGATGAAAGTATATTGGAGCAGGAAAAGCTTTTATTTGTACATGGAGATGCAACGGAAGATCAAGTATTACATAATGCCGGAATTTTAAAAGCAGCTGGTTTAGTTGCTATTGTTGCAAATGATGCCGAAAATGTATTTATTACATTAACAGCAAGAGGGTTAAACGATACGATTAAAATTGTGGCGAGATCTGAAAAGCCAGAAACTGAAGAGAAATTAAGGCGTGCTGGTGCAAATAAGGTTATTAACCCATCTAGTATGGCGGGTATTCATATCGCAAAAGGTATTGCAAATCCATTAACCGTTCATTATATTGATACAGTGTTGTATGGAGTAGAACAGTCATTTGTCATTGAAGAAATTCTAGTTGGAAAAGATTCAATATTAGTTGGTAAATCGTTACTAGAGAGTAATGTAAGGAATCAGTTTGATGTAACAATATTAGCGATTTCAAGAAATGGGAATATTATACATAATCCAACAGGGCAGGAAAAATTGAAAGAACGTGATATGATAATAGTATTTGGTTCAGTAGAAAAATTGGGACAATTCGAGAAAGAATTACAAAGTACGAGGTGATAAGGAATGCAAATATCTAGCGACAAGATTTTAAATAAAATGGCGAATGAAATTGTGAAGGCAAAAAGTAGTGAAGGACAAAAGTCAAAAGAACATTTATTAGTTGTGCGTGCTTTATGTGACTTATTATTAGATGAACAAGTTGAAACATCTACATATAGAGAACCGAAAATTCAATCGCAAGTAATTGGATCACAACCAGTAACAACTATGCAACCAATTGCACCTGTTTCTGGGGAGCCAGTATATATAAAAGAAAGTGATGCAAACGGTAATTCTTTATTTGATTTTTAGAAGATAAATCGTTTGGCTTATATGCAAAAATTGCTTATGATAAAGGTAAAAAAGGGGAATTAAGATGAAAATTTTCTTTTTACTAGGTTGTATTGCAGCGGGGCTATCTGTTGCGTTAGGGGCCTTTGGAGCACACGGTTTAGAAAATAAAATTTCTGCAAAAATGTTAGAAGTTTGGAAAACAGGCGTTACATATCAAATGTTTCATGCAGGTGGACTATTCGTAGTTGCTTTATTGATGGATAAGGTTCAATCATCACTTTTAACTACTGCTGGTTGGCTAATGGTAGCTGGAATTATTATGTTCTCAGGTAGTTTGTATGCATTAAGTACGACAGGCATTAAGTTCTTTGGTCCAATTACACCTCTTGGTGGTGTAGCGTTTATTGTGGCGTGGATTCTAGTAGGGACTGCAGTTGTAAAAGGATTATAAAAAAACAAAAGCTGGCATTTGCCAGCTTTTTTTATGGTCTTGGAGTATAAGTTGCTTGTTGACTAGGTAAATACGTAATTTCTTCTGGAAACTCTACGTAATCTAAGTAGATCATTAGTAGTAAATAGCGTTTTCCTGATTGCGGTTCACTAATAACAATATGGTCACGGCCAGCTGCTTCAATAATACCTGTATAAGATTGTGTACCAAGGGAACTGCCACGTTCATAAGTCATTACAACCGTAGCTTGCTTACCTTTGTTTAAACGAAGGATATTTTCAATATAGGATTGCTCTAGAGGTAACATGCCTTGAGAAATTGCATATTGAGCTTGCGCAGCTTGAGCTGTTTGTTGTTGCATCGCTTGCTGCTGTTGTTGAGTCATTTGTTGCGGTTGTACATAAGTTCCAGATGGTTGATAAAAACCTGTTCCATAGTACGGATTTTGTTGCTGTGCCATTCAAAAATCCCTCCTCATTTTTATTCCTTAATATACGCTAGGGCAGTCTCCAGCAGATGGCTGGAAGAAGCAGTGCTTTTTAAAGCGACCAGAGTTTTGTTGGTTATACCAAGTCGGTGGACATGCCCCTTCAGGTCTAAAGAACCATAAGGCAAAGTTGGCAGGCCAAAAACGTTGCCCTTGAATGGTCCGTCTCGCTAGGGCAATATCTTGTTCACGTGCCCGTTGATAAAAGTATCCTTTTTGCGTTGCTTCAAAACCGCCGGGGTTTTGATAAACCATTTGACGTAAATTACGAATGCTTTTAAAGTCTAAACAATTTCCGCGGACACGATTTACCCCAACGTTTCCGACCATTAACATTCCTTGTTGTCCTTCTCCTTCGGCTTCAGCACGCATCAGTCTAGCTAACAACTTTACATCTTCTTCGTTATAAGCAATAACTCCCATTATGTGTCACCTCTCTTTTTGGAATACCTTTTGGAAAGAGGTTTATCTCTAGATGAAGTGTGTAACAATTACTAGTTCATACGTATGAGGAAAAGGGCTCAGATATGACAACCAAACGAAGTTTTACATTGAGAGCGGAAAATAAAAAAAGCTAGCGTGAGCCAGCTTTTTTATTAAAAAACTTTAGACCATAAGTTTGAGAAGAAATCACCAATAGAGCGCATTGTTAACACAAACCAATTTGCTTTTTCAACTTCCTCTGTCGTTTTTGCAGTAACTTTCATACTTTTACTACCGTCTAAGAAACCATATTTATCAGTTGATTCTAAAGTAATTGAGCCTACTTTGGCATCTTTCTTAATAGGAGCAACTAAATGTCCATCTTCAGCAAGAGATTTATCTAATTCAGTCCCAATTTTATAAGGTTCTTTGCTACCTTTTTTCGCAATTACTGTTATTTCTTTTTCGGGTGCAACAGTTACTTGGTCTTCTTTCCCTTTTACTACAGAGATTGTATTGTTCTTATTAACTTTTAGTTTTTGTTTTTCAAAGTTATTAAATCCATATTCAATTAATTCACGAGATTCTGTGAAACGTTCATCCATTGATTTTGTTTTAATAATAACCGAGATAAGACGTACATCACCACGTTTAGCAGTAATAGTAAATCCGTATCCAGCTGTATCAGAACTTCCAGTTTTTAAACCATCAGTACCTTCATAAGCGAAAGCAGCTCCTGGTAACATCCAATTCCAGTTTTCCATACGAATTGGTTTTGGGTGATTGTCTGGGAAGTTTCTAAATCTTTGTTTTGTATCCTCTAGCATTTCTGGATACTTTGTAATCATTGTTTTTGAAAGCATACCCATATCACGAGCTGACATAGAGTTTTCTGCATTTGGATCAGTACCCTCAGGATGTTTTCCTTTTAAGTCAGCGTTATTTAAGCCCGTAGCGTTTACAAATTTATATTTCTTTAATCCTAGCTTTTTAGCATGTTCATTTGCAAGATTTAAGAAGTTTTTCTCACTTCCTGCAAGAAGTTCTGCTAAAGCGATACTAGATCCATTTGCAGAGAATATAACAATAGAATGATATAATTCTTTTACAGTATATTGACGTCCTTTTTCGAACGGTACATTAGAGAATTCATTATTACGAGAGACTTCATAAGCGTAATCAGAAATATTTACTTTCGTATCCCATGTGATTTTTCCTTCTTTAATTGCTTCTAAAACAGCGTAAACAACAATTAATTTCGACATACTAGCAATAGCTAGCAATTCATCTGGATTTTGCTCGTGAAGTATTTTTCCTGTATCTGCATCAAATAAAAGTGCAGCGGCTGCCTCAATATGTATTTTTTCTTCCGCATGGGATGTTGTTACTCCTAAGGAAGAAATTGACAATACAAGCAATAGTAAAATAGACAAAATTTTTTTCATATAGATTATCACCTTCGCATCGTTATTTAGCATATAGCTCGTATCATTTTAGCATATCTTTACATATAAAAAGGTTACAATTTTACAATAAATTTGAAAAAATGTCGGTTTTTCTTCAAAAGTGCAGAAAAAAGGGGATTTTTGAGGATAAATATAGAGAAGAATAAAAAAAGGAACGAATTTCGTTCCTTTTCACCATTTATATGTGTAAAAATTTCTCTACTTTTTCGTCTGGTAAAATGTTTCCAACGAAGAATGTTCCAAATTCACCATAACGAGCACTTACTTCATCGAAGCGCATTTCATATATAAGTTTTTTAAATTGAAGAACATCGTCAGCGAATAATGTTACGCCCCATTCGAAATCGTCGAATCCAACAGATCCTGAAATCACTTGGCGTACTTTACCTGCGTATTGACGTCCAATTTTACTATGACTGTACATCATTTTTTTACGCTCTTCCATAGGAAGCATGTACCAGTTGTCATCACCTTGGCGACGCTTATCCATTGGATAGAAGCAAATATGATTTGCTTTCGGCAATTCAGGATATAAGCGAGCTAAAATTTGCGGGTTTTGGTATGGATCCTCATCAGCTGGAAGATAGTTGCTTAATTCAACAACAGATACGTAAGAATATGCAGGAACCATATATTCAGCTAAAGTTGTTTTATTCAATTCTGTCTCAATTTCATTTAACTCTTCCATTGTTGGACGTAAAATCATAAGCATAATATCAGCTTTTTGGCCAACAACTGTATACATTGCGTGACTACCTTTTTTCGCAGTAGCTACTTCGTTCCATTTTTCAACGACATTTAAAAATTCAGACACTGCTTGTCCGCGTTCGTCGCTAGATAATGTTTTCCATGCAGCCCAATCAATAGAACGTAAATCATGTAAACAATACCAGCCATCTAACGTTGTTGTTGCTTCACTCATTCTATTCACCTCAGTTAATGATAGTTTTACACGTTAACTATAGCATATATAGTTTTAAAATCATCTATATAAAACCTTGGCGCATAAAATTGTCACATTTAAGTGTTTAAGCAAGGTGAATTTAACGGCTGAATTTTATGAAAATATAATCATTTTTATTTTATCTATTTTTTGGGAGCTATAAGTTTAAAATATAGAAGAAAAGCAGTATTCTTAAAGATAGAGTTTTTTTAACATATGTAGGAGGGTTTATTCGTGAGCAACTTATTTACAACAGTAAAAGAAAAAGTTCAAGGAAAAGGCATTTCTATCGTACTTCCTGAAGGAACTGATGAAAGAATTTTAGGCGCTGCAGAGCGTTTAGCAAAAGAAGAGTTAGTAAAACCAATCTTAGTTGGTAATAGAGAAGAAATTAGCGCAAAAGCTGCTAGCATGAATTTAACATTAGCAGGCGTTGATATTTACGACCCAGCTACATACGAAGAAATGGATGCAATGGTAGCATCTTTCGTTGAACGCCGTAAAGGTAAAGCAACTGAAGAAGACGCTCGCAAAATCCTTAAAGACGAAAACTACTTCGGTACAATGCTTGTATACATGGGCAAAGCACACGGTCTAGTAAGTGGTGCAGCTCACTCTACAGCTGATACAGTTCGTCCAGCACTTCAAATTATTAAAACAAAACCAGGCGTTACAAAAACTTCTGGCGTATTCATCATGGTACGTGAAGAAGAGAAATATGTATTCGCTGATTGCGCAATTAACATTGCACCAAACAGTCAAGATTTAGCTGAAATCGGTATCGAAAGTGCGAAAACTGCTGAGTTATTCGGCATTGATCCACGCGTTGCTATGTTAAGCTTCTCTACAAAAGGTTCTGCGAAATCTCCAGAAACAGAAAAAGTTGTAGAAGCAACTCGCATTGCAAAAGAAATGGCTCCTGAGTTAACTTTAGATGGAGAATTCCAATTCGATGCTGCATTCGTACCATCTGTAGCTGAGAAAAAAGCTCCAGGTTCTACAATTAAAGGTGATGCTAACGTATTCGTATTCCCAAGCTTAGAAGCTGGTAATATCGGCTACAAAATCGCTCAACGTTTAGGTAACTTCGAAGCAGTAGGGCCAATCTTACAAGGCTTAAACATGCCTGTAAATGACCTATCTCGTGGATGTAACGAAGAAGAAGTGTACAAGTTAGCTTTAATTACAGCAGCTCAAGCACTTTAATTCTATAATGAATTGAAATAAAGACCGTCGCTATTATAGCGACGGTCTTTATTTTTCTAAACCAAGTGCTTTATTATTACGATCAATAATACGTTGTAAATTCGTCTCATATAAAGGAATCTCATCTATTGTTAATTGAGATGGTGTTAACTTTGGAGCGAATTGCTGCAATGTTTTTAAAAGACGCATCATTAAATCTTGTACTGTAATGGTTTCGCCAAGTAATTCTGAGAGTGAGGCCATCGTACTTGGTACAATTTCAGGGTACGTAAAGCGTGTTTCTTCCCCTTGAATTGCTAGGCTGTAAAAATCACGAACGAGTGCGGCACGCTCAGAGCCACTTCCGGTAGCGCAGAGATAGATTTGGACAGCGACACCGCCGCGAATACGACGTTGTGAAATACCAGCGAATTTTTGATCGCGAATACTTAAGTCATAACTACCAGGACAGTAAGAGCCGACAATTTCTTTTGCCTCGATAGTAACGTCGTAATCCTTTAACATCTCCTTAATCAAATGCCACATTGTATCGTATCCAAGATCGATATCGATACCTTTTTCTGTTTCTTGGAATAAAAGTGATACGTTTAAAACACCTTCATCAAGCACGACCGCAAGCCCGCCAGAATTACGGACAATAACATTGAAGTTGTTTTGTTTTAAAAAAGAAATACCTTCTTCTAAATGCGGAAGGCGTGAATCTTGAATGCCAAGGACAATTGTATTGTGATGAACCCAAGAACGCATTGTTGCGGCTGACTTGCCATTTCCAATGCTTGTGCATAATGTGTCATCCATTGCGAATGACTGAAGTGCATGGAATGTTGGTCCCAAACTAGATTGATCTACAATGCGCCACTCTGGCTGAGATAAAATGGAACGGGAATTGCTCATATAACTAACCCCTTATCTTTAAAATGACAATCTCTATTATAGCAAAAAATGAAGAATGGAGTTTTCTCACATATAAAGGGGGAGCTTATAGGTGAAATAATAAAAAGGATGCATTACATGCATCCTTTTTATTCTGCAATTTTTTCTAAATTACCGTTTCGGTCCATTCGGAAAGATGTTTGAGAACGTTCTTCGTCATCCATGACTGCCAATTTACGAGCTCGGTTCATAATGTTCATAAGTGTTTCGTAATCTTCTTGTACAGTATGAGATTGCTTTTCCAATTTTTCTAGTTTCTTTTCTAGTTCCTCATTCCGAAGGATTTGTGCTTTAATTTCTTGTTTCAATCTCGTATTCTCGTTTTCAAGAGCTGTCACTTTTATATTTGAAGATCCGACTGTTTGTAAAAAATAAATAACATCTTGCATTGTCATAGAGCTTCTTGCAGCAGGAGCAGTAGATTCTTGATATGGAATAGCTTCTTTATATTGTACGATTGATTCTTCTTGTACTAATTCTTCATAATCAGTTATCGAATCTGAAGCTGGTGGTGTATAAAGTAAACGTTTTTTTGCTTGTTCACCGCTTGCAGCACGCATTTTATCTTTACGATGTTTTTTTGCTAGTTGAAGAGCTTGTTCGTAGCTATAGCGAACAACAGCATTCCAGCGGAAACCACAAGCAGCAGATGTACGATTTAACTGATCCCCTACTTCCTCAAATGCATTTAATTGCGTACTTCCTTCTCTAACATGACGAAGTACCGTTTCAGCAAGTAATAAATCATCCTCATCTGTCCAAGCATCTTGTCTTACTTTCATAGATTCAACTCCCTTTCTTTTTATGAACTTCCTATTTTTATAATGGGCAAAAAAATAAACTTTTATACAAAGCTTTTAAAAATATGGTAGATTTCGATGAAAGGTAAAAATTTTCCCATGAATGGTGAGCGCTTCTGTAGAAGAGCATATAAATATGTAGCATTATGTAGAGAATAGGCTTTGTAGGGAAACTTGCAACGAGCTTCAAAGAGCGGTAAAATACCATTTAGTGTTTATTTTTAAATGTACTTGAGAAAAGTTTAAAATAGAGGAAGTGTTATATAATGGGAAACGAGTTTCGCGTGTGCGATGACTGTCAGGCAACGAACGTTAAAACGTTAGTTCCGAAGTTAAAAAAAGTAGATTCATGTGCAACGATTGAAGTTGGATGTCAGTCTTACTGTGGTCCTGGTCGTAAAAAATCATTCGCATTTGTAAATAACCGTCCAGTTGCGGCTCCAACAGAAGATGAGTTAATCGCAAAAATTGAAGCAAAGTTAAATAAGTAAGAAAAAGAAGAGTGAAAAGATTACTCTTCTTTTTTATGCCCATAAGAGGAATGATTTATTCTGCGAAAGTACTCTTGTGTGGACGAACGTTTTCTAAAGGATAGATATAACTTTTGTATTGAAATTCCAATTTATATAAATTTATATTTCAAAATAATGGTTGACAGTCTTTTAAAGCGATAGGTAGAATAGAAGTGTCTGATTCTGATAATCATTATCAGGAGAATAACAATTCACCTAATTTTTTTATTACTATTTGAGAATAAATTTCATTTCAATAAATATATGTTGTTAGTTAGGATGGTTGAGGGATGGAAGCGAGCGCAAGCAGTATAGAACAGCAAGAAGAGAATGTTAAAGAGATTAAGAGCAGACCGCTTATCGCTTCTATTATTTTAGTAGCGGGTACAGTTTTGTTAGCTTTAAGCATGGCAGTTTCTATTTCTTTTGGGGCTGCAGATATTAGTTTAAAGACTGTATGGCAAGCTGTATTTCAGTTTGATGGATCTATTACACATCATAATGTAATTCAAGAGCTTCGCATGCCTAGAGCAATAGGGGGCGTAGTTGCAGGTGCCTTTTTAGCGGTATCAGGAGCAATTATGCAAGGTATGACGCGAAATCCACTTGCTTCACCATCGTTAATGGGGATTACAGATGGGGCTGTATTTGGAATTGCAATTATGTATGCATTTTTTCCTAATTCACCTTATTTAATGTTTGTTATCGCATCTTTTATTGGAGCTGCGTTTGGTGCAAGCATTGTATATGGAATTGGGTCTTCTTCACCAGGTGGATTAACACCTGTGAAATTAGCTTTAGCAGGTGCAGCTATTAGTGCTTTATTAGGGGCAATTTCATCTGGAATCGCATTGTATTTCAATCTTGCCCAAGAGGTAAGCATGTGGAATGCAGGCGGAGTTGCTGGAGTGAAATGGCAAAGTATTAATATGTTAGTGCCAATTGGCCTTGTTTGTCTTTTTATCGCAATTATGATGTCGAGATATATTACAATTTTGAGCTTCGGTGAAGAAATTGCAATTGGACTTGGTCAAAATACGACATTGATTAAATTTATCGGAACAGTACTTGTTCTTGTTTTAACGGGTTCCGCAGTTTCCATGGCAGGATCAGTTGGATTTGTTGGTCTTGTAATTCCGCATATGACTCGTTTTCTTGTAGGCTCGGACTATAGATGGGTTATTCCATGTTCTGCGGTCTTAGGTGGGCTGTTAATTGAATGTGCAGATATGTTATCTCGCGTTATTAACCCGCCATTTGAAACGCCAATTGGAGCAATTACAGCGCTAATTGGGGTTCCATTCTTCCTCTACTTAGCACGTAATGAAGGGAGAGGAAAGATGTGAGGACGAGTGTCTTAACAAAAAAGAACATTTCTATATTAACGATTTTAGTAGGACTAATCGTTTCTATATTTCTTATTAGTTTAAATACAGGAACTTTTAAAATCCCGCCAATGGACGTATTAAAGTCATTGGTTGGACTAGGGGCTGAAGATCAGTCTGTTATTTTATTTGAATTCCGTATGCCGCGTATGGTAATTGCTATACTAGTCGGATCTGCTTTAGCTATGTCAGGTGCGATTTTGCAAGGTTTATCACGAAATCCGCTTGCTGATCCAGGTATTATAGGTATTAATGCTGGAGCGGGATTAACAGTTGTTATATTCGTCTACTTCTTCTTCGGGAAAGTAGGGACTGGTACATTTTTATCTGTATTCATTCTTCCATTCTTCGCACTAGTTGGAGCGATATTAGCAGCGGTAATTATTTATTTACTAGCATGGAAAGACGGCGTTTCATCGACTCGATTAATACTTGTCGGTATTGCCGTTGCAGCTGGATTTGGAGCTGTTAGTTTAATTTTCTCTATGAAGATGACATCTAACGATTTTCGTTTTGCTACGATTTGGCTGGCGGGAAGTCTATGGGGTACAGATTGGAAATTCGTATTAAGTGTACTTCCATGGATGGTTATTTTCTTACCGCTTGCTATAAGTAAAGCACACATATTAAATGTAATGAACCTAGGCGATTCTACAGCAGTTGGCCTTGGTGTAAACGTAGAAAAAGAAAGACGTAAATTATTATTTATTGCAGTTTGTTTAGCAGGTGCATCTGTTGCTGTTGCAGGCGGAATTGGCTTTATCGGTTTAATGGCCCCGCATTTAGCAAGGCGCCTTGTTGGTGGTAAACATCAAATTATGTTGCCCACAGCTGCGCTAATAGGAACGTTTTTACTTTTATTTGCAGACGTAATTTCAAGAAGTGTATTAACAACTTCAGAAATACCAGTCGGTCTTGTTATTTCTGTAATTGGTGCACCATATTTCATTTATTTACTTATGAGGACAAAATAAAGGGAGGCTTTTCGTATGGCAACTTTAGCGGTGGATGCGGTATCTGTTGGCTATAATGAAGGTTTAATTATTGACGGGTTAACAGTTGAAATTCCGGAAGGGAAAATTACAACAATTATTGGACCAAATGGTTGTGGGAAGTCCACATTATTAAAAACGGCGTCTCGTATTTTGAAGGCAAAGCAAGGTACTGTTTATCTTGACGGAAAAGCAATTGAGAAACAGCCAACGAAAGAAATTGCAAAGAAAATGGCGATTTTACCACAAACTGCAGAAGTGCCAACGGGTCTTACTGTATTTGAGCTTGTGTCATATGGAAGATTCCCTCATCAAAAAGGGTTTGGCACGTTGAAAGAAGAGGATTATCGCTACATTAACTGGGCACTTGAAGTGACAGGAATGAAAGAATTTGCGAATCGTCCAGCAGAAGCGCTATCAGGTGGCCAACGTCAACGTGTTTGGATCGCAATGGCTCTTGCACAAGGAACAGAATTACTTGTATTGGATGAACCAACAACGTACTTAGATATGGCTCATCAATTAGAAGTATTAAACTTATTGAAAAAGTTAAATGAAGAAGAAGGTAGAACGATTGTTATGGTTATCCATGACTTAAACCACGCTTCTCGTTTCTCTGATCATATGATTGCATTAAAAGCAGGTAAGTTAATGAAACAAGGAACACCAGATGAAGTTATGACAAGTGAAACACTTCGTAACGTATTTGAGATTGAAGCTCAAATCGTTCCATGTCCAGTAAACTGTAAGCCAATTTGTTTAACATATGATTTAGCGATGATTAGTAATCAATTGCGTAAAAAAGCATAAGTAGAACCCCCTCGTAAAGAGGGGGCTTCTAATGGACGTTGAGCTTCTTATATATGAATGGGAAGTTGAACGCCCGTTAGAATGGGTTATTAACAACAGTTAATAAATATATATTAATTAATTGTTATCTTTGTTTCTTATAGTTCATTGTAACTTATAAGATAAATACAGCTAGAAGGAGTGGGAACATGAAGAATTTTAAAATGGCACTATTAGCAATGGTACTAGTTGTGACTTCTGTACTATTTGCAGCTTGTTCTAACAAAGAAGAAGAAAAGAAAGCAGATGCAAAGACTGAAGAGCGCACTGTAAAACATGCAAAAGGGGAAATTAAAATTCCTGCAAACCCAAAGAAAATTGCTGACCTTAGTGGTTCAACAGAAGAATTACTAATTTTCGGTATGAAACCGGTTATTACTGCTAATACATCTCAAGAAAAAATTGATGCACATATTGAAAAGAAACTAAAAGACGTTAAACCCGTTGGTTCTGCTTGGGGCGATAAAATTAACATCGAAGCAGTAGCTGCTGCAAAACCAGATTTAATTCTTGTAAATAATCGTCAAGAAAAGATTTATGACCAATTATCTAAAATTGCACCAACAGTTATGTTAAACACTCCGTTAGATCAATGGCGTCCAAAATTCGAAGAAGTAGGTCAAATCCTCGGTAAAGAAAAAGAAACAAAAGAATGGTTCAAAAAGTATGATGAAAAAGCAAGCAAATTACATGACAAAATCGTCGCTAAAACTGGTGAAGCAACATTTATGAAAATGGCTGCATATCCAAATGCTTTCCGCGTATACGGTGACTACGGTTACGGTAGCGTAATCTTTAATGATTTAAAACTACCGGCAGTTAAAGGTACACCAACTGATAAACCGTTAGTACAAGTACAAAAAGAAGCTTTAATCGATTACAACCCAGATTACTTATTCGTATTTACAACTGGTGACGGTTCTCAGCGCTTAAAAGAATTCCAAGAAGAATCAATTTGGAAAAACATGAACGCTGTTAAAAATAACCACGTATTTACAATTAAAAATGAAGACTTAAACAAAGGTTACTTCCCACTAGGGAAAGATATGATCTTAGACGAAGTTGCTGAATTCGTTTTAGGTAAATAATGTATAAAGGAAATCACTTTTACTTCGGTAAAGGTGATTTTTTCTTTTTATAAAGGGAATTAATACAGTCTTTCATTTCTTTCTGTTTCTCATTTCGTTTATAATATAAAGTAAGAATGTAGTAAAGAAAGGGGGATGTCGGAAAGTGGTATATTTAAACGACAAACTCAGCGAAACAAAAGTGTTTAAAGACCCAGTACATAAATATGTGCACGTGCGTGATCGTGTTATTTGGGATTTAATCGGAACGAAAGAATTTCAACGCTTGCGCCGTATTAAGCAGCTTGGAACGACATTTTTTACATTTCACGGTGCAGAGCATAGTCGCTTTACTCATTCGTTAGGTGTATACGAAATTATTCGTCGTATGATTGATGATGTGTTTGATGGCAGACCAAATTGGAATGCTGAAGATAGATTGTTATGTTTATGTGCGGCATTACTTCATGATGTCGGCCACGGCCCATTTTCTCACTCGTTTGAAAAAGTATTTTCATTAGATCATGAGAAATTTACGCAAAAGATTATCGTAGGCGATACGGAGATTAATGATGTATTAAGTCGTGTTGATAAGGAGTTTCCACAAAAGGTAGCAGATGTAATTGCAAAAACGTCTACTAATAAATTAGCGATTAGTATGATTTCGAGTCAAATTGATGCGGATCGTATGGATTATTTATTAAGAGATGCTTATTTTACAGGCGTAAAGTACGGAAACTTCGATATGGAACGTATACTGCGTGTAATGCGTCCGTATGGGAATCAAGTAGTCATTAAAAATAGTGGTATGCATGCTGTTGAGCATTACATTATGAGTCGTTATCAAATGTATTGGCAAGTATATTTCCACCCGGTAACGCGAAGTGCAGAAGTTATTTTAACGAAGATTTTACACCGTGCGAAATCACTGCACGAGAAGTATTATACATTTAAAAATCATCCTGTTCATTTCTATTCTTTATTTGAAGAAGAAGTAACAGTAGAGGATTATTTAAAGTTAGACGAGAACGTTATGTATTACTACTTCCAAGTATGGCAGGAAGAAGAAGATCCAATTTTAAGCGATTTATGCCGCCGTTTTATGAATCGAAATCTATTTAAATATGTAGAGTTTACAGATAAACACGGTTTAGATAATTGGATGGAATTAAGTAGTTTATTTAAAAAGATTGGACTTGATCCGGAGTATTATTTAGTAGTCGATTCAACATCAGACTTACCGTATGACTTTTATCGTGCAGGAGAAGAAGAAGAGCGTCTACCAATCCTACTTCTTATGCCAAACGGAGAGCTTAGAGAGCTTTCACGTGAGTCGGATATTGTTGAGGCGATTACAGGTAAGAAAAGAACGGATCAAAAGCTATTCTATCCGCATGATTTAATCTATGAAGATGGAAGAAAAGGAAAATATAAAGAGAGAATTATTGAGTTGTTAGAAGGAAAGAAATAAGAAGCAGCTAATGGCTGCTTCTTATGAAAAAACTTGAAATTATTTGTCGCTTAAGCGTTTTCCGCCAACTGCATAATGGTTTTTAGACATTTCTTCGATGAAAACAACGATGTTTTCTTCAGGAGCACCAGTTGTTTCGCTTACTGCTGCTGTTACTTTCTCAGCAAGAGCTTTCTTTTGTTCTTCTGTGCGTCCTTCTAGCATTTTCACTGTTACGTATGGCATGTACAATCGCTCCTTTTATGTAAGTTACACTCTTATTATAGCGGATTATAGGGAAGAACAATCGAAAAAACAAATAATTTCTTTTTTTGACATATGGAAGAGGAGATGAAGCATGGATCAGTTATTTAGATACCCGTTGCACCAAATTCCTTTGGTAGCAATGGCCATTATTATCGCATTATCAGTTCATGAATTTGCACATGCATATGTAGCATATAAATTTGGAGACGATACAGCAAAGAGACAAGGTCGTTTGACTTTATCACCGATGGCACACTTAGATCCTATAGGTTTGATTGCAGTATTAATTCTTGGATTCGGTTGGGCAAGACCGGTTCCTGTTAACCCATATAACTTTAAAAGACCGCGTCTTGCAGGTGTATTAGTTTCAATTGCGGGGCCGATTAGTAATTTAATTTTAAGCGCAATTGGTTTAATTATTTGGTATAGCTTATTAAAATTTGGTGTATTATACTCAATTCCATCTGCAGTAGCAGATACGTTAGCTCAATTTTTCCAGATTTTTATTATGCTGAATATCGTTTTACTTGTATTTAACTTATTACCGATCCCGCCACTTGATGGGTATCGTGTAGTGGAAGATTTAGCGCCAGCAAATATTCGCGCGAAAATGACACAGTATGAAAAATACGGGGCAATTGCGTTATTAATTCTCGTTATTACACCGCTTAGTAATTACACAATTCAACCTATTTTCCAGGTAGTTATTCCGCATGTATTTGTATTTTTAGATAGCATCATTGCGCCTATTTTTGGCCTTTTATAATTTTTAAGTGAGGAGGATTTTACATATGACAGAGAAAAAGAAAAAAATCGGTTTTAATATCGTGAAAAATGATTCAACAGATGGACATGGTGGATTTGGTGTTGGGGCATTAAGCTTAGAAAACATTTCACCTGTATTTGTTGATGTACTAGAGAAAACTGCATTCGTTGATATTGGTGCGATGCACGCGCGTAGTACAGTAGAAAAAGGTATTAAGTTTTTAACAAATAAAGATGAAGTTCCAAACGGAAAACCATTTTGGCTTGTTTGGGTAACGATTGAAAGAACTGCGACAGGTGCGTATTACGCAGGTGTAACAGCTTGTGAAATGACAGTAGACCGTGAAATTCGCCGCGGATATAAATCACTTCCAGAGCACGTAAATAAAATGGATAAATCATTGAAGCGTCACATTATGGTTGAACATATGGATGAATCATCTAAAAAAGTACTTGGTACGTTCTTGAAAGAACATAATGAAGCGATTTGGAACGAATCTAGTGAAGAATTGCGCTGTGCATTATTAAGTGAATAAAAAATAGCTGACGGATGCCCGTCAGCTATTTTTTTACCAAGGAAGATATTTTTTCCACCAACTTGTTTTTTTCTTTTCTTCAGTCGTTTTTTCAAATTCTTCTTTATCATCGACGTGATCCATACAATATTCAGTCGGTTCGGTACCTTTAGCGAAATACATTTTCACAGAAATAGGACAATTTTTTGTAGCAATTTTACCGTTCTCTGGATTGATATTAACCGCTACGACGTCACTTGGTTGTTTAAATTCTTTTTTTGGTTGTCCATCTAACCCTTTCTCCATCGTATCAGTCCATATTTTCTTCGCATATCCTTGTTCTGCTACGTTTGAAATAGATTTAGGTTGATCATATCCGACCCACACACCAGTTACGATTTGCGGAGTAAATCCAATCATCCAACTATCCGTTTCAGTAGAACCAGATTTGCCGGCATATGTTCTTGATAGTTTGGATAACATCGATTGACCAGTTACAGCAGCATAGCTGCTTAGTTTCTTATTAAACATACCAGTCATCATTTCTTCCATTACAAACGCTTTGCTCTTGTCGAGAACTTGTTTACTCTCTAAATGAGCATCGTATAATATATTTCCTTCATGATCCATAATGCGGCGAATGAAAGTAGGTTTTACTTCTTTTCCACCGTTTGCGAACATGCTATAAGCGTTAACCATTTCAATTGGTTTTACTGGTGATGTACCGAGAGCTAGAGAAGGAACATCTTTTAATGCACTTTTAATTCCAAATTGTTTCGCTGTTTTTGCAAGCGCGTCATCGCCTAAAAACAAATTCGTTTTCACAGCATAAATGTTATCAGAGACTGCGAGAGCTTGTGCCATCGTTACGAAATCATCTGCATAATAATCTTTATAGTTCTTCGGTTTATACTTTGAAACGCCGTCACCTAAGGTGAATACAGTATATTCGCTTTTTAAGCGCGTAGCAGGCGTGAATCCTCGTTCTAATGCCGCATAATATAGAAATGGCTTAAATGTAGAACCAGGCTGACGAATGGCTTGTGTAGCCCTGTTAAATTGACTTGTAGTATAATCAGTTCCACCAACAAGAGCAGCCACTTCACCTGTCTTTGGATTCATAGAGACGAGAGCAGTTTGTATGTTTGTTGTGTCAGGTATGTGATCTTTTACAGCTTGTTCTGCTACAGCTTGTAGTTTAGGGTCTAGCGTTGTATAAATTCGCAAGCCACCCCGTTGTAAAGCTTGTTCGTCTAATCCAACATCACGAAGGAGCGAAGCTTGTACAGCATCTTGGAAATATGGTGCGACCTCTGCTACTTTTTTCGTATCTAATGAGGCAAAAGTTAGTGGCTCTTTCTTCGCTAAGGCTGCTTGTTGCTTCGTAATATATCCTTGTTCTACCATTTCATCTAATATGAGAGCTTGTCGTCCTTTCGCACGATCCTCTTTCAAAAAGGGCGAATAGACACTTGGCCCTTTCGGGATACCTGCGAGCATACTAGCTTCTGCTAATGTTAACTCTTTTGCCGTTTTATCGAAATATAGACGGGATGCAGCTTCGATGCCATAAGCGCCATGTCCGTAATAAATTGTATTTAAATATCCTTCTAAAATATGATTTTTATTATAATTCACCTCAAGGCGAATTGTGTACATTGCTTCTAATAGTTTACGTTTCCACGTTTTATCATGATCTAAGTAAAGGTTACGAGCATACTGTTGTGTAATCGTACTAGCACCTTGGACTTTTGCCATCGCTTTTAAATCGGCAACAATGGCACCAGCAATACGTTTCATATCAAAGCCATGATGTTTGTAGAATCGTTGATCTTCAATAGATAGTGTCGCCTCTTTTACATAAGGTGAAATTTCATTAAGAGATACATTGTAACGTTTTTGCATTTCATTACTTTGTCCTATAACAGTGTCATCATTTGCGTAAAAGACGCTTGTTTGCGGGACCGCAACAGGAGGAGGTCCCATAATTTTTGCAACTATAATAATAACAAAAAAAGAAAAAACGAAGAAAAGGACGCAAGAAAACATTGCGGTGAAGAAAAGACGTTTATATTTTTTAAGTTTTGGATTCATAGTTTGATCCATCTTTTTTCAGCCCCTCATTAATACAAGCGTTATTGTATTAGTATTGAGGGTTTTCATTTATTTTAAACAATGAAATTTCGAAAATAAAAAAGCCCCTTCCATTAAGAAAGGAGCTCAAAGGCACGTGCTGGCCAATCAGTAATGATGACATCTACACCATAATCAATCATAGTTTGTAAATCTTTGTATTCATTAATTGTATATGGACGGAAAACATACCCTTGCTCTTGTGCTAACTGCACAAATTCTTTCGTTAATAACTGGAAGTTTGGATGTAATCCATTTGCTTCTCTATGTTTTGCTTCGGCAATTGGATCAGCAAGTGGTGTATCATATAAAATTGCTCTTGGGATTTCAGGAGCAATTTCTGCTAATAATGAAACAGAGTCATGGTTAAATGATGAAAATACAATTTGATTAGAAAGATGATATTCACGCACAAGTGCAACAGCTTTTTCCTCAATATTTGGGTAATGAATAACATCTGTCTTTAATTCAATATTTAGTTGTAAGTTCGTTGTGGAAAGCCAAATGAAAACCTCACGCAACGTTGGGATTTTTGCTTCATGGAAAGAAGGGTCTTTATAGCTACCAGCGTCCAATGATTGTAGTTCCTCTACCGTTTTTTCCGAAACAAGTCCAACGCCATTTGTTGTACGATCGACGGTTTCATCGTGAATTACGACAAGTTCACCATCTTTTGATAAGTGGACATCGAGTTCAATTCCGTGAGCGCCAATGCGTTCTGCTTCTTGGAAGGCAATCATCGTATTTTCGGGATGTGTTCCTTTTACTCCGCGGTGAGCGAAAATAAGTGGTTTACTCATGTGAAATTCTCCTTATTATCTCTTTTCTTTCATTATGAAACTGCTTTAGGGAAAATACAATTGAATATGACAAACATTTACAAAAGTCTAACAGTTGCACAAAAGTTAACGTTAACGTAAAATGTAATAATTAAGTGAAGGGAGGAATAAACATGTATAAAATTGATGAAGTAACAAAGCAAGTCGGTTTAACAAAACGTACACTTCGTTATTATGAGGAAATTGGTTTAATTCATCCCCCAGAACGTAGTGAGGGGAATATTCGTCTGTATACGGATGAGGATATTGCAAGAATTAAAAGAATTGTAGAAGCGAAAGAAGTGCTAGGAATCACACTTCAGGAAATGCAACATTTTTTATCATTAAAAGAAAGAATGGAACAAAGAAGGAATAGCGAGAACCCTCGTGATCGTGAAGTGATTCAAGAAATTAAAGATATGCTTGAACAACAAGTGCAAACGCTAGACGAAAAAATGGAGCAAATGCAACGTGTAAAGGCAGAACTCGAAGATAGTTTACATCGTGCAGTAACATTTTTAGAGAACACAAAAGGAGAGTAATCAAAATGGAGAGCAAACAAAAACTAGGGAGATTGATTACAGTGGTGGCTACCTTCCTTGCCTTTTCGGGTATAGGGGTAGTTGACCCAATTTTGCCAATTATTGCTGAGAAAATCGGTGCAACGCATTGGCAAGTTGAAATGTTATTTACCGCTTATATTTTAACGATGGCAATCATGATGTTACCAGCTGGTATATTTGCATCGAGATTTGGTGATAAACGAATGATGACAATCGGCCTTGCAATTGTGACTGTATTTGCGTTTATATGCGGTATATCGCAAACGATTGCTCAATTATCTCTTTTCCGCGCTGGATGGGGATTAGGAAATGCGATGTTTTTTGCTACAGCAATGACGCTATTAATAGCATTAAGTAAAGAAGTTCATGAAGCAGTAGGATTATACGAAGCAGCTATCGGTTTAGGCATGGCTGGCGGACCATTATTAGGCGGGATATTAGGTGGTCATTCTTGGCGTTATCCGTTTTTCGCGACAAGTATTTTAATTTTCTTAGCATTTATTTTAGTATTCTTTTTTGTAAAAGAACCGGAGCGAAAAGTGAAGCGTAAGGCTGCTGGGGTAGGAGAATTACTTAACCTGGTGAAGTATAAACCGTTTATGCAAGGTGCGATTTCAGGAATGTTATACTACTACGGATTTTTCGTTGTGTTAGCATATTCACCACTTATTATGCATTTATCAGCTATTCAATTAGGCTTTGTATTTTGCGGATGGGGGCTCGCGTTAGCTTACGGTTCTGCAATTTTAGCACATAAGCTAGAAGGGAAATATGAACCAAAAACATTATTAAAGGGTAGTTTACTCGTATTTGCGATTTTCTTAATTGCACTATTCTTTGTGAAAATTATGTGGTTACAAATTACTCTTATCGTTTTATCAGGATTGGCATCTGGCTTAAACAATGCATTATATACAAGTTATGTAATGGATATTTCACCTTATGAAAGATCTGTTACGTCAGGTGTTTATAACTTTGTTCGTTGGTTAGGTGGTGCGATTGCTCCAATTTTATCAGGAATTATCGGTCATACTGTTTCACCACAAAGTCCGTTTTTAGTAGGTGGAATTGTTGTGTTAGTTGGTTGTATTATGATCCTAATTCCAATTCGTAAACCAGTAGAAATAGAGACAAAAGCCCTTTCTTAAGAAAGGGTTTTCTTTCCTTTTACGGTGCAAACCCTTTCCGCACATATGTTAGAACCCTCTGACTAAAATATATTTTCGGTATTTTTGTACTTTTAACTATACATTTTGGATGTTTTGTTTTATTTTTGTTAGGGGACATTAATGATGTCCCTATTATAAATTTGCATTGAAAGGCGTGATTGTACGATGGAACTATGGTTCACTGAAAAACAAACAAAACATTTTGGGATTACGGCGCGTATTAACCGCACATTACATACGGAGCAAACAGAATTCCAAAAACTAGATATGGTTGAAACGGAAGAGTTCGGAAACATGCTTATTTTAGACGGCATGGTTATGACAACAGAAAAGGACGAGTTCGTTTATCACGAAATGGTAGCGCACGTACCTTTATTTACACATCCAAATCCTGAGAACGTATTAGTTGTTGGCGGCGGCGATGGCGGTGTTATTCGCGAAGTGTTAAAACACCCAAGTGTAAAGAAAGCAACTCTTGTTGAAATCGATGGAAAAGTAATTGAGTACTCTAAACAATACTTACCATCAATTGCAGGCGCATTAGATAATGAGCGTGTAGAAGTAAAAGTAGGAGACGGTTTCCTACATATCGCAGAAAGCGAAAATGAATACGATGTAATTATGGTAGATTCTACTGAGCCAGTAGGACCAGCAGTAAACCTATTTACAAAAGGCTTCTACGCTGGAATTTCAAAAGCGTTAAAAGAAGATGGTATTTTCGTTGCACAAACGGACAACCCTTGGTTTACACCAGAACTAATTACAACTGTGTTTAAAGACGTAAAAGAGATCTTCCCAATTACTCGTTTATACACAGCAAACATTCCAACTTACCCAAGTGGTCTTTGGACGTTCACAATTGGATCTAAAAAACATGATCCATTAGAAGTAAGTGAAGAGCGTTTCCACGAAATCGAAACGAAATACTACACAAAAGAATTACACAATGCAGCATTCGCATTACCGAAATTTGTTGGCGATTTAATTAAGTAAGAGAATTGTATCAAACAAATAAAGTGTAAGTAGCTCATTTAAGGTGTTTGTCCAGAAGACTTGAACATGCTAGCTACTTACACTTCTGTAGAGAAAATCGTCTTCTTGTTGTTAAAAAGAAGACCCGGTAAATCGAGAAAGAGGAGCAATTCGCTCCAAATTTGAGAAATAGTGAAAGGTTGGGATACCTTAAGTTCCACATAAGGAGGAAAAGAATATGCGTTTTGATGAAGCTTATTCAGGTAAAGTATTTATTAAAAGTCATCCAAGTTTTGAAGAGTCAAAGGTAGTTATTTATGGGATGCCTATGGATTGGACAGTAAGTTACCGTCCGGGATCTCGTTTTGGCCCTGCACGTATTCGTGAAGTATCAATCGGTCTTGAAGAATATAGCCCGTATTTAGATCGTGAACTAGAAGAGGTAAAATATTTTGATGCGGGTGATATCCCATTACCATTTGGAAACGCACAACGCAGCTTAGACATGATTGAAGAGTATGTATCAAAACTTTTAGATGCCGATAAGTTTCCACTAGGTCTCGGCGGTGAGCACCTAGTGTCTTGGCCAATTTTTAAGGCAATGGCAAAAAAATATCCGGATTTAGCAATCATCCACATGGATGCTCATACTGATTTACGTGAATCGTATGAAGGGGAGCCTTTATCCCACTCTACACCAATTCGTAAAGTGTGTGATTTAATTGGTCCGGAAAACGTATATTCTTTCGGAATTCGTTCTGGAATGAAGGAAGAATTTGAATGGGCGAAAGAAGTAGGTATGAACTTATACAAATTTGACGTATTAGAACCGTTAAAAGAAGTATTACCGAAACTTGCTGGCCGCCCAGTTTATGTCACAATCGACATTGATGTATTAGACCCAGCTCACGCTCCAGGAACAGGAACGTTAGAAGCTGGCGGTATCACATCTAAAGAATTATTAGATTCCATCGTAGCAATTGCAAATTCAAATATAAATGTAGTTGGAGCAGACTTAGTAGAAGTAGCTCCAGTCTACGACCATAGTGATCAAACACCAGTCGCAGCAAGCAAATTCGTGCGGGAAATGCTGCTCGGTTGGGTGAAATAAAAGTGAAGCCGACTGTTTAGACCCGGTGACTAAGGTTCTTTCCTGCAAAAGGTGCTTTTTACCTTTTGGCAGGGAAGGTTCTTAGACGCAAGGGTCTAGGAGGCGTAACTGGATAAAATAAAAGCGGAAGCCACCGATCATTCTAGCCGCTGCAGCTAGATAAAGTAAGAGCCCTCTATATGATTAGAGGGCTCTTACTTTGTCGTTATGTGTCGGTAAGTCGATATATTAAAAAAATCGCTGATATATTTAAAAAACCGCCGATATAATTTCATTTACCATTATGCAACACAAAAAAGAGCTATTCTCAAACGATGGGAATGAAGTGACCCCTAAAAGTTAGACACGGTTATTTCATTAGGCAGCTTGATAAAAGTGAGTCCGGTATTGTACCGGGCTCATTTTTAATTTTGCCTTAATCCGTTTCGTATTATAATAATCTATATATTTTTCTAATTCTATTTTAAAGTGCTCTACATTTTCAAATTCTTTTATGTAGAGGAACTCCGACTTCATAATCCCAAAGAAATTTTCTATTACTGCGTTGTCGTAACAGTTGCCTTTTCGAGACATACTCTGGACGATAGTTCTTGATTCAAGAGTACGGACGTACTGTCTCATTTGATAATGCCATCCTTGATCCGAATGCATCAGTAGCTGGTGCGTTTCAGGTAAACGTTCCAATGCTTTCTCTAACATGTCTGAAACAAGCGAATACGTCGGTCTAGAACCAATTGTATAGGTAATAATTTCACCATTATACAAATCTAATACAGGTGATACATACAGTTTTTCTCCAAACAATTTAAACTCTGTGATGTCTGTTACCCACTTTTGATTCGGTGCATCTGTATGAAAATTACGCTCTAAAATATTAGGTGCAATTCTACCGACTTTTCCTTTATAGGATTTATATTTCTTCATACGCACGACACACTTTAACTCAAGCTCTTTCATAATGCGCTGAACCTTCTTGTGGTTCACTTTCTGGCCACGATTCGTTAACTCATCACGAATGCGACGGTAACCATAACGACCTTCATTTTCCTCATAAATCGCTTTAATCTCAGCTTTCAAATCGGCATCTACATCTGGACGATTCATTTTCTTTACTAAATCATAATACGTGCTTCGAGGAATAGTAGCTAGCTCCACGAGTGCCTTCACCGAATATTTATGCCTTAATTCATAGACTACTTGCGCTTTGTCTTGTTTTGTGATTTTTCCTTGTTTTGAACTAAGGCATTTAACTTTTTTAAGTACTCATTTTCCATCTCAAGCTGTTTAATGCGTGCTTCAAGTGCCTCGACTGACCCTTCAGCTAAATGTTGTTTTAATTGTTTATTTGAATCTTTTTTCATGGATGGACGCCCCTTTTTCTTAGATTGAAGGGCATCAATTCCTTGTGTTTCGAGCTGTTTTTTCCAAACAGAAATCGTTGAAGGGGCAGGAATATTAAAGATAGCTGCCGTCTCAAATAAGGACATACCGTTTTCAATCATAAAGTTTAGTACATCTAGTTTAAATTGTTGTGTGTAATTTGTACATCGTTTTAGAAAAGCTTCCAGACCATTCTGTTTATATTGGTTTACCCAATTCAAAATGATTGTGTCACTTATACCGAGCGATCTACCCATTTCTCGATAACTTTCATTTCCGTTCAAATAACGTAGAACGATTTGTATTTTTTCATCAGCTGTAAATTTAGCCATAGAAAAACTGCACCCCCAATTGTTAGACTGTGTCTAACAATTGGGGTGCAGTTCACATAAAGGTGCTCTAGTGATAGAACTAATTTTGTAAAGAACTATTTATTCAATAAAGAAGGACTTACGAATTATTATATGAACGTTTTGTTAATTAAGTGTGTATCAATTAGACAGGAATTTTATTTCTCTACACCTATTTGATTTTACGGGCCAAATCATGTTAAAAGTAAGAAGAAAATTATTAAGTTAATGTTATTTTGTTTAAAATAACATCCCAATCGGAATCATCACCTTCCCATCTATCCTGATAACGTGGGAGTTCAATTGAACAAACCCGCGATATTCCCCAATTTTGTTCAACAATATTAGATATACCCTCCTTGAAATTAACAATAAGGATATTAAAATCCTTATTTGTAATTTTAGATAATACGTTTTGTAATTCAACCGCTTCATCTCGATTTCCCCAAATTCTAATGAATAAAATGGATTCACTACTATTTATTTTTTCAAGGAATTGATTAATTCTAGTGTCTAATTTAGCTTTAAAAGAAGGATAGGTTGATTTCAAATCCTTTTCTGAATTAATAGGAAAATCATGCATTGAAAAACAATTATAATAAGTGTCCTTTATACAGTAGGTAATTCGTTCTGCCCATTTAATTTGATTATCAAATTCTGATTCAATAAGACCGTAACTTTCTGAACCTTCTATAATCATATTTTCCAACTTCATAAATTTTTTAAATCGATTTTGAAGTAATCTGTTTACATCTGAAAGTGATGGATAATAAAACCAATCTAAAGGTCCAGAAAATGTTCTTAAATTGTGTCTTTTGATTTGGTTGGTGACTTGACACAATCCTCCTAAACTTACAATTACGCCATAGGATTTTTGTATATCTTCTAGGTTCATCCTCATCATCCTTTATAAAAGTAATTTAAATTATCTGTTCAGTATATGATGCAATAACATATTGATGTGGACCTATATATCACAGTACATAGAGCTAAGACATTTGTATAAATTTAAAAAGTCAAATACCTAAGTTGAGGGATTTCATCTTTGATGTTATATCATGGAGTTACTATTGGAATGAAAGCTGGTAGGGATATTGCGCCAGAGTTATATTTTCTGCAGTAACTTAATTTAGAAAACTGTTCTTGATTACTGTAGTAAAATTGTTGTTTTTTAAACATTACTTATCCGGATTCATGAAAAGTATTTTAATGTATTATTTTATATAACAATATTTAGTTTTAATATTAAAACTAAAATATGGAAGTAACATAGGGGATTCACGCATATAGTAATGTTAATGATAAAATTAACAAAATTTTCATTTAAATCAGATAAAACTATGATGTTTTTAACTTATAATAATGTTACTACGATGAAAAAATGGCTACTAATTAGTTAATTTAAAAATCAATTTTAGATAGGAAGAGGATAATGAAGACCAGAGATAGTTATAAAATTATTGTAATTGGTGCTGGGACAGCAGGACTATCTTCTACTGCACATTTATTACGAAATGTACCCCTATTGAAAGAAAGTATAGCAATTATTGATCCATCAAAAAAACATTACTTTCAGCCACTATGGAGTTTAGTGGGGGGAGGAATTGTTTCAAAGGAAAGTACGATGCGTAATCAGGAATCGCTTATTCCAAAAGGGGCAACGTGGATCCCTAAAAGTGTTGTTAAGTTATTTCCATCTGAAAATAAGATACTTTTAGATGACGGACTGCTACTTGAGTATGAAATTCTTATTGTAGCAGCTGGTATACAAATAAATTGGGACAGTATTAAAGGCTTAAAAGAGTCTATTGGCACTAATGGGGTATGTAGTAATTATTCTTATACATATGTTGATTCTACTTGGAGAGAAATCGAAAAATTTAAAGGAGGAAATGCGCTTTTTACCCACCCTAATACTCCTATTAAATGCGGTGGTGCTCCACAAAAAATTATGTACTTAGCAGAGGAGTATTTTTGTAATAGTGGTGTAAGAAACAGAAGTGAAGTAATGTTTTATTCTGCAAACAATAACATATTTCAGGTTCCACGATATGCAAATACTTTAGAACAAGTACTAGAAAGAAAGCAAATTATAACGAATTATAATAAAAATTTAGTGGAAATTATCGCCGAAAAGAGAGAGGCAATTTTTGAAGATACGCAAACACTAAAAAGAGAAACCGTACCATATAGTATGATACATGTTGTTCCACCAATGGGGCCACCTAATTTTATTAAAGAGAGTGAGATAAGTAATCATCAGGGATGGGTAGATATAAGCCCTTATACTTTGCAGCATGTGCAATATAAAAATATTTTTGGACTTGGAGATTGTACCAATTTACCTACCTCTAAAACTGGAGCAGCAATTCGAAAACAAATACCCGTCTTAAAACAAAATATTATGGACGTATTTAGCGGAAGAGATTTACAGGCTAAATATGATGGATATACATCATGTCCGATTGTTACAGGATATAAAAGTCTTATACTTGCTGAATTTAACTATGAACATGAGCCTCAAGAAACGTTTCCATTTAATCAAGCGAAAGAACGGTATAGTATGTTTTTACTTAAAAGATATATGTTGCCATATATGTATTGGAATTTAATGTTGAAAGGGATTCTATAGGAGAAGATAAAAAGTGGTTACAAAAATTGAAAATTAATTTGAAATAACTAATTGGAGGGAATAGCTATGCTTTTAAAATATTTTTATGATGAAAAATTAGCACATGCTTCCTATTTAGTCGGTTGTCAGAAAGAAGGCGTAGCAATCGTTATTGATCCTAGTCGCTATATAGAACAATATATAGAATTTGCTAAGAAAGAGGGGATGGAAGTAATTGCTGCGGCTGAGACTCATATTCATGCTGATTTTCTTTCCGGGTCTAGAGAACTTTCTAATCTTTACCATGCAAATTTATATGTATCTGATGAAGGAGATTGTGATTGGAAATATCAATATCTTAACGAAGGTCGATACAAATTGGTTAGAGAGGGCACAGAGTTTAAAGTAGGTCATATAAAATTTAATGTAATTCACACCCCAGGGCATACGCCTGAAAGTATTTCTTTTTTAGTAACTGATACAAGTCAAAATAATTATACGAATGATAAACCGATAGGAATATTCACAGGTGATTTTATATTTGTAGGAGATATAGGAAGACCGGATTTATTAGAAACTGCAGTCGGTATTAAAGATACTGCAAAAATAGGAGCGAAACAATTATTTGATTCTATACAAAAAATAAAAATACTTCCTGATTATTTGCAAATATGGCCATCACATGGTGCGGGAAGCGCATGTGGAAAAGCATTAGGAGCAATTCCAACTTCTACATTAGGTTATGAAAAGATGTTCAATTGGGCATTTCGGTGTAATGAAGAAAGTGATTTTATATCGACTTTATTGACGGGACAGCCAGAGCCTCCAAAGTATTTTTCATTAATGAAGAATTTAAATAAGTATGGTCCGCCAATTCGTAAGAAGAGAAAAAGTACTGCTATTAATACAGTAGAAGAACTTCAAGAAATTTTGAAGAGCGTTCATCAAATAGTTGATATAAGGGATGTAGAGAGTTTTGCTGCAGGTCATATCGAGAAGTCAATTAACATACCTTATAACAATTCTTTCACAACTTGGTGTGGATGGTTATTAGATTATAAAAAAGAAACTTTAATAATTCTAGATGAGGAAAAGGTTAAAGTAGAGGCAGTTATTAGAGAATTTGAATCTATTGGGTTAGATAATATTATTGCTTTTGCACCCTTAAAAGTAATACAAAGACTTGATAGATTTGAAAGTTACAAAGAAAAAACATCGATTGAATTATATCCGCATATAAAAGGTGGAAGCGTTAAGGTTATCGATGTGCGTAGTAAAAAAGAGTGGGAGGAAGGACACCTTCATGATGCAATACATATCACTTTAGGTAATCTATTTGAACAACTAGATTATATACCGAAAGATTTTCCAATAGTTTTGCAATGTCGAACCGGATTACGTTCCGCTATAGCAGCTAGTATTTTACAAAGAGCTGGTATAAAGGAAGTAGTGAATTTAAAGGGAGGATTTCTTGCATGGAAAGAAGAAGGGCTTCCTTATACAACAAGCAATCTCAATGTGTAGAAAAATATTATATGCTAGGTAAGAATAATTAAAAGAAGTTATAGATGACGTGTTAGAAAAGGGAATCATAATTGTTGCAGCTTCAGGAAATACATTAGGATTATTAATTGATTATCCAGTTAAATATGAAAATGTAATATTTGTTTTAGCATTAAATAATTTAACATTGGATCCATCTTTTATGGAATGGCAGTGTTGGAAGTACTTAGGTATTATCAATAAGAACCCAATTTAAAATTCTCTTGGATGCAAGAGAATTTTTTTATTGGGAATAGTAAGGGGGAGGGGAGGTGCATTACATATGGGAAAAGGTAGAAGTAATAATGCTGGTAAAAAGCAACCGAATTTTGATGATTCATCTAATTTTGCTAAACAAAGCCAACCGACAGAAAAGAAGAAGAAATAAGAACAGGAGCTCTCTTGATAAAGGGAGCTCCTGTTAAAAGTGGATTGACGTTTCAGAATAACATATCGATAGATTAATCCAATAGCCATAAATACAAGGTTTTAATTTTTCGAAGGGCACCTAATTTAATATTATTGTCCCGCTTTTTTATACGTATTGACGCGTTAAATCCATTTGAAATGCTCCTTAATGGCGTTGGGCGTGACCTTAATTAAAATTTTTTAAACCTAATGGGACTTACCATTAAGAGGGCGAGGATTAAAGTAATCCATGCATTACTATATGAAAACAATGCCATACCAGCCAATGATAATCCTGCAGCTGGAATAGGTAATCCCTTAAAATATCCAATAGTTGGTTTAATACTAAATTTAGCTAATCTTAAAGCACCCATTGTTGGGAATAGGATAAATGCCAAAGAAGTTAAAATAGAAGGTGTTGCTATCGTATGAAATAAAAGCGCAGGAGCGACGCCGAAACTAACAATATCAGCTAAGGAATCCAATTCTACGCCAAACTCACTGTTCACTTTTAATTTTCTCGCAATTCTTCCATCAAGAAAATCTAAAACAGCTGAAAAGAAAATGAGAATGGAGGCTGTTCCTAAATATTCACTCATATTCAAGGTGATTGAGAAAACACCGCACAATAAATTTCCAATCGTAAATAAATTCGGTATAACTTTTACAAGCTGATTAAACAAGTTTGTTCCTCCTAAATTAATTAAACTTCACATTTCTGTAGCAATTTCTATATATTCTTCCGTTATTCTTAAAAATATATGACCACTGTATTACTGTAAGCTAATTAAATTTCGATAAGAGAAAAATTGATTTCTTAAATGTTCCACGGGTTTATAAAAATGTTTAATCATTTTCAGTACGCGTTATTGAATATTAGCACTTGATAGTTGATATTTCGAGTAGTCAGGGATTTTCCGGTTCTGGTGCAAAAAATTAAAGGTAATTAAAAATAATCTCTAAAAAGGAGACATAATGATACTATTATTTTAAAAAGGTTCGTGGTTGGTATCGAATATAAAAAAATAGAATTTTTATACAAAAATCACCCGAAAGGGTGCCTTTTGTACCTCTTAAAATGACTGAAGATGTGTTTACTTGAGTTCATTAGGTAGTTAGAGGTTGATAGACTATCTTTAACGAAAATGTTGAGTAGTTCATCTTCATTATATATCAATTTAATAATGATTGGGGATTTAGAAAGTTCCATGGAAAGTACATATCAACCTGATTGGAAGATTGGAAATTTAATAACTGGTGATACATTTTACTTAACGCAACATTTTGGTGCGCAAATGAAAATTTTTAAAGTCCACACAAATGGTACCCTAGAACGATTCCAAACAATAGAACCAGAATTAAAATAAAATTTTTGTAGCATCAATTAAATTCATTTCTTTTTATGCAAACACACTTTCAGCGGAACTAACTTCTTCACTATTTTGCGCTGGAAAGACTTTATAAAAAATGGTTACGTTTTCTGATCTTGAAATAACCCTCTCAAATTGCAATCCTGCTTTTTCTAAAAGCTTTACTGCATCAACAATAGAAGTAATTGCTACAAAAGTTTTTCAAATAAAATTTATAAAAGCTTGATAGGTAATACCAAGGGAAAAGACCGTAGCTACTATATGTGCAGTCCATTTAGGCATATTTAAATTTAATACGGTATTGTACAACATTCCATATACGATACAAATGATTAATATGAATGCAATGAATTGAAGAACTAATAAAAATAGCGGTTGTTCCATTTATTCTCACTTCCTTTATTTGATATATTAATATAATTTATTTAAATGTGAAAGTTTTATTTCTATGAATTTCCAAAAAATGTGATATGAAAGGCATAGTAGTAATCACAAGAATTACTGCAAAACTATAAATGGAACTAAAAGTATTATGACGAGATCAGTAAAATAGTAAAGAAGGTCACCATTCACGGCGACCTTCTTTACTATGCGTTATACCCAAATAATTTTAAATCTTCTCCTGAATCTGAAATGATTTTCTCAAATCGTAATCCTACTTTTTCTAAAAGCTTTCCTGAGGCGATGTTATCTACAGAAGTAATTGCTACAATTCGTTTCATGCCGAGCTTTTGTACACCGTATTCGATTATCGCAGAAGCTGACTCGTAGCCATATCCTTTTGAACGGAATGTCTCTAAAAAGGCAAACCCGATATCAACGTCTTCTAATGAATCTCTTTTAATAAGGCCACACATACCAAGTGGAGTGAGATCTTTTTTTCGTTCTACTAAGTAAAGGCCGAATCCAAGTTTGTTATACATATCGATGGGACCGTTTACAATATAATTTTTTGCATCTTCTAAGTTACTAACTCCTTTGTCACCGATAAACTGAATCCATGCAGGATCGTTTACTAACTCAAGAATAAAAGGAGCGTCTTTTATATCAAACCAGCGAAGATTAAGACGTTCAGTTTCAAGAACTATCAATAATTACACCACCTTTAAAAAGTTATAACAATTAGTATGGATTGTGTAAAACAAAAGTGCAACATATTTTAATGGGGGTGTTTGTTCACATAAAGTTCGTTTGTTTTGTATAGAGAGATATCTTATAATTAGGATTAATTGTAAAGAGTGAGATGCTTATACAATGACTCCTAGGTGACTAGGAGTTTTTACTATATAACTATCATTATTACTAAATATGACACACTATAAATTCTACTCAAGGAGGTACATAATGAAGAAATTATATAATGCATCGTTTACGTATTTGATTATCGGTTTATTATCAGGGATTTTCGCTAGGGAGTATGGTAAGTATAAAGGGATTTTAGGGTCTACTTTGTTAAATCTTTTGCATACGCATACACTTGTACTTGGCTTTTTCTTCTTTTTAATTGCTTTAGGATTAGCAAAAGTATTCGCGTTTCATGAAGTGCAAGGGTTTAATAAGTGGTTTGTTTTACATAATATTGCATTAACATTAATGTTAGGTTCGCTAGCAGCGAGAGGGCTTCTTCAGTTAAATGGAGCTGACTTTAAAGGGTTAACTTATATTGTAGGATTTTCTCATTCGTTGATGGCAGTTACTTTAATTTGGTTTATGTTGTTAATAAAGAAATCGTTTAAAATGTAGTGAAAAAGAACTTGTAGCGTGTGCTGCAGGTTCTTTTTTGTATGTTCAGGTTTAATAATCTTATTTTTCTAATTATTTTGTATAAAGATGGTATACTTGTTTTAAAATTAAAAAGGAGAGTTGATTATGGAAATAACAATTGAACATGTAGTAAATGAATTAAAAGGCATACTTCCTGAAGATCGAGTAGTAATAAATATGACAGTACGAGAGTTACATAGTAAAGATGAATCTTACCATAGTAGTAGTTTACCTGATGTAGTTGTTTTTCCAAAAACGACCGAAGAAGTTAGCGCGATAATGAAAATAGCGATTCAGCACGGAACAGCTGTCGTTCCATTTGGAGTAGGGTCCAGTTTAGAGGGACATGTAATTCCTTACGAAAAAGGAATTACAATGGACTTTTCTCTTATGAACAAAATACTTGAAATAAGAGAAAAGGATTTTCTTGTGAGAGTACAGCCAGGGGTGACGCGCTCTCAGCTTAATAAAGAATTGAAAAAGTATGGATTATTTTTTAGTGTAGACCCAGGAGCTGATGCAACGTTAGGAGGAATGGCTGCTACAAATGCGAGCGGAACGACAGCGGTAAAGTATGGGGTAATGCGTGATCAAGTTCGAGATTTAGAAGTCGTTCTTGCTGATGGAGGAGTAATACATACCGGGAATTTAGCAGCGAAGTCATCATCAGGTTATCATTTAAATGGTATTTTCGTAGGCTCAGAAGGAACACTTGGATGTTTCACGGAGTTAACTTTAAAAGTATACGGTATACCAGAACATGTTATGGCTGCGAGGGCATCGTTTCCAACTATAAATGATGCAGTAGAAGCTGTAATTAACATATTACAAGCAGGTATTCCAATCGCGAGAATTGAACTCGTTGATGAATTATCTATGAAACAAGTAAATTATTACAATGAAACAAGTTACAGAGAAGAACCGACACTGTTTTTAGAGTTTCACGGCAATGAAGCAGGGTTAAAGCAAGATATTGAATTTACGAAAGAAATCGTTCTTGATCATAAATGTATAGAAATTGCGTTTGAGACGGAAACAGCAGCGAGAAATAAGCTGTGGGATGCAAGACATAACTTGGCGTACTCTTACGTGCATAGTTATCCTGGTAAAAAGCTAATGAGTACAGACGTATGTGTACCAATTTCGGAATTAGCTGGAGCGATTCAACATGCGAAAGAGGTATTACATAAAGTAGGGCTTATTGGCGGTATTCTCGGTCATGTTGGGGATGGAAATTTCCATGTACTCTTAATGATTGACACAAATGATAAGGAGGAAGTGAAGAAGGCAGACGAAATAAATGAAAGTATCGTTCAGTATGCTCTTAAACGAGGAGGAACGTGTACAGGAGAACATGGCGTTGGAATCGGGAAACGAAAGTATCAAGAAGAAGAACATGGGGCGGCATTATTTGTAATGGAGAAAATAAAGAAAGTTCTTGATCCGCAAAATATTTTGAATCCGAAAAAGGTGTTTCAATTAAAAGATAGGGGCTGAGTGGATGAAAGTAATATAGCTGGAAAGTATTTTGCATTTTGGACCGGTTGCTGCACTCCCAAGTGTATTAGCGGCAGTATGGCATAACATTGCAGGGCCAATATTAGCAACCATCTGGTCAAAAAATAAAAAGAATACTTTCAGCGATGAAAATGTATCAATAAATATAGAAAAATAGGAATGATAAATAATGCAAAAACGTATTGTACATTTTGAAGGAATGGTTGTATTTTTAGCCACGATTTATATGTATTCGATATATGAGTTTAGTTGGATTATATTTTTTGTATTCCTTTTAGCGCCGGATCTATCAATGTTAGCATATGGGATTAATAATCACGTTGGTGCGAAAATATATAATGTATGTCACACATATATCATATCCATATTAATTGTTCTAATAGGTGTCTATTTTAAGATGGATATCGTTATAATGATTGGCTTAATATGGACAGCACATATTGGAATGGATCGAATGTTTGGATATGGATTGAAATATGAGACGGATTTTAAGGATACTCATATTCAACGGTTATAATTTGTTTTGAGAAGAGGGGTACGTTGAAGCAGAGAATTGCTATCGAAGAATATAATGTCAAATGGGAAAGTGAATTTAATAAAATATACACTCTTATTAACAATGTAATGGAAGACAGCATTGTATCTATTGAACATGTTGGGAGTACATCTGTTAAAGGGCTTGCATCAAAACCAATACTAGATATTGATATTGTAATAGAAGAGTACGAAATTTTTCATGAGGTAGTAAAAAAACTTGAGAAGATAGGGTACTATCATCAGTTAGAATGGAGCTTTAAAGGAAGAGAGGCGTTTGGAAGAAAGGATACGTTCGTTCCATGGAACGAGAGAAATACAGTTTGGATGGAACATCATTTATATGTGTGTGATAAAAATAGTGAAGAGTTGAGAAGGCATATAGTGTTTCGAGATTACCTTCGTGAACATACTGAAGTAGCTAATGAGTATGGAAACTTGAAGGAAGAGTTAGCAAGAGAGTCGAAAAATCGATCTAGTTATATTGAGGGTAAGACCGTATTTATTACAAATATATTAGAAAAAATAAACTAAAGCAGCATGGAATACATGCTGCCTATTGTTTTGAAATAGAAAGCTGCCATTATAAAACAAATACAAACTGGCCCTGTTGATTGATGCGGTTACTAAATATAATAGGAAACAAAATAGAAAAGAGCGGAAAAGAGGGAGCTTATGTACATACCAAAATATTTCGCAATACAAGATGAAGAGATGAAGTACGAAATAATGGAACAAAATAGCTTTGCGACATTATTTTCTCAACATAACGGAGAACCATATGCAACGCACTTGCCGTTGTTATTAAATAGGGAGACCCTTACTTTACATGGTCACTTCGCACGGCCGAATGAACAGTGGAAAGATATTGGGACTCAGCAAGTACTAGCTATATTTCAAGGACCACATAGTTACATCTCTCCGTCATGGTATGAAACAAACAATGCAGTACCAACATGGAATTACGTTGCAGTGCATGTATATGGTGAATTAGAAATTGTTGAAGATGAGAAGACATTAGTAGATTCTCTTCAAGATTTAGTAAATAAATATGAAGATCCAGAGAGCACCTACTCACTTAATGATGTAGATCCGAATTATATGGGAGGATTAAGTAAGGGAATAGTTGGATTCAAAATAAAGATAAATAAAATAGAAGGAAAAGCGAAGTTAAGTCAAAATCATTCTGTAGAGAGACAGAATTTAGTTGTGGAGAAACTTGAGAAAGTTGGTAGTGAGGAGAGTAAGAGGATTGCGGAGTTGATGAGAAAATAAAGCCTACATGAAAGGGAAATATTCTAAATAAGCGTATTTAAAAAGACCTTCTTAATTGAAGGTCTTCCGTTTTTTAAAGTGCTTTTTCAGTTGTTGTTGAGTTGTAGTCTTTACTTACGTCAACGGATTGAACAAGGTCAGGTCTTTGGGGTGCCGGGGTGTCCCCAATGTTTAATGCTACATATCCTAACTGTGTTTTCGGTGTTTCTGAGGTGAAGCTTAATCCAAGAGTTGTGATGCTAATAACAGCTAAGCCAATGATGCTCAATTTAATCTTTTTCATTATATCAAAGCTCCCTTTTCTTCATGTTTTTTTCTTGCTTGATTGGCCATGTAAAAGTATTGACTAGCTTTTATATGGTCTTCTTTTTCATAAAACATATTTGCTAGAACATCAGTGTACTCTTGTATACATTCCCAAAGGTTTTCTGTTTTAAAGTAAGAAATTCCTTCCAAAATTATCATTTCTAAATCATTTATAGAAGTTTTATTATTTAGTTCTCTTAAAATCATGAAACGATATTGAAACTCTTTGTTTTCTAGTTTATTTGAAATGTTTAATCCTTTTTTTATAAGTTCTTTAGCCTGAGTATATTCTCCAAGCTTGTAGTATTCACGTGCTTCAACAAAAAGTGCTTTAAAGTGATTTGGTTGCTTAGTTGTAACCTCTGAAATATGACGCATTGCTAACTCTGAAAGGTTTTGACTTGCATATAGCCAAGCTAAATTATGTCGTACTCTTAATGATAAAGTCTCCTCTGAATACTTCTGTAGAATATTTAATGCTGAATCAAGTCTAATTTCAGCTTGTTCAAACTGTTTTAAATCAATACAAGATAAACCAAAGATGTTATCACACAAAGCAACATTAATTTCACAGTTTATATGTTTTGAAAAAATCGCTTTAGCTTCATTTGCAGATTGGATTGCTACTAGTGGTTGATATGTTTGATAATAATAGGAAGCTAAGCGGTAGTTAAATTCAGCATTCTCTAGTTCGTCAGATACGTGTATTAGCAGCTTTTTAGCGTTCTCGAAAAGGTGTTTTGCTGCATTGTAGTTTCCAATAATTGTATTGTGAATAGCCTTGAAAAAATGATAATAATAAGAAAATAGCCCATTCTCTGGAAGTGGGAAAGAATCAATTTTATTAAAATCATCTTTATTAATATTTAAACCATCTGTTAAAATTTTGTATCTGAAATTAAAAAGTGAATAATACAATTGTAGGTTTGTATCTTCTTCTGAATTAGAGATGATATTTTCAATATCTTTTTTTATTTTTGTTGCATGGGTAGTTTGATGCTGTAAGATAGCTCTATACCAGTCATTAAATAATTTTGTAATTTGTTCATTACCTTGTAGTTGAACGTTCATGAAATCCCCTCACTTTTTGAATATTCTTATAAAATATAGTATCAAAAATAAAAATATTTAGAAATGATGTTTTATATTTCTCAATATTTGTTTAACAAGCTTACGAGTAAGTCTATTGGAATAATGTAGAATTTGTTTTGGATTAAAGAAATGGCATCGGGGGATGTGCATTTTAAAGTTTTAGTTGAGTGGGGGATATAAAAAGGGTGCGTTCACACAATTTATATGAACGCACCTTTTTACATATTAAACAATCAAGTCCCACAAAAAGTACGATAAGGGCGATTCGTCGGTGCAGGCGGAATGCAGTATTCTTCTTGATCTGTAGAATACGCATAAGGATTTGATAAAGCTTCAAGAAGTTTCTCCATTACGCTATAATCGCCATTTGTGACAGCTGCTTCTAGTGCTTCTTCTACACGGTGGTTCCTCGGGATGATGGATGGGTTATTATTTTTCATCATTTCGTAGGCGTTTTCTTTCGAATGTTCTTGTCTTTCTAATCGAGATTGCCACAGTTTGTACCATTCTTTAAATTCAGGACTATCGAATAGAGGGATATTTTCTAACGTATCAAGAGTTAATGAACGGAATGTATTAGTGTAATCTGCTTTATATTTCTCCATCATTTTTAAAAGTTGCTCAATAAGTGGTTGATCTTGTTCTTCGGTACTAAATAGTCCTAATTTCTTTTTCATTCCAAGGAACCAATGGTTTTCATACTGTACGCTAAATTTCGAAATTTCGTCTTGGGCGATTTTTAATGCTTCTTCTTCATCTTCGTGCAGAATTGGTATTAAAGATTCTGCTAATCGAGCGAGGTCCCATGCGGCCATATATGGTTGATTTCCATATGCATAACGACCTTGTGTGTCAATAGAGCTAAATACGGTTCCTTGATTGTAATTGTCCATAAATGCACAAGGACCGTAATCAATTGTTTCGCCACTAATCGTTATATTGTCAGTGTTCATTACACCGTGGATAAATCCAACAAGTTGCCATTTTGCGATAAGACTGGCTTGTCTTTTAATGACTTCTTGTAGTAATGCAGTATATCGGTTTTCATGAGCTTCAATTTCTGGGTAATGCCTTTTTATCGTATAGTCAGCTAGTGATTTCAGGTCCTCTATTGAACCACGAGCTGCAGCATATTGAAATGTACCGACGCGTATATGGCTACTAGCTACTCTAGTTAAAATTGCTCCAGGTAACTTTGTTTCACGATATGTTGCTTCACCAGTTGTGACAACTGCTAAACTGCGAGTAGTCGGAATATCAAGTGCATACATTGCCTCACTAATGATATATTCACGTAGCATCGGACCGAGTGCAGCACGACCATCTCCTCGGCGTGAATAGGGAGTAGGGCCAGAACCTTTCAGTTGAATATCGAAACGCTTACCTGAAGGAGTAATTTGTTCGCCAATTAAAAGAGCACGACCGTCGCCTAACATATTAAAATGTCCGAATTGATGGCCAGCATATGCTTGAGCTAATGGATGAGCTCCTTCTGGGAGTGCATTACCAGCGAAAATAGCAATTTCAGCTTCCTTTTTCAGTTCTTCAGGGGTCAAGCCAAGAGATATCGCTAATGAATGGTTTAGTTTAACTAACTCCGGTGAACTTACGGGAGTAGGGGGGATTTCTGTATAAAATGATTGTGGTAAAGTCGTATAACTATTATCTAAATTCCAACCTGTTTCATTATTTTTAGTCATTGTATCTCCTCCTTTTTGTATTTTAAGTTATGTATTTGTACGTATGTATTCTTTGTAAAGTTAACTAAAAGTATAATATAATATTTCCCCTTGCAATCTATTGTAAGGACTTCATTGCACTATGTCTATTTAACAGCAAATTTAAAACCTCCATTTTAAGAAAATGGAGGTTTTTATTATTATTTAATTTTTACAATTATTTTTCCTTTTGCTCTTCCAGACTCTGAATATTCCATTGCTTTTTGAGCATCTTCAAAAGGGAAAACTCGATCGATTACCGGTTTGATTTTTCCGGCTTCAATATAGTTTGCAATAGTACGTAATTGATCCCCGCTTGGCTTCATAAATAAAAATGAATATTGAGCATTATGCTTTTTTTCAAGTGCAGTAAGTTTTTTGCTGGCTAATGAAAATAAGAGAGTTTTAAAGAAGCCTGAACCAAATTCTTTACCGAAGCGAGCATTCGGCATACCTGAAACTGAAACAATGTTTCCTCCGCTTTTTATAATATTGAATGATTTTTCAAGTGTTGTTCCGCCGATTGTATCAAATACTGCATCATAATTTTTGAGTATTTCTTCAAATTTTTCTGTTTTGTAATTAATAATTTGATCTGCGCCAAGAGACGTTACTAAATTTGTACCAGCTTCACTAGCAGTCGTTGTAACAGTAGCACCCATTATTTTTGCTAACTGAATTGCGAAAGTACCAACACCACCGGACCCAGCGTGAATTAATATTTTTTGTCCTTTTTGTAAATGCATAATATCATGTAGTGCTTGATAGGATGTTAAGCCAACGAGTGGAATCGACGCCGCTTCCTCAAAACTTAAATTTTTTGGTTTTAAAGCTATATCATCTTCATGAATGGCTATATACTCCGCAAAAGTACCAATCTTATTTTTTCTTGGACGAGCATATATTTCATCACCGACTTTAAAACGAGTCACTTTTGATCCAACCTTCGTGATGACGCCGGAAAAGTCATTCCCAAGGATTAGAGGCATTTCATATTTCAGTAACATCTTTACTTTTCCATCACGTATTTTAAAATCAATTGGGTTAATACTAGCTGCATGAATTTCTGCGAGCACTTCATACCCATTAATTTCAGGAGTAGGTACCTCTGCCATACGCATTGGGACTTTTCCATATCTATCAATTATCATTGCTTTCATTTCTTATACCTCCAAGTTTTAATAAAAGTTTTGCAATAGCTTCTCAATATCTAATACAAGATTTTTTAATAAACCTAATTTTATACGTATATCAATATAATAAAAATTCTTTGTACCTTCTTTTCTCATTAAAATAATGCCAGCTTCTCGTAAAATCTTAAGGTGATGTGATACTGCTGGACGGGAAAGGTGTGTTTGCTTCGTAATTTCTCCTACACGTAATCCTGTTTGACATTCCGTTTCCATTAGCACTAATAAAATAGCTTGACGTGTTTCATCACCAATTGCCAATAATACTTTTTGAGAATCAATAAAATCTTTTTTTATAATATTTAATTGTTCTTGTTTATTCATTTCAATCACTTTGCCTCCAGGTAATTAGTCGAAAGGTTTAAGATGATGAACCATTACTTCGATACGGTAATGCTACATGATTGTTGTATGAGGTGCAATATTGAGAAAGAAAATCGAGACGAATGAATTTTTTATTGTTGAAAATTATAGGGAGATAGAAAAGGGATTGGAAGGATTACATAACACAATAGATGAAGTTTTAAAAACAAAAAATGATGTAACAATAAAATAAGCGGTCGTAACCTTGTATAATCCATAAGGTTACGACCGCTTATAATGTTTGTATTATTTTTGATTTTTACGATAGAACATGGTTCAACGTAAAGTACATTCTTTTGTTTTACACTTTCATACAGACACAATTCAGGTGGATTATAGATGTATGAAAAGGTAAAAGGAATTTTGAGGCGTAATCTATCTATATGATAATTCAAAATGAAATATAAGTCTATATTTTAATGTTTTTTTTGATTATATTTATGTCACTGAGCTCAGAACAATGATGTGGAGGGTAAATATATGAAATCGAATTATGTACCAGTTTTAATTGTTGGAGGGGGATTATCTGGGTTAGCGTCTGCGTTATTTCTTGCAAAACATAATATTGAGTACTTACTTATTGAAAGGCATCCGTCTACTGCCATTCATCCGAAAGCAGGCGGTCTTACTTTACGTACAATGGAGTTATTTCGAGAATTAGGCTTGGAAAAAAGAATTAAATTGGCAGGTAAAGCATTAGAGAACTGCAGAGGAAGAATAGCGGTTCATACAATAGCTGAGGCGAATAAAGAAGAATTGGAACAAATGAGAGCGACGCAATACGGAAACGATGAAGAGTTACTTCAAAAAATAGAAAAGATTAGTCCATCAAAACAAACTGCGTGTTATCAAATTATTTTAGAAGAGATGATGTTACAAGAAGCGAAAACATTAGGCGAGCAACTATCTTTTTATCATGAATTAGTTGCATTTGAACAAAATGAAAACGGGGTAAAAGCAACGATTCGAAATCGTGAAACAGAAAAAGAAAGTGTCATACATTGTGACTATGTAATTGCAGCGGATGGAGCGAAAAGTAAAATACGTGAGCAGTTAGGGATTAAAACTGAGGGTCGTGGAACCATTGGTGGCTATTATATGAATATTTATTTTGAAGCTGATTTAAGTGAGTTTATACAAGGAGATGCATTCGGTTTTTCGATGGTACTTCATCCGGAGGTTCTTGGTGCACTTATCCCGGTTGATAACGTAAAAAAATGGATTTATCATGTAGCCTACGATCCATTAAAAGGAGAGGGGCTAGAGGACTTCACTATAGAACGTTGTAAACAAATTATTCAAATAGCAATTGGAAGTACAAATGTTGAATCAAAAATATTAAGTGTTTTACCGTGGGAAGCAGCCGAAAGTACAGCGGTGAAATTTCAAGAAAATCGAATTTTTCTAGTTGGAGATTCAGCACATATTATGCCGCCAACAGGCGGATTCGGTTCAAATACAGGAATACAAGATGCGCATAACTTGGGTTGGAAATTAGCGGCTGTTATAAAAGGGAAGGCAAAACCAAAATTGTTAGAAACATATCATGAAGAGAGACACTCTGTTGCAAAATTAACGACCGCTTATGCAAGTAGTTTACTGTTTCGTGCTGCGAATAGAGAGGAAGGCAGTTTGAATAATATGGATGGTTTAGCTGTTACAGTTGGATATCAGTATTGTTCAGAGGCGATTATAGATGATTCAGTCACTCCGCATAGAATGGATAGCATAGAGTTGAACGGAAGACCTGGAACGCGAGCGCCACATTTATGGGGAACGTATGAAGGGAAGAAAGTTTCTACATTAGACTTATTCGGTAACAGTTTTGTATTACTTACAGGAGTAGAAAATAGTTCTTGGGCTGAGGCAGCACATACTGTTTCAGCTAAATTAGGAATAAATATAAAAGGGTATCGTGTTGGCTTAAGTGGAGACTTTGTTGTTCCAGAAGATATTTTTAGCAAATTATATGGTATAGAGAATGGAGGTGCTGTATTAATTAGACCAGATGGCTTTATAGGATGGCGTTCGGAAAAAACGGTAGTAAATCCAGATATAGTATTGGAAGAGGTAATGAGAAATTTATTATGTGATTTTTAAGTAACTACAGAAATATTGTTTTATGTGCTTCACTGTACTGAAAAAAATATTCACAAATTTCAATAGGTTTGATATGATTAAATTCGACAAGTTAATAGAGGCCGGAGATATTTGAGAAAAGCCATAAATTTATTTAGGGACACAGGAGTGTATTCTAAATAATTTATGGCTTTTTTTATTGAATGAACCGTACAAAATAGGGAGTTACATGTGAAAAGGAGGGCTATAGGAATTAAATAGGATAATACTAGTTTTCTATATTAATAATATAGAGAAAGTATATTTGTAAGATTGGAATTTTAATATAGGTTTATAAAAATAATGAAAGTGTGTCTTCTATTTCGTGTAAATCTCATTAGCTTGTTGAAATTTACAACGTAGGAAGGGTTTGAAGGATGAGAAAGATTATTAGCGTTTTAGTTATTTTCTTTATGACGGGAAGCATCTTTGCTGGGGGAGCTGTTCATGCGAAAGCAGAAGGAAAGCATGAATGGAATACGAATAAGTTTTTAAATATTGCACATCGCGGAGCAAGTGGACATGCACCTGAGCATACTTTTGCTTCTTATGATTTAGTGAAAAAAATGAAAGCGGATTATTTAGAGTTAGATATTCAATTAACAAAGGATGGCCAATTAATTGCAATGCATGATACAGCAGTTGATCGCACTACAAATGGAACAGGCGAAGTACGCGATAAAACGTTAAGCGAAATAAAGAGTTTAGATGCTGGATCATGGTTTAATAAAGCGTATCCAGAAAAGGCTAAGCAAGAGTATGTTGGGCAAAAGGTTCCAACTCTTGAAGAAATCTTCCAAAAGTATGGGAGAAGTATGAAGTATTATATTGAAACAAAATCACCAGATGTGTATCCAGAAATGGAAGAGAAATTGTTGGCGTTGTTACAAAAATATAATTTAGTAGGTCAAAACATGTCTTCTAGCCGTGTTATGATTCAATCATTTAGTAAAGATAGTTTGAAAAAGATTCATAGTATGAATGAAAATATTCCGTTAGTTCAATTGCTTTGGTATTATCCAAATGAAAACAATGAAATTGTTGAATGGTCTGGCATTACACATGAACCGAAAAGTGTAACAAATGATGATTTTCAAGAAATTAAAAAGTATGCAGCTGGTATTGGACCAAACTTACGTAATGATAACGGGGAACTAATTATTGATGAGTCATATATGAAAATGGCTAGAAAAAATGGACTGTTAATTCACCCTTATACAATTAATGAGAAACCAGATATGAGGCTGTTAATCAAATGGGGTGCTACAGGAATGTTTACAAATTATCCGGATCGATTACATAGTGTATTGAAGGAAAAATAAGTGAAAAAGGGTATACCAGTGTTTTAGGTATACCCTTTTTAATTTAACTCCCCGATAAATGTAATCTCTTTTTCATAGCATTCATCTGCATCATAAATAATTTCTTGAAAGTGAAGCGTTTTGAAGGAATGATAAACTGACATTTCCCATGTCTCCCAAAAATCAATTTCATTTGAAAGAAGAATCCATTTTTGAAATTCACTATCTCTATTAAAGAAATTATGAAAGTAGTCCTCATTTTTAAATATAATGATTTGCGAATCCCACAAATTATTTATAGAAATTAAAACAACAACTCGATATGTATGGGTATCGCTCGGTTTCATATTTATTAAATGATTTGCTTGATTTAATAAGGTTTGAATACATAACCGTTTTACTTTTCTAGGTGTTTTACGAGAGTCAATAAAAGCTTGCGAAACTGGCAATAGCATATTCCAATATTCATCGTTATAGAAAGTAGAAGGGAACGTTTTTATATGTTCCTCAATTCGCTTTATCATAGTGTTTGTTTTTCGTTTCATACCACGTATTTTCTTTTCACGCATTGTGAGTCATCTCCATAAATTTTTGTAATGCAGCAGAGTGATATATATCTTTTCTAGTAATAAAAGTAGTAGGAACTTTTTTGAAGCTATTTGGTAAAGGATTGAATGATATGTCATGTTTATGACCATTTAAAATAGACTTCATCATAATTGCTATGCCCATACCTGATTTTACACATGCGAGTATCGCTTCAATTGTTCCAAACTCAAATACTCGCTTAGGTGAAATTCCTTCTTCTTGAAGCCAATCTTCTAATAAATTTCTATAATAGCACCCGTGACTAAATACAAGTAAATTCATGTCTACTATTTCTTTAAAGGAAGATAAAGGCTTTTTGCTAATGAGAACTAATTCTTCTTCACGAAATATATTTGTATGAAGTTTAGCATGCTGAGTAGAGCCAGCTATAAACGCTCCGTCCAGTTTTCGTTCTAGTACAAGCCTAATTAATTGTTCTGTCGTATTTGATTCTAAAATCAATTCGACTTTTGGGTATTTCTCATAATAGGCCGTTAATATAGATGGAAGTCTTACAGCGGTTGTAGATTCTGTACATCCAATTTTTAAAGTGCCTCTTGGTTCGATCCCATTACTTTGAACTGCTTTAACAGATTGATCCATTAAGTGGATAATTTGTTTGGCGTATGTTAATAAAATCTCACCGTTAGAAGTTAAAGTTACACCTTTTCCGTTTCGGTAAAATAAAGGCACACCTAATTCGTTTTCTAGTTGTTTCATACGCATTGTTACGCCAGACTGTACATAGTTTAAATTTTGAGCTGCGTGAGATATGTTTTTTTCTTTCGCAACTTCGAAAAATACAGTTAAATCTTTTATATCCAAGTATCATCCCTCCAGAAAAGGTATCATTTTTTTTGATGGATTACATGATAAATCTTTATTTTATATGATATCAGAACTTTCATACAATGGAAGGGGATGGAGGGATTATTGTGTTAATGGAAGAAAGGGTGAATAGTACTTATAAGTGGGTTATGTTAATTTTTGCGACGGTTGCTCAAACAACAGCGACACTTATAACGTATGGTGTTGGAGCGTTTGCTTTATTTTGGAAAGAAGAATATGCACTTACGAATACGGAGATTGGATTGTTAGTAAGTGTTGTAAATATAGGACCGCTATTTTGTATGCTTTTTGTCGGGCGGCTACTTGATCAATACAATGAAAAGTTGTTAATTTCGATAAGTTCATTTTTACTAGGAAGTTCGTTTTTACTGACTAATATGGTCAATGGATTTAATGGGTTACTCTTTGTACTTTTATTAGTAGGAACGTTTTATAGTGTTTCGCAGCCAGGAGGAAGTAAGGTGATAATGAAGTGGTTCTCAAAAGAAAATCGCGGGTTAGCGATGGGGATTAGACAAGCCGGTATACCGATTGGTGGTACATTAGCGGGAGTATTGATCCCGTTTCTTACAATAAAATATAATATGGCCTATGCGGTAAATAGCATTGCATGTATTTGTATAATTGGAGGGTTTTTATTTTTTATATTTTATAAGGAACCATATATTCAAGAGAAAGTTAAACAAGAACGTAGTAAACTTTCTTTTTGGATGCAGTTAAAAGAAGTGATGTGTAAAAAAGAATTGTATGCAATTTATATAACTGGCATTTGTATGATTTCATTGCAAATGGTGTTAGTTGCACACTTTATAAAATTTTTAGTATTGGAACAATCAATCACGCCAATTTTAGCTGGAAAAGTATTTTCCGTTATGTTCTTTTCTGGAATGGTTGGTAGGGTTATATTAGCAGCTACTAGTGATTTGTTTTATAAGGGAAATCGGCGTACCCTCTTATTTATAACTGTTTGTATTTCTATTTTCTTCATTCTAATATTAGTAATGAGCATACATACAATAACGAATGTATTGTATGGTGTAAGTGCATTGTTAGGGTTCTTTTCAATTGGATGGTTTAGTCTTTTTATAACTGAAGTTGCGGAATCAGCAAGTGAAGAATCGGTAGGGATGACAGTGAGTTTTGCACTTACATTAAATCAAATTGCTATTATTGCTGCGCCTGCTTTATTTGGTTATATTGTAGATAAGAAGGGATATACGTATGCGTGGTTATGCATAGTTGTATTACTAACTATTTCAGCGGTTAGCTTATATAGGAAGTATAGAAAATGAAGGAATGTTAGCAATGTAAATTTTTTATGAAGAAAGTCTAAAGAAATGTTGAATGAGCGACATTTCTTTTTTTATTTGTTGTATAATCAAAATGTAAATGAGATTCGTTTTCAATTTCGTTCATTACCTCTTTTGAAATTACCTGTAATTTTAGCCATAATTAGCTGTTTTTCTTTATTGTTATTTGCATGATTTATTTTATTTAAAAATTTTTCAGCATCATTTCCTTTTAATGCCATAATCTGTTTTCCGTAATATTCAATTAATAATATGTTATTTTTTGTTATCCGATAATGAAACATCTTATCATCTAAACGATTGCGTTTATCGGTGTTTTTCATATTACATCTCCATTCTTTTTAGTATGTAACAAATGTTACAAAAGAATTTGAAATTATATTGTAATGCATCCGATTGTATGTTGGAAATTTTGCAAGAAAGAAATACAATAGAGAGTAGTCAAAATTGAAAGTGAGAAAAAGGAATCTAGTTTTAACAGAGTGAATATTAAATAATATTATAATATACTTGATAATTAAAAGATATAAAATAGAATGGATGTACGTTAAGTGAAACTAGATAAAAGAGGGCTCCTAGTATGTTAAAGAAATGGTTAATCATTTTCTTTATTTTTGCTGTTTTTTGTGGAAGTGTTGTTACACTAATACATGCAAATAAAGGAAAAAAATATGATGCAAAGGCATTTTCTAATGTAAGTAGTAAGCAAAAAGATGTTAAGCAGGAAATTGATGCGAATGAGAAAAAGCGTTATGAAATTGCAGCTGGAAAACTAGATCAGTACTTAAAAGATAAAGGATTTAATGGGAGTGTTCTTGTAGCAAGTAAAGGTCATGTCATTTTACGAAAAGGCTACGGTTATGCGAATGTGAAAGATCAAGTACTAACAACGCCAAGAACGAAATATCGCATTGGCTCTATTACGAAAACAGTTGTTGCAATATCTATTATGCAACTAAAAGAAAAAGGGAAGTTGAACATTGAAGACAATGTAAATAAATATATCCCATCGTTTCCAGCAGATAAAAACATTACGTTACGAAACTTGTTAACACATACGTCTGGATTACCAGAACAGGGACAAGGTAGTGTTGACGCAGCATCACGGTTAAAATTAGTAACGTGGATTGGGGCACAAACGTTACAATTTCCAGCAGGGACAGGATGGAAATATACAGATTATAATTATATGGTGCTTGCATATATTGTAGAAAAAATATCAAATAAACCACTTGCTGAATATGTGAAAGAAAATATTTTGAATCCTGTTGAAATGCATGAATCTGGAATGGGCGCAACACTCCCAGAAGATATTTTCTTAGCAGAAGGGTATACGAAAAAAGATAATAAGTTAATAGCCACACCTCGCTTAAAAATGAACTGGCTGTATGGTTGTGGTGAAATGTATACGACTGTTGAAGATATGAAAAAGTTAGATGAAGCTATTATGGATGGTAAACTACTTTCTAAACAAAGTGTATCAGATATGTTTTCTGCATCACCTGCAAGAAAATATGGATTTAGTTTCTATATTTACCCAGATTATTATCATAACCACGGTGTATTAGCTGGCTGGAACACTTTTAATAATTTTAACTGGGATAAACGAACGTTTGTCATATTATTTTCTAACGTCCAAAATGGTATGAATGATGCATTTAATCAAGAATTTAGGAAAATGGCGAATGATTTAATAGAAGGAAAATAATTATAAAAAATCGGTATTGACATGGAATTATCAATACCGATTTTTTTATTTTGTAAAGTTTTACTTACTGAATAAAGTGAAACTTTAATCAGTGGAGAGGCTTTGTTCATCCACCACTGAGTAGAAGCCCTCATCAATCGGGCTTTTACGGGCAACAGGGCCCCACTTAAATTCTTTGCTTCCGCTGAATTTTGAGGTGGGGGTCTTACTGCCCATAAATAGCGGGATAAATAGGTAAGAAAGGTGATTGGCATTTGAATAAATCTAAATAGGTAGTTAAATGTTAAGGAATGCAAAGAACAATTGGTAATTTTTACATTGATAAAAAAGCTTGAGCTTCACACTATGTGAAGCTTTACATTATTGGAGACAAGAACAGGAGGTTGAAAAAATGAAAAAAGCAATAAAGTTTTGTTTAATAGCTACATTATCTACAACGATTATTAGTGGATGCTCTTTTGAGGGTAACAATGAAAATGTTAAAGGGAAAGAAGGGGAAAAAGTAGAGGTACAGAAAAATGCTGGGAAATATACGATGCCAGATGAAAAAGATAAACATGAAGGTACATGGCTACAATGGCCACATGAATACACATATGGTGAAGAGTATAAGAAGGAAGTTGAACCTATTTGGGTTAAGATGGCAAGTGCTTTAACTGAGGGTGAGAAAGTCCACATTGTTGCATATGACCAGGAAGAAAAAGAAAGAATCAATAACCTTTTAACAGATGAAGGGTTAAATATGGAGAAGATTGATTTCTTTATCGCGCCTACTGATGATGTATGGGTAAGGGACAGTGGACCAATTTTTGTTTATGACAGCAATAAAAATCTCAAAATATTAGATCCAGCATTTAATGGTTGGGGGAAGAAAACACCGTATAAAAATGATGCTCAAATACGTAAGAATGTTAGTAAACAATTAGGAATTGAAAGAATTGATTGGGGAAAATTTGTCCTTGAAGGCGGCGCAATTGAATTAGACAGCAATGGGACTGCGTTATTAACTCGAAGTGCGGTGACGAATAAAAATAGAAATCCTGATTTATCAGAAAAAGAAATTGAAAAATATATAAGTGATCTTGGGGTATCAAACTTTATTTGGTTAGACGGAGTACCTAATTTAGATATTACGGACTTTCATATTGATGGATTTGCTAAATTCCATAATAAATCTACCATTGTAACGATGAAAGAAGATGACCTAGCCGAATGGGGTTTATCTAATAAAGATATGGATACATTGTTAGATGCAAAAAATGCTTCAGGACAGAAATATAAGTATGAATACTTGCCGCTTAGTAAAGAAAAGGTTGCTTTAGAAAATGGAAAAACTCTCGATTATAAGGGGTCATATATCAATTATTATATCGGAAATACAGTTGTATTAGTGCCTAATTATAATGATCCGAATGATAAAATCGCAAACGATACGATTCAGAAGTTATACCCAGGTCATAAAGTAGTCGGTATTGATGTGAGAGAGTTGTATAAAAACGGCGGTATGATTCATTGTGTGACACAACAACAACCCATTGCATTGAAGTAATTGATTGTAATTTCGTTGTTCTGCTATATAGACAAAATAGGTGGAATCTTATTACCTATTTTGTCGTTCCTTATTATTTATAATAATAAAATTTTAATATAATGATAAATTAATTATAGTGTATATTCGCTTTTCGTTTTATATGGTAAAGGAGAAAAATGTTTGTGTTAAAGAATTTTAAAATAGTGTTTTCGTATTTCCCTATCGTTTTACAGTACATTTTAAATGTAGCTTTAATTTGCTTAGGGGTTATTCTAAGTGTGTTTCTTATGAAAGAAGTCATTCAGTTTATACAAGAACTGAAATTGGATGGTAATGAATCGAGTTATCATTTAATCATTTATTGTTGTTTTAAAATATGGTATTAAAAAAACTTGTCAAGAGTCAATATAAGGCTTAACGTCAGCCTTATATTTTTTATATAAATATATAATATTTCTCCATGCTATAATCCATTCATAAAATGTACATGTTGCATGAGTTGTAACGAAAAAAGACATAAATTTAGGAATAGTTGGCTTTGTAAAATCAGTTATGTAACTACTATTAAAAAGCGAGATGAATAATATGGAACAAAAACATAATGGCATTATTTTTACTGCAATACCAGACGAATCAAATGAATATTATCAACCATTTTATGAAGACTTGATTTACTTTAATGAATGTTTAAATGAAAAGAAATCAATTGCGGATCAACTTATATCTTTATCTGTTGAAGAACAAGACTTTCATACGAGCTGTTTTGAGTATGATGATATTTGGCTAAGAGATGTTGCACCGGTTGTCACAAATCATCTAGTTAAATTTAAATATCGACCAAATTATTTGCCAGATGATCAAGGGCGATATTTAGATCAACAATTTAATAAATGGTTGAAAAAGAATGACTTTGAATATGTAAAATCCCCATTAATATTAGATGGTGGTAATCTTATTTGGAATAAAAAAGATACTGTAATATTAACAGAACGCATATTTGATGATAACGATGATTGGACAGAAGAGGAAATTATTGAGCAGTTAGAATGGGATTTAGATGTGAGCCGAGTTATTATTATTCCTGCTGAAGAAGGGGATGTACTAGCACACGCAGACGGAATGGTTAAATTTATTGATGAACATACAATGTTTATTAGTGATTTTTTAGGAGATCATGAATTTACATATAGTGTTCAAGAGATTATTAAAGAACAAATGCCAGAAGCTGAATTTATAGTTGTTCCTTCATCATATACAGAGAAAGGACAATATGATCAAGAGATAGCATCGGCAAAAGGGTTGTATATAAATATGTTAGAATCATGTGATGCTCTTTATGTTCCTAAGTTTGGACTAGCTAAAGATGAGGAAGTTTTACGATATATTCAACAGTATACGGAGAAACAAGTTATTCAAATTCATGTAGGAGAAATATCAACAATGGGGGGCGCGATGAATTGTTTAACGTGGTATTGTCCAAGTCATTTGTTACCTTCGAAAATGAGAAGATTGAAAAATCAGAATGGAAATTTTTCAATGAAGAAGATTTTTGATTGGTTTTAATAAATAAGTAATGAAAAGAAAATATATTCAAGGAGTATTGATATGTATACCATCGCTGAGTTTTCTCGGATTTGTAAAATGAGTACGCGGATGTTAAGACATTATGACAAAGAGGAGATATTAAAACCGGCATATGTGAATCCGGTTAATGGGTATAGGTATTATGAACAAGAGCAACTGGAAGTAGCGCTGAAAATAAAAAAGCTAAGGGAGTATAAATTTCCTCTTCCAAAAATTAAAATTGTTTTGCAGTCATCGGATCAAGATTCGTTTGTTCAACATATACAATCACAAATTATCGAGTTGTCTCAGGAAGTGAAACAAAATTTACAGGTTATTTCAGAAATGAATGAAATGGTAATGGTGAATAGTAGTCTAAATATTGCTCGCCATAGAAGTTACGATATATTAATGGGAATGAGGAACGAAGTAACGTTAATTACTCAAAGAGTAAAAATAGATATAGATGATATGGATGATTATTTTTATGACTTATATGAAGAGGTACAAAAAAATAACTTTCAAATAGTTGGTTCTCCATCTGCAGTCTTTTATGATGAAGAATATATTCCAAGTAACAGTGATATTGAGTTAAGAATTCCGGTTATGCAGGGGAATGATGAAGACGTAGCACAAGAGTATGAAATGAAACAACTAAGTCCACATCATATCGTTACTACTATGCATTATGGAAGTTACGACTATATAGGTTACGCTTATATAGCGTTAGAAGAATGGATTGAAAGAAATGGGTATGTAATAATTAATTCGCCATATGAGGTTTATATAAAGGGACCTGAATGTGATTGTTTAGCAGAAGAGTATGTGACACAAATTTGTTTTCTAGTTACGAAAATAGAATGAGAATAAGGATTGACATTAACATTATGTCAATCCTTATTCTATGTATGAAAGCAATTTATCATAATAAAAAGGAGAAGTAAAGAATCACCTTATAAAGTTGCTACAAGTAAATGAAGATATTCCTGTTGACCTTAACACGATGTCAAAGTATAGACTGTACGTACATTCATATAAGGGGTGAACACGTATGAGAAATATAGAGAATAGTTTGTTTTATATGCCTGCGGAATGGGAGAAACATGAAGGTACATGGCTCCAATGGCCACATGATAAAGCACATAGAGGTGAAGGCTACAGAGCTAAGTTAGATGATATTTGGATATCGATGGCAAAGGAGCTTCACTATGGAGAAAATGTCCATATTGTTGTATGTGATGAAGAAGAGAAAATACATGTCCAATCGAAGTTAATTGAAGCTAATGTAAATATGGATAAAATTGATTTCTTAATTCAAGAAACTGATGATATTTGGATACGAGATAACGGACCAATCTTTGTAACGGATAAGGAAGGGAATCGCTGCCTAACGCACTGGATATTTAATGGTTGGGGAAATAAATATCCGTACGAAAAAGACGCTAATATTCCGAATAAAATAAGTGAAATGTATCGTATTCCAAAAGTTGAATCTAGTGTCTGTCTAGAGGGTGGGGGAATTGAGATAAACGGAAACGGGACCTTAATGGCGGCGAAAACGTCTATTATAAATGAAAATCGAAATCCCACACTAAGTCAGAAAGAAATTGAAATGGAGTTAACGAAATATTTAGGAGTAACAAATTTTATATGGATAACTGGTATACGCGGAGAAGATAATTATGATGAAGATACGGATTATCATATTGATGGCGCGGCACGGTTTGTAAATGAAAATACGATACTGTATGAATATGATCCTTTCGATGAAGGAGAGCCATACCTTTTGGAGGCGTACGAAAAGCATTATCAAGAATTGCGGCAAGCGAAAAATATAGATGGAAAGCCATTTCAGCTCATTCCAGTACCAGTAACAAGAAAAGTGGTAAAAGAAGCAGATTGTAAAGGATCGTACTTAAATTTTTACATTGGTAATGAAGTTGTATTGGTACCTATATACGGTGATGAACATGATAAATTAGGGCTTCAAATCATTGAAGGTCAATTTCCAGGGAGAAGAATTGTCGGTATATATGTTAACGAATTGTATGCATACGGTGGTATGATTCATTGTGTGACGCAGCAGCATATAGAATAGAGTAATTCAAATAAAAAGCATGCAGAGTATATACTCTGCATGCTTTTTATAATGTTGAAAACTCCTCAACAAGTTGAGTGAATTGTTTTAATGCACTTTCAATCGGTTCTGGCGTTGTTAAATCGACGCCAGCTTTTTTCAATAAGTTTAATGGGTAGTCTGAACTTCCGCCTTTAAGGAATTCAATATAATTTTTCTGAGCATCCGGATCACGGCTTAATAGTTTATCAGCGATTTGAATGGCAGATGCGAATCCAGTTGCATATTTGTATACGTAAAACGGGCGATAGAAATGAGGGATTCTAGCCCATCCGTATTTTACTTCTTCATCAAATACAAGTGAATCACCGTTATATTCTTTAAATAGCTTTTCATAAATTTCACTGAAGACTTGTGCATGTAATGGTTTACCTTGTTCAGCCATTTCATGTGTGATTTTTTCAAATTCTGCAAACATAATTTGTGTAAAGAAAGTACCTTTAAATTTCTCAATAAAATGGTTAACTAAATGGTTACGCACGTTCGTATCTTTTGCTTCTTTTAATAAATAGTGAATTAATAACACTTCATTTACTGTAGAAGCGACTTCTGCGACAAAGATAGAATAATGTGCAGAAATTCTTGGTTGGTATCCATGTGAATAGTGCGTATGCATACCGTGACCGCATTCATGAGTAAGAGTGAACAGGCTGTTTAAATCATCGTGATGATTTAAAAGAATGAAAGGATGAACGCCGTATACACCAAAGTTATAAGCACCAGAACGTTTCCCTGGTGTTTCTCTTACGTCTATATATCTTTTATCTTTAAAACTTTTTAATGTCTCAATATATTCTTCTCCTAAAGGAGCTAGTGATGCAATCATAATGTCAAATGCTTCACTATATGGGATGTCTTGTTTTGCACCTTCTACTAAATCGACGCCTAAGTCGTATTGTCTTAGTTCATCTACGTTTAATTTTTCTTTTCGAATTTCATTGTATGTATGTAATGTTTGAATGTTTTTTTTCGTTGTATCAATTAGGTTTTCATATACTTCTTTCGGAACCATATCGCCAAATAATGATTTCTCTAGCGCTGATGGATAGTTTCTTAATTTCGAAACAGTAACATTATTTTTAATAGCAGCGGATAAAGTAGATGCGATGGAATTCTTTAACTGAACATATGGTTTGTAATATGCTTTATAAGCTTCTTTACGCTTTTCACGATTCGTATCTTCTATTAACTTTGCATACATTCCGCGTGTTAAGTTCACTTTTTCTCCATCGTCAGTCGTCACTTCACCAAATAATATATCTGCATTATTTAACATACCAAATGTGTGCTGTGGAGAAGAAAGAGCTTCACCCATTTGTGATAAAATTTCTTCTTGGTCCTTATTTAATACGTGTTTTTTATAACGGTATAATTCAAATAAGTCTTCTTTATAATATTGTAAGCCTTCTGTTTCTTCTATGTAAGAATGTAATGTGTTTTCGTCTATGCTAAGTAAGAAGGGGGAAAAGAAAGATTTCGCTGCACTTACTTTCACGTGTAATTGTGATACTTTATCGACAAGAGATTGCGCGTCAGTATTGCGTGTATCAAGGTCAGATTGTAATCGTGCATAAGCGAACATTAAAGATATTATGCTAGAAATTTCTTCACTCTTCGTTAAATAAGCTAATAAACTATTGCCGTCGTGAATATTTCCATTAAACTCGTGTAATTCCTTCGTTAATACTTCAATTTTATGAAAATCACTTTCCCAATCTTCAATTGTATGGTAAATGTCTGTTAAATCCCATTTTTCTATATCAGCTACTTGTAATCGATCTTTAAGTTCTGTCATAATCATTTCCTTTCTAAACATGTAGTTATATTTCTATATAACTATGAAATACAACAAATTGCAAAAAATCCCTGCTGAAAATTGAAAAGCCCTGCTAAAATAACAAGGCTTACTTACTTATAGTGTAATTCCGAATTTTGAATGTAAAAGGTTTGTATATTGCATGTTTGTAACGGTTTCTTTCGTTTTTTTACCATTTTTCGCTACTGTAAGGCTATCTTTCGTTAAAGAGGCATGCCCATCTTCAGTTAGTTTTACAATAAGAGGTACTTTATTAAAGGGTGATCCTTCATGTTCAACGATAATTTTTTGTGCTGTATTTGCTTTTTCTTCATCCACTTCTTCTATATAAAATGCATAGCCTAACGTCCAATCATCAGCAGAAGATTGATCCAAGAACTCATTGTTTTTCCGCATCTCTAAAATGTAGTTTCCCTTTTCGGTCATTTCTTTACGAATACGATAATCTCCTGTAACAGAGTGAATGACTTCACCTGAGAAAGGGACAGGGGCAAGAGGTAAGTATGATCCGAATCCTACTTCAATTAAATAAAGTTCATTATGATGTGTTAAAACGATTGCGATATGGCCAGAATTAACAGCCCATATGGAGTTTGCAGCGTTATAAACTGTTCCTGAAACGAGATGAACATCGAATCCAGAATCTTTCAGGAAGTAATACATAGTAGGATTGAGTTCATAACAAAGACCGCCACGGTTATTTACTAAAATTTTCTCTTTCAAATTTTCTTTTGATATTTCTTTAAAATTCTTTTCGAGAATATTTAAGTTTTCAAAAGGAACAGTTTGTGCCATTGCGTACATAATGTTAGATAAATCTTCAAATGAAACTGTGTCTTTTTCTTCTATATGTAATCGTGCGAAAAATTGTTTTTGAAAGTCTGTCATCGAAATCCCTCCGTTATGCTTTTATAGGTAAATTGTAAACAATCTTGAATAGGATGTGAAATTAAAACTACGTTGAATATTTGAAATTAGATTAAAAATAATATGAGAGAGTGAGAGATTGCTACTTTACTAACGGTGGGACGAATATTATAATAATTCTGATAAACTATGCAAACGCTTTCTTGGAAGGGGATGGTGTACAGATGTTTAAAAGAATAACAATAGTCGGATTGTCAGTTGTTATGTTTTTACCTAGTATATATGAGGGGAGTAAAGCATATGCAGATACAGTTAACAATGGAACGTTAATGCAGTATTTTGAATGGTATGCTCCGAATGATGGAGATCATTGGAATCGTTTGCGTACTGATGCTGAAAATTTAGCGCAAAAAGGAATTACATCTGTTTGGATACCACCTGCATATAAAGGAACTACGCAAAATGACGTAGGATATGGAGCATATGATTTATATGATTTGGGGGAATTCAATCAAAAGGGAACAGTGCGGACGAAATATGGGACGAAAGCACAATTGAAGTCTGCAATTGACGCTTTACATAAGAAAAACATCAATGTATACGGTGATGTAGTTATGAATCATAAAGGTGGGGCTGATTATACAGAAACTGTCACAGCAGTTGAGGTAGACCCGAGCAATCGGAATATTGAAGTATCAGGTGATTATGAAATTAGTGCGTGGACGGGATTTAACTTTCCAGGGCGTGGAGATTCTTATTCTAATTTCAAATGGAAATGGTATCATTTTGATGGAACGGATTGGGATGAAGGAAGGAAATTAAACCGAATTTATAAATTTAGGGGCATAGGTAAAGCATGGGACTGGGAAGTGTCTAGCGAGAATGGGAATTATGATTATTTGATGTATGCGGATCTTGATTTTGATCATCCAGATGTTGCGAATGAAATGAAAAAATGGGGAACGTGGTATGCGAATGAATTAAATTTAGATGGTTTTCGTTTAGATGCTGTTAAACATATTGATCATGAATATTTGCGCGATTGGGTAAATCACGTTAGACAGCAAACAGGGAAAGAAATGTTTACAGTAGCTGAATATTGGCAAAATGATATCCAGACTTTAAATAATTATTTAGCGAAGGTTAATTATAATCAATCTGTGTTCGATGCACCACTTCATTATAATTTTCATTATGCTTCAACAGGAAATGGAAATTATGATATGAGAAATATTTTAAAAGGAACGGTAGTTGCGAATCATCCTACACTTGCGGTTACTCTAGTTGAAAATCATGATTCACAGCCTGGTCAGTCATTGGAATCTGTAGTGAGCCCTTGGTTCAAGCCGCTGGCATATGCATTTATTTTAACGCGTGCAGAGGGGTATCCTTCTGTTTTCTATGGTGATTACTATGGTACAAAAGGAAATAGTAACTATGAAATTCCAGCGTTAAAGGATAAAATTGATCCGATTTTGATGGCACGAAAAAACTTTGCATATGGTACGCAACGTGATTATTTTGATCATCAAGATGTGATTGGCTGGACAAGAGAAGGTGATAGTGTACATGCTAATTCTGGTTTAGCAACATTAATCTCTGATGGACCAGGAGGGGCAAAGTGGATGGATGTTGGAAAGAATAACGCAGGGGAAGTATGGTACGATATTACGGGTAATCAAACAAATACTGTAACAATTAATAAGGATGGTTGGGGACAATTCCAAGTAAGTGGAGGATCAGTTTCCATATATGTTCAGCAGTAATTTGGTGATGAAATAGGAGAGGGAAATATAAGTTTTCCTCTTCTTTTTATATTGTTATCCTTCCTAAATCTTTATGTTTATAAATGAACTAGTCGGCTTTTGAAACACCAAGAGATGCATTGGAATAAATAATGTCATCTTATTCGTACTCGAGGAACATCTCCTTACTGTGATTGCTATAGAACTAAATATTAGTATGTTTTTAATGTGATTTTAATAGATATTATATTTGCTTTACGATAAAATTATTATAATGCAAAATTACACTATTATCATAAAATGATAGTTAATGGGTATTTTTATACTTGTGGTTATTAGTGTTTTCTAAAGCAAGATGATGAGTTTTTATTATTCAAGTTAGCGAAGATAGTTTGATGTAGCGCTTTTTAGAAGAAGTTCTTTATATAAATCGTAATTTAAAATCCATAGGCACATTTCTGTATAGGTGGTAGTAGCAAAAGGAGAGGCAATATGAAAAGAACAATAATGAAATATAGTATAATGTTTAGTTTATTACTATTAACATCATGTGATATATCGAATGAAGAAATTGAACAAAAAGCACAAAGTTATACAAAATCGGAGTATGGTATGGTTGTTAAATTAAACGGAGTTGAAACTCTGGATAACGGAAAGGACTTCCTTGGTCCAAAGGGGCGGATAGTTACTGTGCAGCAAGTCGATGAACCACACTTGCAATTTCAACTGTACTTCGAGGGGCAAATCTCTCCAGAAGTAAATAATGATAACTATGAAAAGAAAAAGGAAGCAAATAATTTACAAGGAAGATTTAATACATATTATGGAGAGAAAAACACTATATTTACTTTTGATCAAATGCAGACTGGGGATAATGTTTCCGATAAGAATACTGAGGAACAAATAGCGAAGAAAAATTTGCAACAGTATTATACGGCAGTTTTTAAAAGTAATACTGTTTTAGATGTAAACAATTCTGTACATATGGAAACATTAGCGGGGGTTGCAAGAAGTATTCAGGAATTTAATAAAACGATTGAAAATAGTAAAAGTAATGTAGAAGATATAACGATTCAGTTGCCAAATATTAATAAGGATGTACTACAAAATATTCCTGTAGATTATATAGTAACGGCTGAAGATGCGAAAAAGACCCTTGAGAAAAAGGTTGATTATATGAACATTTTACAGTCTGCAAGGAAATAGTTTGACACCTTTACTTCTTACAAAACATATAGTATGATGATTTCAGTAAATTAGATTTCAATGACTATAATATAAATTAATGAGAGGTGCTTTTTGTGAGTGCGGTAGGTACTAAATAGGAAAAATTTAATGAAATAAATCGGATAAGACCAGGGGATTTTTATGTACATCATACCCCTAATTTTGTCATGCATTTATTTCAAAACCTATGAAGATACCTACAATACTTTATAAAGCGTGTAATAAGGGACTGCCATCTATTTTTTTATGGCTTATTTCCTCATATGTTATTACAAATGCCTTGTAAATGTAAAAGCTGCGGTATCCCCGCAGCTTTTTTGTATATGTTTTTATTGTATAATTATGGGATTTTATATATGACTCATTGGAATCTAATGAGTAGGTATCTTCATTTATGATAAAAATCAATCATAGTGAGGAGAAACAAAATGAATACGATGACTTTTGAAAAGCTACAATATAACGAATTAAAGGATATAGTGAAATCTTATTGTGTAAGTGGATTAGGTAAGGAATTATTAAACAAATTAGAGCCGAGTACGAGTATAAAAGTAGTGAGAAATCGGTTGAATGAAACGACAGAAGCACGAGCTATATTAGATGCAGAAGGGCATGTTCCTTTCTTCGGCATTTCTAATATTGCTAGTACAATTCAAAAATTAGAAAAAGGGATGATTTTAGATCCAGAAGAATTAGTCAGTGTTTCAGACTTTTTACGCGGATGTAGAAAGATTAAAAAGTTTATGTTAGATAAAGAATTTTTTGCACCAGTATTAGCTTCTTATGCAAATTCAATGACTGAATATAAAAGTATTGAAGAGGAAATTAACTTTTCAATTAAAGGAAATAGTATTGATGCAGCTGCAAGTAAAGAGTTAAAACGAATTCGAAATAATATCGATTCTGTAGATGGGAAAATAAAAGAACGTTTAACAAAGTTTTTAAATAGTAGTGCAAATAAGAAATTCATTCAGGAATTCTTTATTAGTAAAAAGGATGACCGTTATACGATTCCAATTAAATCTTCCTATAAAAACCAAGTTGCTGGAAGTATTATTGAAGCCTCGGCAAAAGGTTCTACTGTATTTATAGAACCGCATACGGTTACGAAATTGAATGCGGAACTAGCGGGTTTGAAAGCAGAAGAAGCGGTTGAAGAATATCAAATTTTAGCGACTTTATCAGGAATGGTGTTAGAAAACATTTATAGTATAAAGATTAACATGGAGCTAATTAGTCAGTATGATATGGTATTTGCAAAAGCGAAGTTTAGTAAATCAATTGATGGAATAGAGCCGAAGTTAAATGATCATGGCTACATTCATTTAGTGAATTGTAAGCATCCGCTTTTAACAGGGCAAGTTGTACCCTTAAATTTTGAAATTGGTCAAGAGTATCGTAGTTTAATTATTACAGGGCCGAATGCGGGCGGAAAGACAATTGTGTTAAAAACGATTGGATTGTTAACATTAGCTACAATGTCAGGTCTTCATATTGCAGGAGATAAAGGTACAGAAATCGCTATTTTTGAAAATGTATTTGTAGATATTGGTGATAATCAAAGTATCGAAAATGCACTAAGTACATTTTCATCTCATATGAAAAATCTTTCTGAGATTATGAGGATGTCAAATAATAATACGTTGTTATTATTTGATGAAATAGGAAGCGGGACTGAACCGAATGAAGGAGCAGCACTTGCAATTTCTATTTTAGAAGAGTTGTACCTTGCGGGATGTATTACCGTTGCGAGTACGCATTACGGAGAAATTAAACGATTCTCAGAAATGCACGATGACTTTATGAATGCAGCGATGCAGTTTAATAGTGAAACGCTAGAGCCGCTTTATAAATTAGTTATCGGAAAATCAGGAGAAAGTAATGCACTTTGGATTGCGAATAAAATGAGCGTAAAAGAACATGTGCTGAAAAGAGCGAAAGAGTACATGGGAAATAAAGAGTACGCCTTAGAAAAAGTGAATGAAAGTAAAATTAGAAAACCGAAATTTGTACAAGAAAAAAGAGAATTTCATTATGAGTACAAAATCGGCGATCGTGTGAATTTATTAGATTATGATGATTTTGGTATCATCTATAAGGAAAAAGATAATTTTTATAACGTTGTTGTATATTATAACGGTGAATTCGTTGAAGTAAATGTAAAACGTATGAATTTAGAGGTAGCAGCGAAGGAATTATACCCAGAGGGATACGATTTAAATACACTATTTGTCGATTATAAAGAGAGAAAAATGCAACATGATATTGAGCGTGGATCGAAAAAAGCACTGCGTAAAATTCAAAAAGAAATAAGAAAGAATAGAGGATAAGTTAAAATGGTAACGATTAGACAAGAACAAAAAAATGATTATAGAAAAACAGAAGAAGTCGTAAAAGAAGTATTTTCACTTGAAGAATTTAGTGATAAAACAGAACATGAACTTGTAAAACGTATTAGAGAATGTGAAGCATTTGTTCCGGAGTTATCAATTGTTGCGGTAGATGAAGATATAGTTGGTCACATTATGTTATCGAAAATTACAATAGAACAAGGTGGAACTTCTGTAGAATCGTTAGCACTTGCACCAGTTTCAGTTGCTAGGGGTCATCAGAAGAAAGGAATTGGTGGAAAACTGATCACGGCTGCTTTAGAAAAAGCGAAAGAACTTGGATACGGATCAGTTGTAGTATTAGGACATCCAGAGTACTACCCGAAATTTGGTTTTAAGAAAGCAAGTGAGTGGAATGTAAAAGCACCGTTTGAAGTGCCTGAAGAGGTATTTATGATAAAGGAATTAACAGAAAATGCTCTTCGAGGTGTAGAAGGAATTGTACAATATTCGAGTGCTTTTGCTGAGTAGGAGTACCGGTTAAGAAATGTAATCATAAAAGATGCTATCTTTTTGTATGGATATACAGAAAGATAGCTTTTTTTATTAAGCGGATCTACTGACGTATATTTTGCTCAATGAATAATTGAGGTGGTAAAATTGATATAGAAACGTAAAGGGAGAGAATGAAATGAATAAGCGAGAAACAGATAGCAATGAGAATGTAGTGACGTTATATGTTACAAGACACGGTAAAACAATATTAAATACGAATCATCGCGCGCAAGGTTGGGCAGATTCTCCTTTAGTAGAAAAAGGTGTTGAAGTTGCCACAAATTTAGGAACAGGATTAAAAGATATTCATTTTATGAACGCATATAGTAGTGATAGCGGCCGCGCAATTGAAACTGCTAATTTAGTATTAAAATATAGTGAGCAATCAAAAGTAAAACTTGAGCAAAGAAAAGATTTGCGAGAATTAAATTTCGGTATTTTTGAAGGTGAAAAACTTGAGAATATGTGGGATGTGGTTGGAAAAGCTGCAGGCGTTGCATCACCAGAAGAACTCTTGAAGCTTTCTATTCAAGAAGTGATTAATCTTATTAGAGTAGCAGATCCGACAAAACAGGCGGAAGATTGGGAATTGTTTTCTACTCGTATAAAAACAGAGATAGATAAAATTAGTGAAGAATCTGCTGCAAATGGTGGCGGTAACGTTTTAGTTGTCGTTCATGGGCTTTTGATTACTACCTTAATAGAAATGTTAGACAGTAGCAAAACAAAACTTGGAGTGGAAAATGCTAGCGTGACGAAGATTGTATATCAAGATGGAACATACACAGTCGAGTCTGTTGGAGATATGAGTTACGTTGCAAAAGGGAAAGAAAGTGTGGAAATATAAAAATAAGAAAAGGAAGGTAGAGAACTCTAGCTTCCTTTTTATTTTTTTATATATCATTTATTAATTCGAATCGGAATATTCCGTTAAAAATGAACTATGAAAATTATTGTAATGGTATAATTAGAGAGTAGGAACAACAAATTAGTTTGCAGTGTATTGGAGGGACATTAGCCTTACATTTCATCTCGGAATCTAAAGTAAGTATACGAGAAATAAAGTGAAACTTTAATCAGTGGGGTTTTCTTCATCCCCCACTGATTATCAGCCCTCACCAATCGGACTTTAATGGGCAGCCCGACCCCCACCTAACTTCTTTGCTTTCGCTGCATTTTGAGGTGGGGGTCTTACTGCCCATTAAAGTGGGATAAAACAAAGTAAGGAATGTGTGAATATGGGTGGTACATGGTATGTGATTTATGTTCAATTCTAAGAAGAAAAGAATATTAACAATTATATGGAGAAGTGATTATGTTGATTAAATTCGTTCATTTGTTATTTGGGAAACCGTGTGAAAAAGGTGATTCGTTCCAAACTAAGTTTCCACGTTTTATTTATTGGAGTGCAGTTGTATTTTATTTTTTTGGAATGCTATTATTTGGGATTCTTTCTTTTATTGATACTGTATTTATTGGATCGTTGATATCAGGAGGTTTGTTCTTTCCTTTAATATTTAGATTCATTTATTATATAAACTTAAAAATGAGGGGCCTAGAAAGAGAAGCGTAGAGAAAAAATATAAATAACAGGGTTATTGAAAAGAAGCGAGATTGATGTTAAGAGATAATAAAGTTGTTTAATTTACAATAAAGTCCTTTGAAAATAATAAAGTTGTTTAATTCTTATTGAATTAACGGTGCAGGATAGTTGAATAAGGATGATGATATACTTAAGGGGGAATTTACTTTATTTTATAGTTTATGAGGTGGAAAATGGACTCTTTAGAATTAAACAAATCTAAATATATTGTCTCTAATATCAAAGAAATTTTGCATAAAAAGCTTATTCTTGATAAACCGTTAACTAAAGATGAGGTAAAAAAATTAAAACTAGTTAATCCCCCTGTATACGAAAAAGAGAAGTATCTCATTCAAAAACGGTGGTTTTATAGTATTAATATCGGAGAATGGAAAGATGTGGAGATTATTATTCAGGGGAATAATGAAAATCCCGATATGGAGATTATCGAAATGGCAGAAAAAACATTCGATGAACTCCATCTACATATAAGCTGTGCATTAAAATATTTACAGAAATTCTTCCCTAATCAAGAAATGAAGAACTACTATCTATCCACAATATTTTTTGGAAAGATGGTTAATTTTGACGATTATATATTTTCTGGGTTTAGTTTAGCTTTTATTTATGATGGTCACTTTGAGTTTCAGTATAAAGTAAAATTTAAAAACGATGGATGGCCTATTGGTTTTGAAGGGGGGCCACTTTAATAATAATAGATAATTTTTTCTTATTGAACTAACGGGTGCTTTAGTTGAACAAGATTTAAACAACTTTATTATTAATTTTTGTCTACAAGCACATTTAAATGGTTAGAAATTAAACAACTTTAAAGAGCTTTACTACAATATGATTTGTAGCCAGGCTCTTATATTTTTAGATCAGAATTAAATAACTTTATTATCACTTTACAATTGAACATAAATAACGTTAAAAAAGGAAGCAAGGAAATACATTCTAGCTTCCTTTTTTATTGGAACGATTATGGGATCAATAAAATCTTCCCTGTGCTTTTTCGGCTCTCTAATAATTCATGAGCACGGGCACCATCTTGTAAAGAGAATGTAGTAGAACTTGCGATCTTTAATTTTTCGGTCGCAATCCATTCGAATAATTGAGAGGAGCGTTCTATTCTCTCTTCATAAGATGTAAGCACGTTCCAAAGGTCTCCGCCAGTTAAAGTTTTCGAAGTATCCATAAGCATACGTGGATCAACTGGCGCAGGATTACCGCCGGCCATTCCGTAAAATACGACAGTACCGCCAGTTTTAGTAGCATTAAAACTCTCCTCTAATGTAGAACCTACTGATTCATATACAACATTTACTCCATCACCATTTGTTATTTCAACTACTTTTGTATGCCATGCTTCCGTATATAAAAAAACGTGATCAGCACCAGCTAATGTAGCTATCTTTGCTTTTTCTTTTGATGACGTTAGGCCGATTACTTTTCCGCCTAGTAGTTTAATTATTTGAATAAGAAGTTGCCCAACACCACCAGCTGCAGCGTGTACTAAAGCTATATCACCTTGTTTTATCTCATAGCTATCTTTCGTTAAATAATGTGCGGTTAGACCTTGCAATAAGACAGAAGCGGCTGTTTCAAAAGAGATAGAATCTAAAAGCTTAATTGCTTTCTCAGACGGAACAGCAACTAGCTCTGCATTTGCAAATGGGACATCAGCAAATGCAATACGATCTCCAGGATTAATATTCGTAACGTCAGCTCCTACTTTTTCAACAATGCCAGCCCCTTCATAACCTAATATAAAAGGCGGGGTACCAGCGAGATGATAATCACCGCGGCGTCTATAAATGTCGGCGAAATTTAAACCGATTGCTTTCGTGCGGACAATAATTTCATTTGGATTTATGATTGGATCATTTAGTTCTTTATATTGTAGTACATCCGGATTTCCGAACTGTTCGAAACAAAGTGCTTTCATATGGAATACCTCCATTTTTATTGTTTGTAGATGCTCTTTATCATACAATACAAATATCAATAGACAAAGAGGATTATTTCGATGAAATCAATCGGGAATATCGATTGAAAAGAGGGACGATAAATGGAGATAAAACAATTAATTACATTTAAAGTAGCGGCGGATACTTTGAATTTTACACAAACTGCGAAGAAATTAAACTTTGCTCAATCGAGTGTGACAGCGCAAATTAAAACGTTAGAAGCTGAGTTAGGTACGCCGTTATTTGAAAGATTAGGAAAACGCCTTTTCTTAACTGAAGCAGGTAGGAAGTTTCAACTATATGCCGACAAGATGATTGCGCTCAGCAACGAAGCAAAAATGGCTGTGAAAGATGATGAAGAAATAGCAGGTACGTTAATAATCGGTGCGCAAGAGAGTCAATGTACATATAGACTTCCTTCTATATTAAAGAGGTTTAAAGCACAATTTCCTCAAATAAAGCTTATATTTAAACCAGCGCATTCCAATAAAGATGCGAAGGAACAATTGATGGAGGGAAAAGTCGATCTTGCATTTATTTTGGACGAATGTAAAACAGAAGATACTTTACATGTGGAGCCGCTTATGAAAGAAGAATTAAAAATAGTAGCTGCTTCAGGGCATCATTTACTCGAGAAAGCTTCCATTTCTACAAAAGATTTAGAAAGTGAGACGTTGTTGCTAACAGAGCTAGGGTGCTCGTACCGGACTTTATTTGAAGAGCTACTTCGTACAGAAGATGTGTATCCAGCAAATAAAATTGAGTTCGTTAGTGTAGAGGCAATTAAACAATGTGTTATTGCAGATTTAGGAATAGCTGTTTTACCAGCGATAGTAGTAGAAAAAGATATACGAGAAGGGACGATAGAAGAGTTACATGTAGAAAGTGCAATCTCACCGATTTATACACAAATTGCTTGGCATAAAGATAAATGGATGACATTGCCACTGCAGCAATTTATTGATGTAACGAGGGAGTTTTTTACAACGGATTAAGTGGAGAAATATTTATTTTATATAAAAGAAAAAATGGCAATTTTGTATAAAGAACCGATGCTTGCATGTAACAAGTATCGGTTCTTTTATGTTTTAAATAAAGGATGCTATAAAATGTGTATTTCTCAACTTTTTTTCTTACAAGGATAAGTAAAGTTCTTCGTATATTCCAATAATCATAAGGGAATTTACAACGTTAATTCGTTTCTGTAAGATGCCTCTAGGAAGCATGGAAGGAGGGCTGACACAGCAGTATAGGTTGTGTTTAGTATACATAATCATTTTGAGGGGGAATTTAAAATGTTTAAAAAGTTAATGAAAGTATGCGTGTTAAGTGCGGCAAGTATAGGTGTATTATTTAGTTTTCAAGGAAGTACATTTGCAGCTACTGATTTAAGTAGTTATTATGACGGGAAAAATCCAGCAACAACGAAAGTATACGGGGGAAGTACAACGTGTGATGCAGATGGATTTAATGCAAAGTCTACAGCAGTTTATGAGGGTAGTAAAAAAGTAGGGACAGTGTATTTACGTTACAGTAATAAATGTCATGCAGCATGGTCTAAGCTTGTTTTAGATCAACCAGCTCCTTCTGTTTCTGGAGGGGTATATGCTTACGCTGTTATTAATAAATATAAAAATGGTGTATTCCAAAAATCAGTAGACTCTAATAGTGGCAATGGAGCAATTAAAACAGGACAAACGAGTACGTATACAGGAATGGTGTTTGATTTAACTGCTGATTTTGGTTATACAGCTGATGCCGAAGCGGTGACGATTAATAATGGTTACGGGAAAACAGCACGTTATTAATAAAGGAGTGGAATTCTATGAAGCTTTTTAAAAAGGTAAGCGCATGTCTTTGTCTGGCATTGCTCATCGTAACTAGTGTGTTTAGTACGACCAATAATGATAAAGCATACGCGGAAGACCATTCATATGATGGAAAAAGTCCTTATTATAATAGCTGTAATCAATCCGCAGTAACGAAAGAAAAGAAGTGGATTGATTCAAACTCTTATGTGGAATTAAAATTTAGCACGACGTGTAAGACAGCATGGGCAAAAGTTACTGTAACTCGCCTGGCAGTTTATAATAATGAAGCTGATGCAAGGATTGTTAGAAAAACAGATGGAAAGGCATACACTTGCGGAAGTGCTGGAGGAAATGGTGTTGTAAATAAAGGGCAAACATCATGCTATACACCAATGGTATATGATTTAGATCCAAGAAAAGCACAAGCGCAGGGGAAACATGCAATTCCGAATAGTGATGCATATAATTATGCGGAGACTATTTGGTATTGATGAGGAAATGGAGAATGTAAGATAGAATATTTTAAGAGCATGTTTTGATTGGATTTCAAAACATGCTCGATTTGCATTCAGTCTAATTTTTTTAGTAATCATGGACCATTGAATTAACTAAGGTCCGTATCAGGAGGAGTATATCCAAGGTGACGAGCCATCGATACAATTTGTCCTTTATGATGAAACTCATGTGTCTCTGTATGAGTTAAAAGCCATAGCGGTGTTGTGCTCCAAGGTTCTTTTTGCCATTTTACTTCATTTGATATATTTTCGAGCCAGCGGTCATTGTATTCATCTAAAAAACGTTGTACAGTCTCATCTACTAACTTAAATCTAGCACGGACTTTCTCCACATCTGCATGCTCAATTTCATCATCACTAGCAAATGAAAAATCTGCTCGCTTTTGCTTAAATGCAAATGATCCAAGCCAGTATCGATAGCAATCGGCTACATGAATATGTGTCTTTATAATGCTACCGCTCCCGAAATTCGGAACAGTGCTATGTAATTTTTCTAGTGGGATTTCTTCCAAAAATGAAAATAGAGTTTCTCTTGTAGAGCTAATAAGATTATATTGTTGTTTTAAAATATGTAACATGTAAGTACACTCCTCTTTTATTTACATAGTAAGTAATTCTATATTTACGAGGAGGGAACCTTTTTATTATTTTTAATAAGCATATTAGATGTATTTCTTATTTATTTCTGATAGATTAAACAAGGTAAAACTTTAATGAATTGAACATTCTTAGTTCATAATAAATTGTACATCAAGAAGGAGAACGATAAAGTGAATAGACTAGTTGGCTTAAAACAATTTGAAATAACGCGCGGGGCATTACTTAAATTTATGGAGACGCTAGATGATAAAATTGCAGATATGCAGCCAGAGGGTTTTAACAATACAATTCGTTGGCATATTGGTCACGTGTTAACAGCAGCAGAAGTTTTCATGTTTGGAAAAGAATTCAAACAATTACCAACTGAATATCCAGGTATGTTTGGGTATGGATCACGACCATCTAAATGGAAAACAGAAGGACCATCGTTAGAAGTGTTAACGGCTCAATTAAAAGAACAAGCAAAGCGTATTAACGAAATTCCAGCAGAAGCATTTGAAAATAAACTGCCAGAGCCATTTTTAGGCTTGGAAACTGTTGGTGAGCTTTACGGTATGATGCTTTATCATGAAGCAGATCATATTGGGCAAATGAAGGCGATGGAACGTATTATTAAAGCTCTTTAGTCTTAATTGCATATAACAAGCAATACAGTTGTAATGTTAAATAATATATACAAAAAAGGTAGATAAATTATTATCTACCTTTTTTGTATAACTTCTTGAAGGATTAGAGAATTTTATAATTTTTTAGGTTGTGATTATTAATTGTAGTATTCCTAAATATGGAATATAAGTATAATGATAGAGAAGAACTAGAAATAGGGGTGAATACTATGATTACATTAGAGCAAAAGTTAGAGCAATATAAACATACATATGTACAGTTAAAGGGAGAACTAAAATGGAAAACGAGTGATTCTCGAACAGGAATGATGATTGCTGCTATGTATGCAGGTAGTGATAAATTGTTTAATCTCGAACGTTTTTTAGAAATTAGTAGTTATATTAAGAATGAGGTAGGGATGTTTTCATACTTAAAGTCTTATCATCGTTTTGTAGTGGCCGCAACATTAGATATTCACTTTACAGATTACAAGGAAGCTTTTCGGACGTTTTTAGATTTATATGAACAATTGGTCACTGGTGGCTTTAGCCGGAGTATATTTACTTATCTCGCAGCAGCTGTGCTTTTAACAGAAGAAAATGAACAGCATGGCGCGCACATTCAGCGTTCGATGCAAGTATATAAACGCATGAAAAAGGATCACCTCTTTCTGACAAGTACAAATGATTATCCGCTCGCAGTTTTATTAGCAGGACAATCAGAGCATGTAGAAACACTTATGGACCGAGTGGAACGTCTTTATCAGAAACTAGCGACAGCTGGTTTGCGTAAAGGGAATGATCTTCAATTTTTGAGTCATATTCTTTCACTAAAGAAGGATGTCAGGGAAGAACTATTAGTTGCAAAATGTACAAATATATGGAATTTGTTAAAGCAAGAAAAGGTAAAAGTAAAACAGATGCATTACCCAGCTATCGGGCTACTAGCGTTACTCGAGGACGGAGAAAAAGAGATTCATTCTATTAGAGCATTTATTGAAAAATTGCAGGGGGATAAATTGTTCCGTTGGCATACAGATACAAATATTCTTATTGCTATTCAACTGTTCGTAAGTCAGAAAGGTGAGGAAAGTAAAGCTACTAACACAGGTTTACAAACAATGATAGAAGTCCTCATACAAGCACAACAGGCAGCCATGATGGCAACGATTGCCGCTTCATCTGCAGCAACATCTTCTGCTAGTTGTAGTTCATAATGTGCAACTGCTTATACTCTTGTAAATTATAAATTCTTTGATAAGGACGTTTTAAAAAATATTACTAAAAAAAGCCCATCACTCTCTAATGATTGATGGGCTAACTGTTTTTACATAATTAGCATTATCTTTTTGATTGCTTCAAATGTTTGAGTTGCGTAACAATCATAATGCTAATAACAACGAGTAAAAACCATGAGCTAATTTTGCTTAAGTGAACGAGGTTCCATGCTTCCCGTTGATTTGGATATTGCCATGCACTGAAAAATGTTGCGATGTTCTCTGCAATCCAAATGAAGAATCCGATAAGGAAAAAGGAGAGAACGAGTGGCATTGTATATGTAACGCCTTGTAATGAAAATTGTACAAATGTGCGAGAGAAAACAAGGAATAGTAGTAAAGTTAATATCCATCTAAAATCGTATGTAAAGTGGTGTGTGAAAAAATTGAAGTAAATCATAGCTCCTAACGGCACGGCAAAAATAGCTTTCGGCCAATGATGCATTTTTAAATGCAACCTTCTCCACGCTTGGCATATGTAACTTGCGACACTTGCGTACATAAAGCCGCTGTAAAGTGGAACTCCAAAAATCTTTGAATACGCCTCTTCAGGATAACTCCATGAACCAAAATGAACTTTATATATTTCTAGTAAAAGGCCGATGAGGTGAAAGACAGTAATTACTTTTAATTCGTCTTTCGTCTTTCGTCTCAAGTCCAGTCTTGTACATAATCCACTGCATAAGAAGACATGCAATGAGTATGAAATCATAGTGATATAACCCTGGGATAGAAACGATTTTTGAAAGGGCTAGTGTTAAGAAAATAACGACTGGGAATAAGCAAGATAATGCTTGCTCGTAAGTGAAGTGTAGTAGTTGTTTTATATATAACATTGGGTCACCTTCGGTATTTTTATTTGAAAACTCGAAATAATGATTAAGTATACTACACTTTTAAAAATAAGCTAGTAGTCTATTTTGCGTGTATTTGTAAGTTTTGGAAGGGAATTGAAATAAACATTTTAATATTTAGCGAAGTTAAAAAATAGTTTGCTATTTAAAAAAAGTGGCGATATAATATCTAAATGAAAATGATAATTATTATCAATAATAATTACAAATAAAAAATAATTATAAAAAACAACTGAATATAAAGGATGAAATGAAACATGTTACATAAGTCTACTGTACATGCTGGTAATAACCGCTGGATACATATTAAGTTCATATGTTTCATGAGCTTAACAATTTTATGTTTAATTGGATCTATATTTTTAGCCATTTCATTTGGTGCAAAAGATATTCATTTACAAACGGTGTGGGCAGCGGTTTTGGATTACAATCCGAAACTAACACAGCACCAAATTATTTATGAATTAAGGCTCCCGAGAGTAATTGGTGCAGCAGTTGTAGGGGCAGCTTTTGCGGTTGCTGGTGCTGTTATGCAAGGTGTAACACGAAATCCTTTAGCTGATGCAGGTGTACTCGGAATAAATGCAGGTGCGATGTTTGTAGTAGCACTTAGTTTTGCTTTTTTCCCACATATGCCGTATTCCTATTTAATGATTGTTTCCTTTATTGGAGCTGTTTTAAGTACAGTACTTATTTTTGTTATTGGATCAGCAACATCAGGCGGGTTAACACCAATGAGGTTAACGATTGCTGGAGCGGTTATGGCAGCGCTTTTACATTCATTAAGTTCAGGTGTTGCGATTTATTATGATTTAAGCCAAGATTTAGCGTTTTGGTATGCTGGTGGTGTTGCAGGGGTTAAGTGGGAACACTTGAAATTTTTAGTCCCTATTATTCTTATAACGATTATTTTTGCGACAATGCTAGGGAGATCTATTTCACTCATATCAATGGGAGATGATGTTGCTACAAATTTAGGAGTGAAAACGAACCGAACGAGAATACTAGGGATGATTATAGTAGTCATTCTTGCAGGTGTATCTGTTTCAGCTGTTGGTTCTATCGGATTTGTAGGACTCGTTATTCCGCATATTGCTAGAAAATTAGTTGGTGTTAATTATCGACTCATTATTCCTATGTCAGCATTATTAGGTGCTATGTTATTAGTTTTAGCTGACCTAGGAGCAAGAGCAGTAAACCCTCCTAAAGAACTTGCGATAGGAATTATGGTAGCTCTTGTTGGAGTTCCGTTCTTCCTCTATATAGCACGTAAAGTTGGGAGGGAGCTATAAGTGAGGGGTCTTATTAACACAGATAAAAAAAGAGCCATTACTGTAACTACAATATTCGGTTGTATTGGTATCGCTGTTATTTTACTTAGCTTAAATACAGGGACACTTAGTATTGCACCGCTCAAAGTAATTCAAACGCTTTTCGGTTATGGTGATTTTGAAAGTGCAACCGTGCTATACGATTATCGTATGCCAAGAATTATAATCACAATGTTAGCTGGTATTGGCCTTGGGATTTCCGGTGCGATTTTACAAGGATTATCACGTAACGCACTTGCAGACCCTGGTATTTTAGGATTGCATTCAGGTGCATCTTTCGGGCTAATTATATTTGTTACTTTCTTTCATTCTATTAATGAGAATGCATCGATTTTAATACCGTTATTTACATTTGGTGGGGGAATACTAGCTGCATTTTTAATTATTATACTTGCGAGTGATCGGTCAAATGGTTTACTTCCCATTAGACTTATTCTCGTTGGTATTGCTGTTTCAGCTGGATTTAGTGCGATTTCGTTATTTTTCTCTCTCAAGTTAAATGATGAGACATATACATTCGCTTCCAGATGGTTAGTTGGTAACGTGTGGGGAAGGGATTGGATTCATGTCCTTGCATTATTACCTTGGATTTTCATACTAACCCCGTATGCATGGCTAAAATCTAAAACGTTAAATGCATTGTCACTAGGTGATAGTGTAGCAGCAGGACTTGGTGTTTCTGTTCAAAAAGAACGGTTATTACTTTTAGCTACAGCGGTTGGATTATCTTGCGCAAGTGTATCGATGGCAGGAGGAATTGGTTTTATCGGTTTAGTTGCTCCGCATATCGCAAGGAAGTTAGTAGGTACTACATATCAACACTTTCTTCCTTTAGCTGGCATTATCGGAATGATTATTTTAGTGCTAGCAGATACGATAGGTCGTTCTATATTTGAGCCAAACTCTATTCCAGCTGGTGTAGTAGTGGCAGCTTTAGGAGCACCGTATTTTCTTTATTTACTTACAAAAACAAAATAAATACTTCAAAGAGGAGAACATATGAAAAAGAAACTTACTATTTTATTTAGCATGATGTGTATTTTAGTATTAGCAGCATGTGGTCAAACGAAAGCTAATGAAGAGGCAACGAAAAAAACGGAAAAAAGTAATGACCCAAAAATTGCTTCAATGTCTATTCATTTAACGAATGATTTACTTGCATTAGGAATTACACCAGTAGGTTCTGTTATTGGTGGAGATTTAAAAGATTTCTTACCGCACGCTAAAGAGAAGTTGAAAGATACGAAGAAGCTTGGTGTTGTAACAGATCCGAATATGGAAGCGTTACTTCAATTAAAGCCAACTGACATTTATGTTGATGAAAAATATGCTGGTAAAGATGTAGCGAAATACGAAAAAATTGCAAAAACACATTCTTTCAATTTAGATGAAGATACGTGGAGAGATCATTTAAAACAAGTTGGTAAACTTGTAAACCGTGAGAAAGAAGCAGATAAATATATTCAAGATTACGAAGAGCAATCAAAACGAGTAAAAGGTTTAATAGATAAAGAGCTAGGTAATAACGAAAAAGTAATGGCAATTCGCGTTACTGCAAAAGAATTGCGTGTATTTAGTACGAAAAGACCGATGGGACCAATTTTATTCCAAGACTTAGGGTTACAGCCTGCAAATGGTGTAGAGAAAATTGATGGAAACCGCCCTTTCGAAGTCATTTCACAAGAAGTATTACCTGACTTTGATGCAGATGCTATTTTCGTTGTTGTAAATAGAGACGATAAGGCAAAAGCTGCATTTAAACAACTTCAAGAAACACCAATTTGGAAAGACTTAAAAGCTGTTAAAGAAAAGCACATATACATTATTAATGACCAACCATGGCTAGACTATTCTGCTTTAGGTAACAAAATGGCAATGGATGAAGCGGAGAAAATGTTTACGAAATAATATCGATTCGATGTTAGGAAGATCCTCTGAATTTTGAGGGTCTTTTTTATTGTTAGAATAAATAAAAAAATATACAATAAATTTAATTTAATGCAGAGGAGATGTGCCGATGTCAGCACTTATTGTAAGTATCCCGTTTATAAAGCAGTTTATGGAAATAGGGGATAAATAGGCTAGAATAATTATCCCCATTATTTAATAAAGGGGAGTTTGAAATGACAATGAATCTTTTTCAAAATAAAACGATTAAATTATCAGTTATGAGAGAAGCAGATGCTGAAGTAATGGCTATGTGGCAGGAAGATAGTGAGTATTTAAGAAATGTTGATACAGATGTAGCATTCCCGGAATCTTTACAGGAAATAGCGAGTGATGGGCTATTAAAGGGACGAAGATCGAATAGTGTTTCTTTCATGTTAAGGACAGTTCAAGATGATCGCTTAATTGGTTTTGTTGCAATTCATGGCATAGAGTGGAATAACAGAACGGGTTTATTAGCTATTGGTATAGGAGATGCGAATGATAGGGGGAAGGGATATGGAAGAGAAGCGATCTATCTTATCTTAAAATATGCTTTCTATGAATTGAATTTACACCGCATCGGTCTCGATGTTATTTCGTATAATAAACCTGCCATTGCATTGTATAAAAAGATGGGTTTTCAAATGGAAGGCTGTATGAGAGAAGCGGTTCAAAGAGATGGGAAGTGTTTTGACCGTATGATTATGGGGATATTGCGGGATGAATGGATAGAGCTGCAAGGTTAGAAAGTACATTCGAAATTATATATGTAGTATGCAGGAGATATAATGGTAATTGGCGAAAATTTACAGTGTGTTGATTGAATTTATAAGGAGTCATGCAAAATGAATTTAGAAAAGGCAAAACCAGTAAATGAAGAGGTCGCCGAATTAAAAGAACTTATTAAAGAGTTACACGGAAGTGTGCACCAACTTCAAAGTGAAGTGCAGCAACTAAGGCACGAAAGACCAGTTGTTGAAGTGAGAAAAGGTGTTCAATTATCACCAACAATTGTCGGACAAATTGGTGGTATGATTTTAGGTGGTTTAGCAATTATCGGTATATTTTGGTGATGAAAAAAGGTTTGCAGCACGGATGCTGCAAACCTTTTGTATTTGACGATATAATTTCATGCAATACAACTTTTACATTAAATAACGTAAATATATATAAGCATGTGATAACAAGAGTGCAACAATAGTTAATGGTAAACCAATTTTTAAGAAGTCCATATAAGAGAAGCCATGTCCTTCACGTTTTGCAATACCAGCAACGACTACGTTTGCAGATGCACCGATTAGTGTTCCATTTCCTCCTAAGCAAGCTCCAAGAGATAACGCCCACCATAGTACTTCGATTTGCGGAGAATCGACAGATAGTCCGAGTCCTGTAGCTAAGTCTTGAATAAGAGGAATCATCGTTGCGACAAATGGGATGTTGTCGATTGTCGCAGATGCGATGCCAGATACCCATAAAATAAGTATAGCTGCGAATCCGATGTCACCGTTTGTTACGTCGATTACTTCTCTTGCAAGTGAAGAGATAAGTCCGATATCAATTAACCCGCCAACGAGAACAAATAATCCGGCGAAGAAGAAAATGGTTACCCATTCAACGTGGGCAAATACATCTTCAATATCATGTTCTTTCACGCCGATTAACATAAGAAGTGTAGCGCCTGTCATCGCGATAACAGCAGCGTCTACATGAATAATCGAATGAAGTACGAAGCCTAAAATAGTTAGTCCTAAAATCGAAATAGATTTTAAAAGGAGGCTTTGATCTTTAATGTAATCTTTTTCGTTTAATGCCATTAGTTTTTCGATTTGTTCAGGTGTTGTTTTTAGTTTATTACGATACATGAAGTAAATAATGCCAAGTGTCACGATAGAAATAATAATTACGATTGGAGCTAAGTTAAGTAAAAAGGCGTTAAAGTCTAAATGCTTGTTTGCTGATCCAATCATAATATTAGGTGGATCACCGATTAATGTTGCTGTTCCGCCTATATTTGAAAACAGCACTTCTGAAATCAAATAAGGCACAGGATTTACTTTTAAAATACGTGTAATGGATAGCGTAACAGGAACGATTAATAAAACAGTCGTTACATTGTCCAAAAATGCTGATCCGACAGCAGTTAATAGGGATAGTAATAATAAAATGCGAATCGGTTTTCCGCCAGCTGCTTTTGCCGCTTTAATGGCCACAAATTCAAAGACGCCTGATTGACTCGTAATATGTACGAGAATCATCATCCCAATTAAAAGGGTAATCGTTTCCCATTGAATATGTGATGTGAAAGCAGTATGTAAATCTACAACTCCAAAAATAATCATAATAGCAGCACCGAATAGTGCGATTACAGCACGATTCAATTTCTCAGAAATAATAAATCCGTACGTGATTAAAAATACGGCAATTGCAAAATAATATTGCCAATTTGCTACTTCATGTGCTGACTGTTCCAATCATGTCACCTTCTTTAAATTATGTATTCAATTGTCGAAATGTATCTCGCTGCAATAATACGGGATAAAATATATTGTAGCAAATTCAAAAAAGAAAGAAAACTATTTAACAAAGTGAAGGAAAAAATGTATTTTTTACATATCATATAAAAAATATAAAAAACACAGTGCAAATTATTAGGAAAAGTGAGCGTTGTCCTCTAATATAGAGATAGCAATTTACATTATTTTTGCGTAAAATGGTTTAAAGAGGTGAATTCCGATGGAAATAGTAAAAGATAGTTCTCTTATTCAAAATGAAATTGAACGTTTTGTAAATAAAGATGTATATATTCATTTAGAAACGACAAACGGAGCGTATGCATCACACATAAATGAAAAGATGATGACAGTTGGTGCTTTCATTCGAAATGCGATTATCCGTTTTGAACGCGGGAAGATAACTGGAACAAATCCATACCGAGTTGGTCTGAAAATGGATCACGGTTGGGTATATGCTGAAGGTATTACGCACTGGGAAGTAGACGATCAAGAGCGTTTATTACTAGCTGGACATGATAATTTAGGTCGCTTAGCAGTTGCACTTGAGTTAAGCTTAACACCATTTAAGTAAGAAGGAGGGAAACTTATGGAGAGACATGTACTTGTTGTATTTCCGCATCCAGATGATGAAGCATATGCTGCGGGAGGAACAATTCGCTTATTAACAGATCAAGGAGTACCTGTAACATATGCATGTGGTACTCTAGGACAAATGGGACGTAACATGGGTAAGAACGTATTCGCTAACCGTGAAACGATTCCACATATCCGTAAGAAAGAATTGAAAGATGCTTGTAAAGCGATGGGTATTAAAGATTTAAGAATGCTTGGCTTCCATGATAAAACGTTAGAATTTGAAGATGTTGATTTCGTTGCTGACAAAATTGAAGCAATCATTCAAGAAGTAAATCCATCTCGAATTATTACATTTTATCCAGAACACGGTGTACATCCAGATCATAATGCATTTGGCCGCGCTGTCGTTCGCGCTGTATCACGTATGCCAAAAGAAGAGCGCCCAGTTATCCATGCTGTTGCGATTACGAAAAATCGTGAGGCAGTATTAGGAGAACCGGATGTTGTAAATAACATTAGTGAAGTATTTGATCATAAATTAACTGCATTAGGTGCGCACCGTTCACAAACAGAAGCAATGCTTGAAGACACGCATGCAAAAATAAAAAACAAAGATGCAGCAACATTAAAATGGCTGCAACTTGAACAGTTTTGGACTTATAAATGGGAGTAGGCTAGAAGGATACCTTCTAGTTACTCTTACATAGAAAAGCGCCGTCACTTGTGATGGCGCTTTTTTTATTGAAGACTATATATTTCTTAAGGGGCTTCAAAATTTTTAAATTAACGTGCAGTATAGCCTCCATCAACAAGAAGTGTTGTACCGTTAACAAAACTAGCTTCATCACTTGCTAAAAATAAGACAGCTTTAGCGACTTCTTCTGGTGTTCCAAGTCTGCCTTGTGGATGAAGTGAAGCTAAATATTCTTTCTGTTCAGGATTAACACTACCAAGTAAAGGGGTGTCAATATAACCGGGGCACACCGCATTAATACGTATTCCATATTTAGCGTAGGCAGTACATAAATTTTGAGTTAATAGTTTCACACCACCTTTTGCAGAGGAGTATGCTGTTGGGGTAGGTAATGAAACAAAACTATGAATCGAACCAGCGTTAACGATGACACCACCTGTACCTTGTTTAAGGAATTGTTCAATCGAATATTTATTAGAAAGGAATACTCCAGACAAATTAATATCAATAGTTCTTTTCCACTTTTCATAGGATAATTCGTTTGCTGGTGCATCATCAGCAACGCCGGCATTGGCATACATAATATCTAATTTACCGTATGTACTTACTGTCTCATGAATTAGCTGTTTAATATCTGCCTCTTTTGTTACATCAGTTTTAATAAATAACGTATTATATCCATGTGCATTCAATTCATCTGATAGTTCTTTTCCACGTTCAGAAAAGTCAGCAATAACTACTTTTGCACCTTCTTCGATAAAAAGACGAACAGTAGATTCGCCAATTCCACTTGCTCCACCAGTTATGATTGCTACTTTGTCTTTCAATTTCATATAAACCTCTCCATTCATCAATGAATTTAAGTCGAATTTTAAAATCTGGTTATGTCACTATTAACCTTAAATAGTAAGTAGATAGAAGAAAAAGCTCGCGTTTACTTAATTGTGAGAGTGCTATTTTTTCTTTAGTGTACTTTTTGATACAGTTATGGACGAAAATATTAATTTGGTCAATCTTATCATTAGATTGAATATTTGGTAAAGAGCTCTCGAACAGAGCGAGTACGGATGCTGAAAAATTAAAATAAATATGAAGTATTATTTGTAGGGTAAGGAACAAGGGGAGAGAAGCATAACGAAAACTACTACTCTATTTAAATAGGAAAAAACCTTGCAGGGGGGCAAGGCTTTAAACAGGGTATTAAAAATTATTGATTTATTAAGAAGAACTTCTTCTTGTGAATAAACTAATTTTAGCATGATAACTCATATGTATGTGTTACGAATTTGTGAATAAAAACTCAATGATAAAAGTATGAGTGAAAGGAAATAATGTATTTGAAATATGTATTATTACAGAAAGTTTAGTTGAAATAGTGAGGAAAATAAAAAAGCGCAATGAGCAAAATAATTAAGAGACGAATTATATGAAAGATTAGTGGAACGCCTACTATTTAATTCTTTAGAACTGATTTTTAATAATGCATATAAGAAGCGTATATTTTGAATTATTTAATAGAATAATATATATTTATATTGATTTAGTGATTTTAGTTTGTTAAAAATGGGGAAATCGATATGAAGGTTAAATTTGCCGTAATAAAAGATGAGAGCTTTGATTGTAGTTTATTGGAAACAAAATTATTGAAAACTTTTAAAGAAGTAGATTGTGAAGCAGATATTGTAAAGGTTGAGGATGAAATTTTTGAAAACAATGATGTACAAACACATTTATCAGAAATAACCATTCATGTTACTGGAAAAAATATCGGATATAGATCCGTTTCAGCCAGTATATTTATTGTTCTAGAGAGTTTATCAATACAGCTATTTCGTATTCATATTAGTATACTTTAAGCAGTTCAAAAATTGGCTTCTTCAGAAAATCATACTGATTATATGGAGTTGTAAATATGAAAACAATAGAAATTATCGTAGGTGCTTCCGAATGTTGGATTGCACCTTGTTTGTTGTTAAATAAACAAGGGGTTCCTTTTAAAATTTTAATGTATCTTAACGCTAATTTATAAATAGAAGAATAGAAACATGTGAGTAATTCAATTAGATTGTACAAATAATTTGGTACGCGGATATACGCAATGTATTCACAGGTAAGAGGGTTGTCTCATAATATATATAGATTTTTCTATTAAGATGAACAGAGGGTGTGAATATATGGAAGATGTTTACGCTAAAATTGACAGTCTCAAGGCGGAGCAAAAAGAAATTATGAGAGACATTCGAAATTTAGAAACGCGTACCACTATTAATGAGAAAGACATAGCAACAATCAATAAGCAATTAGAAAAAATAAGTACAAACACAACTTGGATTTTGCGAATTATTATTAGCGCGATAATAATGTCAGTTTTAGGATTAATATTAAAAGGAATGATTTAGTCTTGTGAAATAGGACGATATAAAAGAAAGAGGGGAACTCCCTCTTTCTTTATGTAAATGAGAAACTATAAATTTTCCGTTTCCTTTTCGTCTGCATACTTATCCTCTAAGGAAATTAATAGAGGGATTGATACGGTTACTAGAATGATTAAAGTAGTTATAAAAGATTTAGAAAGAGAAAAAGAACCTTCAATTAAAGGTGATAAAAACTTGAATGAAAGTATACTTGTTATTAAGGAAATTACTAAAAAGCTCAAAAGAGATATATTTTTATTCTTTATAGATGTCTCTATAAAGTCTTTAACACAGGTTATTACGACAAATATAGTTAATATGATAAGAGAAACAAAATAATGTGTTACATTTGTCATACTAATAGTAGGATCGTCTATTATGTAAGCAAGTAACTTAGATACTAATATTCCTCCAAACAATAAAATAATAAAAGCAAGTAATCCTTCCGATATATAAGTGCTGAAATTGTCTTTCTTGTTAAAGAGTTTATAGTTCAGAGTAGATTGGATTATTTGAATTAGGAATAGGCTAATAATCCATACATAATATACAAATGGTAATTCTCCTGAGAATAGAGAAATTAGGAAATTTAATACTGTCCTTAAAATTTCAATCATTACGAAAGTCCTCCTGTTTGTAAGCTTGTGACATTAAAATATGCTAGTCTATCGTTTAATAATTAAGTTTATGAATTCAAACTATTTCTAATTATTCCATAAAAAGGTGAATGCATCAAGTTATCTTTTTAACAATCCTCCAAGGCCGAGCACTAGTAAAAGAAACGCAATATGTAATATAATTGAAAAAGTATATTTAAAAATCGATGTTAATATTACCCTCCTATAAGTATTAACATACGTAATTGAGGTGTTTTCTTTGTTGTTTTATGACCGGATTTCTATAATGGCCCCTCCTGTTCCGTAGCTAAGGAAAGTCTTTTTATTTCTGAGATTTTCAAAGTTATAGGAGGGTATGAAAAATGAAAAAAGTCTCAGTACCATCACTTTTGTTAATGATTATTCTTGTCGCATTTCCGCAAATTAGTGAAACGATTTACACACCGTCGTTACCTGACATTTCAAAGGCGTTACATGTAAGTAATAATGAGGTGCAGTTAACGCTTAGTGTGTATTTTGCTGGATTTGCTTTAGGTGTATTTTTTATTGGATGGCTATCAGATATAATTGGCCGTCGCCCAGCAATGTTATTTGGAATTGTCGTATATGGCGCTGGGAGTTTCTTGTGCTTTATTGCAAGTTCCATTGAAGTTTTATTGGTAAGTCGTTTTATTCAAGCGTTTGGAGCAAGTGCAGGATCAGTTGTGACGCAAACGATTCTTCGTGAAAGTGTAGAAGGGCATAAGAGGCATGTTATGTTTGCTCAAATTTCAGCAGTCATTGCTTTTACACCAGCGATAGGACCGTTAATTGGTGGCTTTCTTGATCAAATGTTTGGATTTAAAATAGTATTTTTAAGTTTAGTAGTTATGAGTATCGGTATTTTTCTGTATACGTTTGTTTCTCTTCCTGAAACAAAAACGGGCTCAGTAACGAATAAAATAAATGTATTTTCAGTCTTGAAGAGGTTAATTACAAATCCAAAAGTGGTAACATATGGGCTGTTAATTGGAGGAGCAAATGGTGTTTTATTTAGCTATTATGCAGAAGCGCCGTTTATCTTTATTGAATACTTTCAGTTATCGCCTAGTATGTATGGCTTTCTAGGAATTGTTGTAGCGTCTGCTTCTATTGTTGGAGCGAAAATTTCAAAACGTTTACTTGCTACTTATAAACCAGAGAAAATTATATATATCGGTTGTCTTGTAATGACAGGAGGAGCTATCCTTTTATCTGTTATTACGTTTGTGGGATCAAATCCGAATGTAATATATATGGTTGTATTTTTAATAGCGATGTTTATATTGCTATTAGGAATTGGAGTAGCGTTACCTAATTGTTTAAGTTTAGCGTTAGTAGATTTTCAAGATGTTATTGGTACAGCTGGAGCGTTGTTTAGCTTAGGATACTATGTAATTGTAGCGATGACAATTTGGGGAATGAGTCAATTGCATACGGGCTCGTTACTGGTGATGCCACTTTATTTTCTCGTTATAGTAGTTATAATGGCAGTGTTTACTAGGGTATTTATCTTTGGTAAGCAAACTTCGAAATCGATTTAAATATGAAATTGTAAAAGAGTCTCATTTTTTAATGAGACTCTTTTATATTTTATCCCGTTGTTTTGAGGCAGAAAGGTTTCTGCCTCAAAATTTGGCTGGAGTAAAGAAGTTAGTAGTTTATTAATATATTAAATTCCTTATTGGTATATGAATCGAATGTGTGGGAAATTACGTTATCAACTATAAAGGTTGAAGTATTTGAGATATGAAACCGAGGAAGATAGCATCTCCTCGTTTATTTATATTGTAATAATATACATGTCGGAATCATATTGAATAGATGTATTTTATTGTTAATTTAGTTAAAAATTAATCAGACTTATGTATAATAATTTATTGAAAAAATAATTGAATTTTTCAGATTAATGAATTAATATAAGGTAAGTAATTTTAAGATTTATAGAATATTGGAAGATGAAAGGTTCTGAGAATTTTATTAGGAGCACAAAACGATTTTAGGATAGCTTTAAAGCTAGTGTAAAATGACGTTTGCTTCATCATTTTCAGGGTCGAAAGGAATTAGGGGAAAGCATCTTGTGTTAAAATGCGGCTATGAATCATCTAAGAGGGGGAAGTGAAGTGGCAAACAAAGAATTGAAAAGAGGTTTAGAAGCACGTCATATTCAAATGATTGCTTTAGGCGGAACGATTGGTGTTGGTTTGTTTATGGGATCAGCCAGCACAATTAAATGGACAGGTCCGTCAGTAATGCTTGCTTATGCAATTGCAGGTATTTTCATCTTCTTCATCATGCGTGCCATGGGAGAAATGTTGTATATGGAGCCAAGTACAGGCTCATTTGCGACATTCGGTCATAAGTATATTCATCCACTAGCTGGTTATATGACAGCGTGGAGTAACTGGTTCCAGTGGGTTATCGTTGGGATGTCAGAAATTATCGCGGTTGGAGCGTATATGCAATATTGGTTCCCGGATTTACCAGCTTGGATACCAGGTATAATTGCAATGGTTATTCTTGGTGCAGCTAACTTAATTTCTGTGAAGTCATTTGGTGAATTTGAATTTTGGTTCGCGATGATTAAAATCGTTACGATTCTATTAATGATTATTGCGGGATTTGGCCTTATTTTCTTCGGAATTGGTAACGGCGGAGAAGCGATTGGCATATCTAATCTTTGGTCAAATGGCGGTTTCTTTACAGGTGGTTTCTCAGGATTCTTCTTTGCTTTATCACTTGTAGTTGGTGCATACCAAGGTGTGGAATTAATTGGTATTACTGCTGGTGAAGCGAAGGATCCAAAGAAGACACTTACAAGAGCGATTCAAAGTACAATTTGGCGTATTTTAATTTTCTACATCGGTGCTATTTTCGTTATTGTAACTGTGTATCCGTGGGATCAATTAAGTACAATTGGTAGTCCGTTCGTAGCAACTTTTGCGAAAGTTGGTATTACGGCAGCAGCTGGATTAATTAACTTCGTTGTTATTACAGCAGCAATGTCTGGTTGTAATAGTGGTATTTATAGTGCTGGTCGTATGCTTTATACGTTAGGTGTAAATGGACAAGCACCGAAATATTTCACGAAACTTTCTGGAAATGGTGTGCCTTTATTTGGTACAGTTGGCGTAATTATCGGTCTGGCGGTTGGTGTTGTTTTAAGTTACATCGCACCGAAAAACTTATTCGTATATGTATATAGTGCGAGTGTACTTCCTGGAATGGTACCATGGTTTGTCATTTTAATTAGTCAAATTAATTTTAGAAAAGAAAAGGGAGCAGAGATGAAAGATCATCCGTTCAAAATGCCATTTGCTCCTGTTACAAACTATTTAACGATTGCCTTTTTAATTATGGTATTAATCGGAATGTGGTTTAACGATGATACTCGTATTTCATTAGTTGTAGGTATTATTTTCTTAGCTATCGTTACAATTAGTTTCTATGCTTTTGGAATAGGAAAGCGAGCTCCGTTAGACGTTCAAAATAATAAAGAGATTTCAAGTAAATAAAGAAGAGGCTGTTCATCTGGAACAGCCTTTTCTTATTGTTGTTATTTGTTGATAAATCGATATAACTTGTCGAATCGTTGATATAATTTGATTTGTGATAGATATATTTGAAAAATCGTTGATATAATTTCACATACTATCTGTCGCTATCATGATTAAAATTTCTCTAATACGATTTTCCCAATGGTGTGCCCGCTTTCAAGTAGTGTATGTGCTTTCTTTAAGTTTTCAGCGTTAATCGGTGTTAATGTTTCATTTAAAGTAAGAATCCTTTACTTCTACATTATAGATGGTGAAATACTGCTATGTAAAAAAATACCCTCTTTTTTATGTAAGCTGTACTGATAGTCTAGAAGGAGTTTATTTCTAAAAAGAAGAATTTTTTACTGTATTACTTTATCCAAAACTAAATGTAAAGGTGGATACATAATGACAGTAAAGAAACTTTATTTCATCCCAGCAGGTCGTTGCATGTTAGATCATTCGTCTGTTAACAGTGCGTTAACACCGGGGAAACTATTAAACTTGCCGGTGTGGTGTTATCTTCTGGAGACGGAAGAAGGTCCTATTTTAGTAGACACAGGTATGCCAGAAAGTGCAGTTAATAATGAAGGGCTTTTTAACGGTACATTTGTTGAAGGACAGATTTTACCGAAAATGACTGAAGAAGATAGAATCGTGAATATATTAAAGCGTGTAGGGTATGAGCCAGACGACCTTTTATATATTATTAGCTCTCACTTACATTTTGATCATGCAGGAGGAAACGGTGCTTTTACAAATACACCGATTATTGTGCAGCGAACCGAATATGAGGCAGCACTTCATAGAGAAGAATATATGAAAGAATGTATATTACCGCATTTGAACTACAAAATTATTGAAGGGGATTATGAAGTGGAACCAGGTGTTCAAGTATTGTATACGCCAGGTCATTCTCCAGGCCATCAGTCGCTATTCATTGAGACGGAGCAATCCGGTTCAGTTTTATTAACGATTGATGCATCGTACACGAAAGAGAATTTTGAAGATGAAGTGCCGTTCGCAGGATTTAATCCAGAATTAGCTTTATCTTCAATTAAACGTTTAAAAGAAGTTGTGGCGAAAGAGAAACCAATTGTTTTCTTTGGTCATGATATAGAGCAGGAAAAGGGTTGTAGAGTGTTCCCGGAGTATATATAGTGCAAAAAGTCATGAGTTCGCGTGCTCATGACTTTTTCATTTAAATAATTTTTTTAAATAAATTATAAACTTTTTTTGAACTATCTTCGTTTAACTGATAGTACGTAAGGTTTACATCATCAGGAGTATCTTGCTGAGCAATCATCACTTCGCTGCTGTGATGATCAACTATCCATATGAAATATTTTTTATAAGTTCCATCCTCGAAAGTAATCCACATATCACAATCTATTAAATCTGATCCTTCTTCATCCAATGTTAATTTGCCTTTTTTTGCGGTATTCATACTGTTAATAAATGTTTTTAATTCATCTGTTTTTGTGAGAAAGATATCCTTTTTTGTTTTAATTGATTCTACATGTATATCTTTTATTTCCTGCTTTCCTAAAAAAACAGGGGGCTCATTTGGATCTCGCGAGCTTGAAATAATAGTAGCTTTCTTTTTCGGTTTGTTTGCAGTATAGAGATCTTGAATAGATTTTCCCGAGTTTACAAACCATACAATTCCACAAATAATTAATACGCTACCTAGCAATAAAATAATTTTTTTAATAGGGTTTTCTCCTCTCTATTATTTCGTGTGAAGAGCTTTTCTATTAATATATGATAGGTAAGCGTAAAGTATTATAGTTGAACTTGGTTATGCTTCACAGTTTTTATCGGGCGATCTATGAGTAAATTGTAAGTGAGCCCAATTAATACGAAAATGCCACCGATAACTTTACCAATTGAGAGTTCATTTGTCAGGAAGAAATCAATAATAGTCCCCGCAAATAATTGTCCGATAAAGATGAGTAATGTTAAATAAAAGGCTGATATTTTAGGAGTAATATAGTTGGATAATGAAATAACGATAACGCCTACTAATCCGCCTAAGTACACAGCAATAGGAATAGATTGTAACGTCTGCATTGGAATATACAATGAATCTGAACTGAAAATTAAAAATAACATAGAGAAAAATAATCCAGTAATATAATTAAAAAACGTGCCTTCCCAATTTCCGATTTTCGCTGCTAAATTCGCGTTAATAATTCTAGCAACAACGATAGAAACACCAGCTAAAATAGCGATCGTAATATATAACATTTTCTTGCCCCCATTAATAAATTGTCATGATTATAATTCCAGAAGAGATGAAACATAATCCAATTAGTTTTTTCTTTTCAAACTTTGCAACTTTCATTCCTAATAAGCCGAAATGATCGATAATGATGGAAGCAATGGATTGGCCGAGTAAACTTAATGCGATCGTAATAGAGGCACCAAGGACGGAGAAACTTATATTATTAAAAAGAACAGTGAATACTCCAATCGCTCCAGCGCTATATAAAAAAAGCGGAATACCTTTATTGAAATGAATTTTATGTTTGTTTAAGATTAAAACGAAAATAACTGCAATTAAACCGACAAGGTGAATGACAACGCTTGCTGTATACTTGCCAATTAATTCAGATAAAATCCCATTCAATGGAAGCATAACGGCAATGAGCACACCAATAAAGACAGAAAGAAAGTTATACAATGTAATATCCCCTTTATATTTCATATTTGTAATGACTGTATCATGCTGAAATTGTGTATTGTTATGACATATGTCATAGTGGAAGAAGAAAATTTTGATTACAATGGGGATGAGTTGTAAAGGTGGGGAACTATGAAGAAAGTATGTAATTCTATTAAATTAGCAGAGTATATAAAGCAAAATAATATTGATTCATTTTTTAGTCATGATATGAAGCCATATATGGAACTTATATTTTTTAAAAAGAATGAGTTTATTTGTAGAGAAAATGAAGAGATAGATTATTTATATTTCTTTGTTGAAGGAAAAGCGAAAGCGTTTAACACATTAAGTAACGGGAAATCGGTATTATTATGTTTTTACGATAGTTTGCAGTTACTTGGAGATGTGGAGTTAATTCATTCTCAAAGAATCACTTCAAACGTACAAGTGATGGCAGATTCATATTGTGTTGGTTTACCATTAGGAAAAGTGAGAAATCAGCTATTTCATGATGCGAAATTTTTAAGATGTATTTGTGGATCATTGGCACATAAATTAAACCGACTTTCCAAAAACAGTACAATTAATTTATTGTATCCGCTTGAAAATAGACTTGCGAGTTACATGTTAGCAGCCGGAGAACGAGCAGTTCAGCATGAAAATAGAATTGTGTTTAGTGGGAATTTAACGGAAATAGCGGAGTTGTTAGGAACGAGTTATCGGCATTTATTACGTACTTTGAATCTTTTTTGTGATAAAAATATAATCAAGAAAAACAATGGTTGTTTTGAAGTAGTGAATGTAGAAGTTTTGAGGGAATTGGCTGCGGATGTTTATAAATAATATATTAAAGTAGGGATTAAGATGAAAATAGCTATAATTTCAGATATCCACGGAAATAGTCACGCTTTAAAATCGGTATTAAAAGATATTACACGTCGCAAGGTCGAAATGATAATAAATTTAGGAGATAGTGTGTATGGGCCGTTAGATCCTTTAGAGACAATTGAAATATTAATGAGTAGCGAGATGATACATATTAAAGGCAATTGTGATCGAATGCTTTGGGAACCTATACAAGAGCAATCTGCTACACTAACTTTTGTTCAAAATCAATTAACAAATTATCATATAGGTTGGTTAAAACAACATCCTTCACAATTTATTGTAGACGATATGTTATGTTGTCACGGTACGCCAACTTCAGATGAAGTGTATTTGTTAGAAGAGATGAATGAGAATGGTGCAATATTAAAGAATGAAAAAAATATAATGGATCAACTCCAAAATATAGAACAAAAAATAATAGTATGTGGTCATACACATATTCCTAGAGTTGTTTATTTTGCGAACGGAAAGATCATTATAAATCCAGGAAGTGTAGGACTTCCAGCATACAAAGATGAGTTACCTGTTATGCATAAAATGGAATCAGGAACTCCGCATGCAAAATATGTAGTGATAGAAAAGGTTTTGGGAGAATGGACAATTGAACAAATTTCAGTTCCTTATAATTGGGAAGAAGCTGCTGGATTGGCTGTTCAACAAGAAAGATATGACTGGGCACAGGCGCTAAAGACTGGGAAGATAGAATGAAGGGGAGTTTACTTTATGGTAAACTGCTCTTTTTTATTTTGAGTAGATATTGAATTATATAAAAATAAAATGTTATGATTATGGAAACGTATGAATATATGAACAAATGTTCATATGTAAAAGAAGGAGGGATTAGAATGATAGACCTAATTATTATTGGAGCGGGTCAAGCTGGATTAACAATGGGATATTACTTGAAGCAAGAAGGGTATAATTTTTTATTACTTGAGGCAGGAAAACAAGTTGGTGATTCATGGAGAAATCGATATGATTCTTTGCAGCTTTTTACCCCAAGGTCTTACAGTAGCTTGCCGGGTATGGCGTTAATAGGTGAAAAAAATGAATTTCCATATAAAGATGAAATTGCAACTTATTTAGAAGAATATGCAAGACATTTTCAATTACCGGTACAATTACAAACGGAAGTTCTAAAAATAAAGAAAGAAAAAGAAATATTTGAATTACATACTCCTACAGAAGTTTTACAAACGAAAAAAGTTATTATCGCATCAGGTGGTTTTCAGCAACCATTTATTCCCTCAGTTTCAGCAAATCTATCATCACATATTTTTCAAATACATTCATCACAATATAAATCATCACCGCAAATTCCACAGGGGAAGGTACTTGTAGTAGGTGGCGGGAATTCAGGAATGCAAATAGCAGTAGAACTTGCAAAAACACATGAAGTTACGGTGTCTATTAGTCATCCTTTAACGTTTTTACCGTTACAACTTTTTGGAAAAAGTATTTTTAATCTGCTAGAAAAAATGGGTTTATTGTACGCTGAAATAAATACAAAGAGGGGAAGATGGTTTCAGAAGAGAAAGGACCCTATTTTCGGTTTTGAAGGTAAGAAACTTATTCGTAATGGAGCAATCAAACTGCAAGAAAAAGTAGTAAGTGCATCAGGAAATAACATTATGTTTCAGAATGGTGATATTTATAGTGCAGAAAGCGTTATATGGTCAACTGGTTTTGTTCAAAATTATAATTGGATTGAAATTGAACAGGCAGTGAATGAGAAAGGATTTCCTAATCATATAAAGGGAATCAGTCCAGTAAAAGGATTGTATTATATCGGTTTACCATGGCAATCTCAAAGGGGTTCCGCACTTATTTGTGGTGTAGGAAAGGATGCAGCGTATGTACTTTCTGAAATCAAAAAAATAGATCAGTAGCGATAACTACTGATCATCCATATGTACATGAATTAGGAGAGGTCAAACATTTATTAACTTTATTATAATAGATTTTCATGGGATTAAAAACTGAAAATTCAAATTTAATGTTGAGAAAGTTTTTTGTATCGAAATATATGAAAAAATAGGGATTTTTATTGAAACAGAAAAAGATATTTCTATTTTAGTAAATTATGATATAGTCTAAATAAGCGTGTTTTTCCATAAATGTAATTATTTTCATTGTAGTTTCGTTTATATGAGGGAAGGAGAAGTAATTATGAAGTTTGATGATCAACGCTTATTAGGAGTCCGATTAGGTTCTGTACTTGTGACAGAGGAAAATCAATATTTAGTAATTAAGAAAAAAGATCATTATGCACTGTTAAATATACATAATTTAGAATGCACACATGTTGAAGTGCAGTTAGAACATTTGGAAGAAATGTTGCGGGAAGATTTCCAAGAAAGTATAACGGAGATTATCGCACCAGAACATATAAAAATTGTTGCGAAAAATGTTATATAGATAAAGAAGCTGGAAGGAACTGCTTCTTTATTTTCATTATAAGGATAACGTTTTTACAACTTCACCAATGATCCCTTCCATTTGATGAACACCTAAATCGGAATTGGTCATAATAACAGCACCATTCCCGCAGTATGGATAACAAACCATCATACATTGAAATCCAACGCCCCATCCGAGTGAATAAACCTGTAATTCTTCATTAGAATCATCTAGAAAAACACCTAATCCAGTCCATTTTGAGCAACCTTGAGGAGAAATCATGTCTATTACTAATTTTTGAGAAAGTTTTAGTTTACCCTTTCCTTGTAAGGAATGAATGATTTCAATAACTAAAGCTGATAAGTTAGTGAAATAAAATAAATGAAACTTAGTAAGGGGGAACATTTATGGAATTCTGGATGGTTATACTAATATTAGCCTTTGGTTTCATTTATATCGCTGAAAAATTAGCTACAATTGAAAAGAAAAATGATGCGCGTTTAAAGAGAATTGAAGATAGATTACAATTAATTACGAAAGAAATGGGAATTATAGATAGAGAACCTGAAATTAATAAAGAGTTACGCCAGCTTATGGAAGAAGGAAAAACAGTTACAGCAGTTAAGAGAGTAAGAGAGGCTTTTGGGTTTTCTTTACTAGAAGCGAAGCAATATGTTGATAAATTATAAAAAAGATCATCCATTTGGTTGATCTTTTTTCAATGCACCATGCGTGTATTTACATAAGCAGCGATTATAACGTGGCCAATTATAATGATAGGAAATAAGATTTTGACATTAGGAGTAGTGAAGACACTACCAATTGTGGCAATAGCACCGGCAGTTAAATTATAAAGACCAACTATTTTTGATAACTTCACTTTATCAGGCACGCGGCGTTCATTGAATCCTGATAAGAGCCAAGTGTATTGTTTTACTCCAATGAAATAAGCTAGTGCAAATGAAAGGATTGCCACTATGAATAATGATGGGGAAGCGAAGAGAGTCATTGCAAACACCTCCGTTAATGGGCTATAAATAAATTATAGTCTGAATGTTATAATTTAACAAAATGCAATTTTGATTTTAAGTTTAATAGAAAAATAGAGTATTTGTGATAAGGGGAGATTAGGTATGAATATTGTGGAATTCCAGAGATATGTATCAAATTTCAGTAAAGAAAAAGGATTTCAAGATACAACAATTGAAGAGCGTACGATGTATGCGATGGCGGAATTAGGTGAATTAGCGGAAGTGATATTAAAGCGTGATGCAATACAGGATGCGAAAAGAGAGATTGGTTTAGAAATGTTTGATGTCATTTGGAATGTATGTGACTTAGCAAATAAGTTAGAAATTGATTTAGAGAAGGCATTTGAAGAAAAAATGAGGATTAATAAAAAACGTGAATGGTAAGTGGAATATTAATGTGTAAAGATGGGGGATACGAATGAAAAAGAAGCTTATTATAGGAGGAGTCTTTACCTTAATTAGTGTAATGAGTGTTTTCGCTTATTTAGTCTTTCAAGGCATATTTATTCCGAATCAAATAAGTGCGGATAAGTATGAAATAAAAGGTGTAGATGTTGCGTCATACCAAGGAGATATAGATTGGAGAGAGTTGGAAAAGCAAAATATGAAGTTTGCGTTTATAAAGGCTACTGAAGGAAGCTCTTTTGTAGATAAGTACTTTTCGGAAAATTGGACGAATGCGAATAAGACAGGTATGCGCGTCGGAGCGTATCATTTTTTTAGTTTTGATAGTAAGGGTGAAACACAAGCAGAGCAATATATACGAACTGTTCCAAAGTATAAACAAGCATTGCCACCCGTAATTGATGTTGAGTTTTATGCTAACAAAAAAGATAATCCCCCTAAGCGTGAAGATGTTTTGAAAGAGTTGTCGGTTATGATTGAAATGCTAGAAAAACATTACGGTAAGAAAGTAATATTGTATGCAACGCAAGAGGCGTATGATTTATATATAAAGGATGCGTATCCAAAATGTGATATATGGATTCGTAGTGTTCTTACAAAACCGAGTTTATCTGATGGGAGAAAATGGAAGTTTTTGCAATACACGAACCGCGGAAGATTAAATGGTTATAATGGAAAAGAAAAGTATATTGATTTAAATGTATTTTATGGGAATGAGGAAGAGTTTGAGAATTATGGAATGAAAGATTAAGTTTTAAAGTGTACAAAATTTTGTACGCTTTTTTTGTTAATTACATAAAAGTATGCAAATGAAGATGGAACAAACATTTGAGATGAATTGTCTAATATAGGTAATAACTATTTGGCTTGAAAGAAAGGGTTGATGACATGAAAAAGAATACGTTGTTAAAAGTAGGATTATGTGTAGGTTTACTAGGAACAATTCAATTTGTTAGCACAATTTCTTCTGTACAAGCATCACAAAAGGTAGAGAAAACAGTAATAAAAAATGAGACGGGAACCATTTCAATATCTCAGTTAAACAAGAATGTATGGGTTCATACGGAGTTAGGTTCTTTTAATGGAGAAGCAGTTCCTTCGAACGGTCTAGTTCTTAATACTTCTAAAGGGTTAGTACTTGTGGATTCTTCTTGGGATGACAAATTAACGAAGGAACTAATAGAAATGGTAGAAAAGAAATTTCAGAAGCGCGTAACGGATGTCATTATTACACATGCGCACGCTGATCGAATTGGCGGAATAAAAACGTTGAAAGAAAGAGGCATTAAAGCGCATAGTACAGCATTAACTGCAGAACTAGCAAAGAAAAATGGATATGAAGAACCGCTTGGAGATTTACAAACCGTTACAAATTTGAAGTTTGGAAATATGAAAGTAGAAACATTTTATCCAGGGAAAGGGCATACAGAAGATAATATTGTCGTATGGTTACCGCAATACAATATTTTAGTTGGAGGCTGTTTAGTGAAATCTACGTCCGCGAAAGATTTAGGAAACGTTGCGGATGCTTATGTAAATGAATGGTCTACATCGATTGAGAATGTGCTGAAGCGATATAGAAATATAAATGCAGTAGTGCCTGGTCATGGGGAAGTAGGGGACAAAGGATTACTTTTACATACATTGGATTTATTAAAATAAGAAATTGTAGAAATACAAAAGAGAGGAGAAATAATTTTCTCCTCTCTTTCTTCTAACTATATTTAAATGCTGAATCTGTTGATTACGCCAGCATATATTACTGAGATTTTAATTCCAAGTATACAAATACTAATACTGTCATAATTGCTATAACAACGTAAGTAGCATCAAGCATTATAAGTGTTTTTAAAGTTTCAGTCATCGTAATTCACCCCTGTTATAAAAATATAACATGATCTTTTTATTGATTAGAGTAAGAGATCATAAAGATAAAATGTATATGAAATTTCTTAAGTAGCTTCTATATAAATATATCATATAAATAATGTAAGTAATGTTAAGATAGTGTAAATGTATTGTAAATAAAAAGGTTTACAATAAAGACTTTAATAAAAAATGGTAGTTTCTTAAAATGAAAAATATGCATATTTTCATATGCGATGAATTGCAACTATTTGTATAAGGGATTCGAAAATTTTTTCGTTGTATATATTTCTCCAAATTAATTATTTAGCTATTTAAAAGTATTGAAAGATGTGTGTACACTAATGTACGTTTTTTAGTGTCAATAAAAATATTATGTCAACAATATGAGCTGTCACAAATCTTTATATATTATTGTGATGGAAATCACATCACTTTTTTTCAATGGGTATTATGCTTAAGGTGTAATGAATGATTGGGAGAGGGTGGGATGATATGTTTTGTTATCAATGTGAACAAACGCCAACAGGCGGATGTAAAGTAATGGGTGTGTGTGGCAAGAATGAAACGATTGCGAGTTTACAAGATACGATTGTGTTTGGGCTAAAAGGAATTGCAGCTTATCGCACACATGCTGCTCAGCTAGGGTATACGGATGCATTTGTAGATGCTACAACACAAGAAGCTTTATATATGACATTAACAAATTCTAACTTTAACGAACAAGAGCATATTGATATGGCTATGAAAGTGGGGAAATCAGCTTTACGGGTGATGGAATTATTAGATGAGGCACATACGAATCATTTTGGTGTGCCAGAGCCTGTACAAATTACACAAAATCGTGTAGAAGGTAAAGCAATTGTAGTTACGGGTCATAATTTATTTGCACTAGAAGAACTATTAAAGCAAACAGAAGGAAAAGACATTAATATTTATACACATTCTGAAATGCTACCAGCACACGGATATCCGCAGCTGAAAAAATATAAACATTTAAAAGGAAACATCGGTAAGGCATGGTATGATCAAAGACGCCTTTTTGAAAAATTTACTGGTGCCATATTAGCTACAACGAACTGTGTTATGCCAATTAAAGGATCGTACTCTGATCGATTCTTTTCATATGATATTGCAGGTTTAGAAGGTGTACAAAAAATTGAAAATGATGATTTTACACCATTGATTCAAAAAGCACTAGAACTTCCAGAAGTACATATGGAGTCGGATGAACAGTTAGTAACAGGGTTTCATCATAATACAGTATTATCATTAGCTCCAGAAATTATTGATGCAGTAAAAGAGGGGAAAATAAAGCGTTTCTTTGTTATCGCCGGTTGTGATGCACCGGGAAAAGGCGGAGAATATTATCGTGAATTAGCAACGTCACTTCCGCCAGAAACGGTTATTTTAACAACTTCTTGCGGGAAATTCCGCTTTAATGATGTGGATTACGGTGTTGTACCTGATACGGAAATTCCGCGGTACATTGATTTAGGACAGTGTAATAATTCCATTTCTACAGTGAAAATAGCGGCTGCATTAGCTGATGCTTTCCAATGTGAAGTGAATGAATTGCCAGTAAGTATTGTGCTATCATGGTTTGAACAAAAAGCGGTTGCCATTTTACTCGGGCTATTTAGTCTTGGGATTCAAGATATTCGCATCGGTCCAAAGGTTCCTGAATTTATTTCACCTGGCGTGCTTGATGTATTACAAGAAACATTTGGTTTAAAACTAATTACAAATGCAGCAGAAGATATGGCTATGATGTTATCGTAACAAAAAATGATCTGTCTTATTAATAAGAAGAGCTAGCCATATTCATTAACTTTGGTATAGTATAGCGCCCCAAAATAAAAATGTAGAATTTTTGTTTTGGGGTATTTTCTTTTCTTAGTGGGATAGGTATGGGGCAAAATAAAAAAAGAAAATAGGCTGTATCGAATAGGTAATAGTTGATTTTAGAAAAATATAAAAATCGAGTTGACATTCATTGCTACTTAGTCATACAATGTACTTGTAATAAGCAATACTGAGTAGTGTTGTTTCTCAAAATATTTTCAGTAGACAATAGGTAATAGCGGATTTTAGAAAAAATTTGAAAATCAGTTGACATCTATCGCTACTTAGTCATACAATGTAGATGTAATAAGTGATACTGAATAGTATGAATTCAAAAAAACTACTCAGTAAAAAATTCGCCTTAGTACTCTGTAATACTGAATATAAGTCAGACAGAATAGGGGGTAAAGGAGGATCAGGACATGGAAAATTTAACTGAAATGCTGAAAGGTTCACTGGAAGGGTGTGTACTGGAAATCATTAGTCGCCGTGAAACGTATGGCTATGAGATTACCCGCCACCTGAATGATCTTGGGTTTACCGAAGTTGTGGAAGGTACGGTGTATACCATCCTTGTACGATTAGAGAAGAAAAAGCTTGTGAATATTGAAAAGAAACCATCAGATATGGGACCGCCTCGTAAGTTTTATTCATTAAATGAAGAAGGCCGCCAGGAGCTTGAATTGTTTTGGGAAAAATGGGATTTTGTATCGTCAAAAATTAACGTCTTGAAGTCAAAATAGGTTCATAAGATAAAATGTTCTGGCCGATACTTTGGGAATTTCTTGTTCGGTTTTATAAAAAAGGAGGAAAATAAGATGTTAGAAATGTTTAAAAAGTTAATTGGTGATAAAAAAGAGTACAAAATGATGATGGCACGAGTTGAGGCTCTGCCAGAGGACTATCAGTTTGTATTTAAGAAAATTCAAAACTACATGTGGAATTTCTCAGCAGGTAACGGTATGGATATGTTACACATACAGTATGAATTAATCGATTTGTTTGAAGCTGGTGCAGCGGAAGGAAGACAAGTGCTTGACATTACTGGGGATGACGTGGCTTCCTTTGCTGACGAACTAGTGGCAAATGCTAAAACTTACGTCTCCAAGTATCGTGAAGATTTGAATGAAAGTATTATGAAGAAATTGAGAAAAAAATAAATGCAATAAGTAATACCGACTGATTAGCTGGTTACACAAATGAATTGCCATCATAGCTATTCAGTTATATTTTTAGCTCAGTACTAAGTGATACAGAATATCAGTGGTACTAAATAGATAGAGGTAAATAAATTATCTTCGCAAAATATTTTTATAGGGAGGAAAAATGTATGAGTCATGCAGCGATTTCTGTAAAAGGCTTGAAAAAATCCTTTAAAGACAAGGAAGTTTTAAAAGGGATAGATTTTGAGGTGCAGCGTGGAGAAATTTTCGCGCTGCTAGGCTCAAATGGAGCGGGAAAGACGACAACGGTCAACATCCTTTCGACGCTAATGAAGCAAGATGGCGGTGAAGTAAGTATTTGCGGATTTGATGTACAGCGTCAACCAAATCATGTACGTCAAAGTATCAGTTTGACAGGGCAGTTCGCAGCTTTAGACGGTATGCTGACTGGGAGGGAAAACTTGATAATGATAGCTAGGCTACGTGGTGTTTCCAATCCCGCTCAAGTTGCTGACAATCTACTTGCAAGATTTAGCCTGACTGATGCGGCAAACCAAAGGGCAGATCAGTATTCAGGCGGGATGAAGCGCCGGCTTGATATCGCGATGAGTTTGATTGGGGCGCCAGCAGTTATTTTTCTTGACGAACCAACGACTGGACTCGATCCTGAAGCGCGAATTGAAGTGTGGGATACAGTCAAGGAACTTGCTGATAGTGGTACAACTATTTTGCTTACGACTCAGTACTTGGAGGAAGCAGAACAACTGGCAGACCGTATCGCTATTTTGCATGGCGGAAAAATTATTACGACAGGTACTCTTGCTGAACTAAAAGAGATGTTCCCACCGGCAAAAGTGGAGTATATCGAGAAGCAACCGACATTGGAAGAAATATTCCTTGCGATCATTGGCAAAAAGGAGGAGATGTAAATGAAAAGTAAAACAGGTGTATTACTAGGTCGTTTAATGCGTAACATTATGCGCAGCCCGGATACAATTATTACAGTAGCGATTACACCGATTATGATGATGCTATTATTTGTCTACGTGTTTGGAGGCGCAATAAAAACTGGAACGGAAAACTACGTTAATTATTTATTGCCGGGAATTTTGCTAATGGCTATCGCATCCGGTGTAGCTTACACTTCTGTGCGACTCTTTACGGATGTAAAGAGTGGGCTGATGGCACGTTTCATTACGATGCCTATTAAGCGCTCGTCGATATTGTGGGCTCACGTTTTAACCTCTCTTATTGCTAATGTACTTACTATCGTGGTGGTTATTCTTGTTGCACTCTTAATGGGTTTCCGTTCCAGTGCGAATATTCTAGATTGGCTCGCGGTAGCTGGGATACTTGGGATGTTTACGCTGGCGCTAACATGGTTGGCTATCATTCCAGGGCTGACGGCAAAGTCTATGGAAGGGGCGACTGCTTACTCGTACCCACTAGTTTTTCTTCCATTTATTAGTTCGGCCTTCGTTCCTACCGAAACGATGCCGAAAATTGTTCGTGCTTTTGCAGAGAATCAGCCTGTAACTTCAATCGTGAATGCAATTCGTGCTCTTTTATATGAAGGAACTGTTGGAAACGATATTTGGATTGCGCTCACTTGGTGCGTAGGTATAATGATTATTTCTTACTTTTTCGCTAGTAAAGCATTTAAACGTCAGCTAGGGTAAGTGAATGAAATCATCCGGAATAATATATTTTTTTGAAAAAGCACGGGAAGATTTTCCGTGCTTTAATAATTCATTCATACTTCGCTTAATTGTAGTAGTTTTAAAGTAAATAGGAGAATAATAAATCGAATACACATGCCTGGAAATATGGTATGTTAACACTTAACTAAAATGACTTGTTAATAAACAGAATATTCCGTGTAAATATAGAGGTTATCGTTGTGATGTGTTATATTTATACTTATAAGGTATATAATGTATAAATTAATCGTTTAGGGGATGAAAAAGGGAGAGGTTCAAATGAAATGGTATTTATATACTCTCAAAAACTATGCGAAATTTAGTGGGAGAGCTACGAGAAAAGAGTACTGGATTTTTACTTTATTTAATAAGGTTACGTTTTGGTCATTCATATATTTGGCCTCTTATTCTTCGTCTGCCTTTTACTTAAGAGCCAATATTACCTTGCTATATATAACAATTTTTATCGTTCCTACTCTGGCAGTGGAAGCTCGTCGATTACATGATAGTGGAAAAACAGGATGGTGGCAGCTATTAAATTTGGTGCCATTTGGAGGAGCGGTTCTACTTGTGTTTTGTATCATTGAAAGTGATGAAGGTGAGAATAAGTATGGACCAAATCCACATTCAAATCTTAAACAAGCAATTTAATGTGTTTATAGAAAACTCTAATATAAAAGGTATGAACTAAAAGTTAGTTCATACCTTTTTTGTTGTATTATTCATAGAAGCCTGGTTCAGTAGTGATTGCTTAAACTCAATATTTTGAGGTTTAACTGATCACTGCTTATGGGGAATATAAACATAATCGCTCTTGTAAATCTTTTAATATTTCTTTAGGCATTTCCCTAATTGTAATATCCTTCCCTAGAAAAAGCAGCCAATTTATTATTTCCGTCACTTCATCGGGATTGTTAACATTGATAAAAGTTTTTAAAATGGCTGTGGATTGGTAAGGATTAGTATAAGATATTGAAATTTTTAAAGGATGGTATTTTTTGAACTGGGCAATTGCTGTGGGACCAAGTTCAAGTACAAGGTTAATTGCTTCAGCCTTCTTACTTAGTTTTTCTAAAATCTTTTTCTTATTGAGCCTTTTATTCGTCGTGTATGGTTCAATATTGATGAGATCATCGACAGGAAACATTAACTTCTTTTCTTCTTTTAAGTCAAATCCTTCAATAATCCAATGGCTTTTTTCTTGATAAAGGTGTAATAGATAAATTGGATAAGACTTAATTTTTTCATCTTCTTTAATGGTAATCAATAAATGGTTATCCAAAAGAAGGATTTGAATGAGTTTTTCTAACATAGGATGGGGGAGATCAGAAAGCTCAAGTAGATCGGGATTATGAGGATTAGTTCCTTGGAACAGCAAGAGTTGATTTAAAAGAACAAGGTCATCCTGCTGGGTTTCTGAGATGAGTCCTAGTAGTTTTTCGGCTAAAGATTGACGACTCTTTAGGTAGGGAAGTTGTTGATTCCTCGTAGCCATAAAGGCAATAAAAAGAGCTTTCACTTCATTATCAGTAAAGCGAACAACGGGCAGTATAGAATTATGCATAACAAAATATCCACCCGTTCTCCCAACTTCAGCGACAAGTGGCATTCCCATAGCTTCAATTTCTCTAATGTCTCTAATAGCTGTCGATCGTGATATGTTAAATTCTCGTATGATTTCAGAAATTGTAAAGTGGGAGCGGTTGTTAATATATCGCATAATTGTATTAATCCGTTCAACTTTTTTCATTTTGGTCTCCTAAACAGTATCATTTTTTGACATGGTTTAAAGATATTATAAACGTATCAGATGAAAAGATAAATCGTTTGATTAATAAAAAAAGAGGCAGGTTTTGTATATGAAAAATTATACTATAGAAGAAAAAGATAGCTTTATTGTGTTAGGTATTGGAACTGAAATTAAGAGTGAGTACACAGACTTTGCTGGAATAAATAAAGAAAAGGAAGACTTTTGGTCGGCTGTTAAAGAGGATGGAAGGCTGGACACTTTAAAAGCTTTAGCGACAAATGAATACATTTTTTCTGTGAGCGAAGCGGTGAATAACAAAATGATGTATTATGCGGGTGTCATGACAGAAGCACAAATAGAAGAAGAATCTAGAGTGATTCAGTTTCCGAGGGGAGAATACTTAGTAGTAAAAGGGGAAGACAAAACAGCTGAAGAGTTAAGTAATAAGTTGACTGGCATCGCCTTCGGTCAAGCTTTACCAGATGCAAATGAGTTTGCTTATGTTGGTGGACCAAATACGACGGTTGAGATGGGGAAAAAAAACGGCTTAGTGTTTGGTGAAATGTGGATTCCAGTTGTAAGGAAGTAAAGTGATAAAAGATACGAATATGGGAAGTAGAGGCTAACAATCTTGGATTGTTGGCCTTCTTAACATGAATATAATATTCATATGTCTATTGTATTTTTTGCGGCAAGATTAAATAGCTTTTTTGTTACTTTACAATAAAGTATACTTAATATCAGTAATTCATATAATTAGGAGTGGTTTCTATATTTAGAGAAAATACAAAAAGGATACTTCTGTCATTAGTAACAAATCCAATACTAATAATTGTATACGGGATCTTTTGCTATGAGTTGGCCTTATACTGTAAGTACGGAAGAATGAATTATAATATTTACATTTTGTTATTATGTATAGTACTTTTTATATCCATAACTACATTTACTACAATGCGGGTGATAAAAAATAGAGAATATGAATCTAAAAAATTAACAAATTCAATAGCATGGAGATCCATTTCTATTATCATTATTGTTGCAATTACATCATTTTATGGGATGCAGATTTATAAAAGTGCAATAAATTACAATGGTAAATTGGCATGGTTTATAGAAAAGTTAAAACATGAAAGGTCAGTTAAACTTAAACATAATAATATATATAAGTCTGGAGTAGAAGGTATTTTTGAAGATATAAATAAAAAATATCCTTTGCCAAAGAAATTGTATATGGCAACTGATTTTGATCTTACATTTCATTCAGATGGAACAATCACAGCGTTTGATACATTTGTTTATGGGAAAAATGTTGATGGGGAAGAAGAAACTTATTTAATCTCTTATAATAAGAAGAAATCAGAGGATATTACTATAATACGAGACGGATACGCAAAGCCTGATTATAATGATGATAAATTAGTAGAACCTTTAATTAAAACGGTTAAGGCGATTCCAGTTAAGCAAACGGTTAGAAAATGGAATGAAAGTAAGTATGGGTTGATTTATTATGGGAAAAGAAATTGGGGATCCAATACAGAGGGAATTATTAATATTACTGAGGATGGTAGGGGGCAGAGTCTTAAAGAAGCATCTTCTGATATCATTGGATATACTGTATCTATATTTGTCCCTGGAAAAGAGAAAGAGCTAGTCCCTGCTAGATATAATTTAATAAGTGACGCAAGTTGGAGTAAATCAAAGACGCCTCCAAAAGAAGATATGCTTAAAGAGAAGAAACAACAAGATTTAAAGAATGAAAAAGAACAGTTTTTCCTATCGAAAGAAATTGGTTATAAACTAAATATGACAGATAAAGCATTAGGGAGCGCTTTTTATTCATTAAGCAAGACTAGTGATGAAGGGAAAACATGGGAGGTTATCAATCCAGACCCATTTAATGGGGGGATTGGTAGTGTATCAGGAATCACTTTTATAAATGATAAACTTGGGTTTTTAGGAGCAATTAGGCCTTCTGGTAATGAAGGAGAGTTATATCGTACAGATGATGGGGGAGTATCTTTCAAAAAGGTAGAATATCCGCCGCATGAAGTGAAATTAGATCATACACAGTCCACAATAAGTCCTTTTGATTCACCTAGTATGCCATATGAGAAAGATGGGGTTTTTAATATGTTAGTTGGACAAGGGGCAGATGGAGACTACAATGGCGATAGTAGTGCACTTTATCAATCAAAAGATAACGGAGAGACATGGGAATTTGTAGAAGAAGTGAAAAAGAAATAATCAGAATGTTTTTTTAAAAATAAGGTAACTACTCAGCTATACATTTCATGACGGACAGGAAGAATTTACGAGTGAAATAATTAAAGTTCTTTCTCATGCTGGAGATTGGTTAATATGGTCTACTATTCTTGCATCTTCCATCATGTATACTGTTACTTTATATAAGAATCATCCAGATATCAGAAAAATTATACATGCTCGTTTTGAAGAAATAAAGCAACGAATAAAATATTAATGTAACTAATAAAAAACGTTATTCTTTCTAGTAATTTTGCTTATTTAGAAAGAATAACGTTTTTGTTTTTTAATACTCAAGTAATAGTTTACCTGCAGTTCCTATCATATAATTTATTGAATTTTAATATACGTTATGTATAACAGATATTTACCTTATAAAATAAGGGGGGAATATTATGACTGAGACAAAGGAATCTTCAGGAGTCAATTTGAAAAAAGATGTGAAGTTTTCTATTATAATTCCTGCACACAATGAAGAAAAGTACATTAGAAAATGTTTAGATTCAATTGCAAAGGCATCAGAGGCATATAAAGAGCAAACGGAAGTTATAGTTGTTTTAAATCGTTGCACAGATAAAACAGAGGAAATAGCAAAATCTTATAATTGTATTATATTGAAAAATAACGATAAAAACTTATCTAAAATTCGAAATGCAGGGGCTAAAATAGCCAGTGGAGAAATAATCGTTACTATAGACGCTGATACGATAATGACAGAGTCTATGTTGTCTAATGTAGATAAATATTTAGCTTCAGGTAAATACATTGGTGGTGGGGTGAATGGGAAGTTTGAAAGAATATCTTTAGGAATATTTCTCTCCGCAATGTTAATCATAATCCCTTTACTTTTTAAGTACGGAGCTATATCTGTAGGGATTTTTTGGTGCTATAGAAAAGACTTTATGGCAATCAATGGATTTAATGAAAACATGCTTATGGCAGAAGATGCAGATTTCGCAAAACGTTTAAAAGAGTGGGGAAAGAAAAATAATAAGAAATTCGGTACTATTAAAAATGGAATGATAACTTCATGCAGAAGATTTGATACATATGGAGACTGGACTTTATTTAAAAATCCAAAAGTAATTTTAGCTTATCTAAAAGGAAATGATAGAAAATACGCAGATAAGACATATTATGATAACCAAGAAAGATAAAAGTGGAGAAAAGCGGCAGAGGATAGCTAGTACTTTTTTTAGATATGATGAGAATCCAACTTAATTTAATAGATACTATAAGAAAACCATCAATTTGATTACCCTTTTTCAAATTGATGGTTTTTATTTTTGAAATAAATATGTATTTTTTATAAAAATATTTTTTGACCCCCATAAAACTTTGTACTCCTCCGAATATGTATAGTGGAAAAAATAAATAGAAGAAAAATGACTATGAAAGAATATAGAAGTATTAATAAAATTACTAGATTAAGTGGGCATCCAAAGTAAAAGGATGAAATTACCAATTATATAGAGGAGAGTTATTCAAGGATTGCAGATAAAATAGAAAAAGAATAAGCAAAACGAACGGTAGAAAATAAGAAAGTAGATAAAAATACAAACTTAACTTTAGTGCCGAGAGAAAAGGAAAAATCATTAAGAAAACGTTAGACTCTAAAAATATAACTAACAGCAAGAAAACAAGACCGAAGAAAAGTACCAAGAAAATCTGGTTAAATGGTCACTTGTGTAGTGACCATTTTGCTATTTGAAGGAGGCTGGGAGATTACAAGTGTTGAGTTTAGTAATGAAGATCTTAAGAAAACCGAAAATAGAAGATATCGTATGTAACATACAAAATAATGAAGAAGATAAAGAAGCGTTTATCGTACAGTATCAGCCTTTTATTAGAAAATCAATCTCATCTGTCTGCCGCCGATATATTACAGAACAGGATGATGAATATAGCATTGGATTGTTTGCGTTTAACGAAGCAATTGAAAAGTATTCCTATACAAAAGGAAAATCTTTTTTAGCGTTTGCTGATCTTCTTATAAAAAGAGATGTAATTGACTATATACGTAAGGAGTCTAAACATAACTTTGTCTTTTTAAAAGAAGATGAGCAAGAGGAAATGTTAGAAATGCAAGTGTCGCTTACGGAGTATATGAAAGAGATGGAAAATAGTAACCGTAAGGAGGAAATTCTTCATTTTCAAAGTGTGCTAGCTGAGTTTAAAATCACATTCTCAGAGCTTGCTAAAGAATCTCCTAAGCATCGTGATACGCGTGAGCACTTAATAGAAATTGTGAAAATTATTATAAAAGAAGAGGAAATGATGGAAGAGCTGTTCCGAAAGAAAAAGTTACCACTTAAACATATTGAACCGCGTGTTAGGGTAAGTCGCAAAACATTGGAGCGTCATAGAAAATATATCATTGCAATGTGTATTATCTTTGCAAACAACTATACATACATTCTTGATTATATAAAGGGGGGAAAGCATGATGAATAAAGGAATTGTGATGGATATAAAAAAGCATAGCGTAGTTGTTTTAACACCAAATGGAGAGTTTATTACGTGTAAAAGAAAAGGGGATTCTTGCATAATCGGGGAGGAAATCTCATTTGATGAGCAAGAACAAAAAGTATCGTATTTTTCGATCCCTTCCTTTTTAAAGCCTGCATCAATACTTGTTGCTTGTTTTCTATTTGCAGTGCTGTTTTTCTACAACCAACCAGAAGAAAAAGTATTTGCTTACGTCTCAGTTGATATAAATCCAAGTTTAGAGGTGAGCGTAACAAAGGATTTTCGTGTTATAGATTTGCAGGCTTGTAATGATGATGGAAGGCGTATTTTAAAAGAATTGAAGCAATGGGAAAATAAACAATTGCAAGAAGTAATACGTACTATTATAAAGCAAAGTCAAGAGGATAAGTATTTAACGAATGATAAGCAAGTTATGCTAACAACAGTTGCAAAGGACAAGGCACTAGAACCACTTTTGGAAAAGGAAATGAAAGAATTAAAGAAAGAATATGAGCTAAAACATATTACAGTTGAATATCAAAGTAGCACAATGCAAGTAAGAGAGAATGCTAGAAAAGCTGGAATTGGCACAGGTGTCTATATAAAGCAAGAGAATGAGAAGAACAAATCACTTACGCCTCCTGCCACCCCGTCTAATCCGGTGGAAAACGAAGAAGAGGTGCAATCACAGCCGGAGTCATCTCATGATACATCACTGGATTTGTCTCCTGTAAAAGAAAAAAAATATGAAAAGCAAGAGCAGAAAGAACAAAAGAAAACAGAGGAACAGCCATCCAAGCAAATAAAAGAAAACAATGGAAGAGGATCTCAGCAAGAAAATAGAGAGAATCAACAAGAGAATAACAGTAGAGAAGCTCAACAAGGAAATAATGGGAATCAGCAAGTGAACAACGGAAGAGGATCTCAACAAGGGAATAATGGAAATGGGCAAGTGAACAACGGAAGAGGATCTCAACAAGGGAATAATGGAAATGGGCAAGTGAACAACGGAAGAGGATCTCAACAAGGGAATAATGGAAATGAGCAAGTGAACAACGGAAGAGGATCTCAACAAGGGAATAATGGAAATGAGCAAGGGAACAATGGAAGAGGGTCTCAACAAGGGAATAATGGAAATGGGCAAGGGAACAATGGAAGAAATCCTCAACAAGGAAATAATGGGAATCAGCAAGGGAACAATGGAAGAGGATCCCAGAAAGAAAATGACGGAAACGAGCAAGGGAACAATGGTAGGGGGTCTCAACAAGAAAATAGAGGCCACCAGCAAGGGAATGAAAAGAAGAATCAATAGAATATGGAAGTGAGAGATTCATTTCAAAGCTAAAAGGATTTATTCCGCTATTTGCTGGGCAGCCCGATTGGTGAGGGCTGATGATTAGTGGGGGATGAACAAAACCCCCACTGATTAAAGTTGCACTTTATTATTCTATAGTTTTATTAAGAAGGAGTATGTGAAAAATATAATGGAGAAAAACATTCAACAAGAGAAAGATAAAGAAAAACCCGTTTTTTATGATCCGAAAGGAAGGAGAAACATAGCCTTTATTTGGTTTCTATGTATCTCAATAGTTAGTGTAAGTGTTGTATTTTATTTTTTCTTTCAAAGTATTTTTTCAACACCAGAAATTCCAAATATGAATACCGCTGTACAACAAGATACGAAACTGGTACCAATTAATCAAAAACTTAGTGATCAGCAGTTAAAGGAGGAAGCATTTAACCCAAATACCGAAACGAAGGATAATAAAAATTTGGTGAATCCGCCGAAGGATAGTAAACATCCTAAAGAAGTGTATGGTTTTTATGTAAACTGGGATGAAAATAGTACCGCTTCTTTAAAAGAACATATCGATTCATTAACCACGTTAGTACCAGAATGGTATCATTTAAAAGAAGATTTAACGATTAGAAGTGAGATAAAACCTGAGATTGTAAAACTAGCAAAAAAAAATCATGTGAAGATTATGCCGTTACTTACTAACTATACAGAAAAAGCTTCTGGCCCTGATAGTGAGCTTATCCATAAGTTACTGAATTCGCCGAATGATGTGAAGACGAAATTTATTAATAATTTAGTAAGCGAAGTTAAAAAGAGTCAGTTTTCAGGTATTAATATTGACTTTGAGTCCGTACCTGAAAGTGATAAAGAAAACTTAACAAATTTTATGAAAGAACTTACTACGGCCTTTCATAAACATGATTTGCTCGTCACACAAGATGTTCCAGCTAATGATAAGGCTTTTGATTATAGTGCATTAGGAAAAATAATAGATCGTATGATTGTAATGATGTACGATGAGCACTATGGAGCCGGGGAACCAGGACCAATTGCTTCAAATAAATGGTTCCAACATACATTAAAAGAACTGAATATTCCGTCTGATAAACTTATAGTTGCTTTCGGTAACTATGGATACGATTGGGAAGTAAATAGTAAAGAAGCTGCGAAGTCTTTGACTTTCTCAGAAGTTATGGCAATGGCTCATGATTCAAATATAAAAATTCAATGGGATAAGATGAGTGGAAATCCGTATTTTAGATATAAAACAGGAGAGAAAGAACATACTGCTTGGTTCTTAGACGGTGTTACTCTTTATAATCAAGTGAAAATCGCAATGGACAATAATGCAAAGGGGTTTGCGCTATGGAGATTAGGAGCAGAAGATCCTACAATATGGAAAGTTTTAAAAAATCCTATTGAGGTACAAAAAAATCCTAATGTATTACATAAAATCAGTAGTTTAGATGAAGTGAATTATTCTGGACAAGGTGAAATTTTACAGATTGAGAATGAAAGAAAAAATGGATTGAGAGATTTTAAAGTAGGCAAAGATGGTTATATTACAGATGAAGTATATCAATCCTTACCATCTGCATATGAAGTGCAACGATATGGAAAACCAAATGGGAAACAAGTAGTATTAACATTTGATGATGGACCAGACCCGAAATATACGCCAGAAATTTTAGATATATTAAAAGAGAATCAAATAAAAGCTGCTTTTTTTGTACTTGGTGAAAACGCGCAACTAAATACTAGTATTGTAAAAAGAATATACGATGAAGGGCATGAAATTGGCAATCATACTTTCAAGCATCCTAACGTCGCTGATACGTCTTTACTACGAACAAAATTAGAACTTAATACGACGCAACGTTTAATTCAGGAAATAACTGGACATTCTACGGTTTTATTTAGACCGCCATATGAAGCCGATGCTAACCCAGATTCATCAAATGAAATATTGCCTATTTTGCGTGCACAAAATATGAACTATACAATGGTGGCGGAAAAAGTTGATCCTGAAGACTGGGCAACACCATCAACGAATGAATTAGTAAAGCGTGCTCTTACTCCCATTTATAAGGGAGAGGGAAATATTGTTCTTCTCCATGATGCGGGAGGGAATCGTGCCCATACGGTAGAAGCGCTTCCCATTATTATTAAAGAACTTAAAAAAAATGGATATAGTTTTGTAACAATTTCAGATTTAATGAATAAAGAACGAGATGAAATTATGCCTCCTGTTTCTTCTGAGGGGAAGCAATATTTACTTTACAATAAAGCTGTCTTTTCAGGGGCAGGATACTTTAAGCATATATTAACAACTATTTTTTATATTGCTATTGGATTAGGGATTTTTCGATTTTTATTCTTAATTTATTTTGCATGGAAGCAGAAAAGAAAAACGTTATCTCGCTATATTAATTCGTCCTATCAACCTTTTGTTAGTGTTGTCATAGCAGCATATAATGAAGAAAAGGTGATAGCCAAGACAATTCACTCAATTTTGGATAGTAATTATAGAGAATTTGAAGTTATTGTTGTGGATGACGGATCGACAGATGGTACGTCAAAAGTAATGAAAGAAACATTTTATAAACACCCTAAAGTTCGTTTCATTCAGAAAGAAAACGGCGGGAAATCATCGGCAATGAACCTAGGGTTTCAACAATCGCGAGGAGAAATAATTGTCACTTTAGATGCGGATACTATTATTGCGCAAGACGCCATTTCTCTAATGGTTAGACACTTTGAAGATCAGAATGTAGCTGCAGTTTCAGGTAATGTCAAAGTGGGGAATAGACGGAATTTGTTAACTACTTGGCAACATGTTGAGTACATTACAGGGTTTAATTTAGAACGTAGAGCTTTTGATGAGTTAAATTGTATTACAGTAGTTCCAGGAGCTATTGGGGCGTGGCGCAAAAAGAATGTAGTTGAATCTGGATATTTAAGCGAAGATACGTTAGCAGAAGATACGGATCTTACTATTACATTTTTACGTCAAGGGCATAGAATTGTATATGAAGAAAAAGCTCATGCTTTTACGGAATCACCTGAAGATGTGAAAAGTCTCATTAAACAGCGGTATCGTTGGTCATATGGTACACTTCAATGTCTTTGGAAACATCGAAAAGCGTTATGTAATCCAAAGCATAAAACATTAGGATTTATTGCACTGCCTAATATGTGGTTATTCCAATATGTGCTGCAATTCATTGCTCCTTTTGCAGATATATTAATGATTATAGGAATATTTAGTAGTAATCCGCTAAAAATTTTAGGATTTTATCTTGTATTCTTTTTAATGGATCTTCTCGCTTCTCTGTTCGCATTTAAATTAGAGGAAGAGAACCCAAAACCATTGGCATGGTTAATTTTACAACGTTTTATTTATCGTCAATTTATGACTTATGTTGTCATTAAATCTATATTCTCATCGCTTCGAGGAGTAGCGGTAGGGTGGAATAAACTAAAGAGACTGGGGAGTGTTAAACATTCCACGGAACATAAGGAGGCATCATAAAAGGGCAGACTATCTGCTCTTTTTTTCATTGGTTTTAGTTAGTTGAATGTAGAGGTGTAGTATAAAAACTGCTGCTTCTATAATGAGATTCCTATTCATCATTAATGGTGAGACATTATGTTAAGCTAATCCTTTAGTTTCGGATTAAAGTTTTTTTATATTTTTTTTCAATGACGGACACAAAAACGCATATACCTTCGAATTATATATATGGATAACATAAATATGTATATAAAAGGGGAGAAATAAGATGAAAGAAAAAAAAGAAATGTTTCAAGAAATCGCTGAGGTGTTAAAGGTATTGGCGCATCCAGTTCGTCTATCTTTAGTAAAAATAATGCTTGCAAAAGGTCCTACTAATGTAACAACAATGTATGGGGATTTACAAATGCCTCAAAGTACAATTAGTCAACATTTATCTAAATTAAAAGCTGCTAAAATGGTTACAGGTACTCGGAAAGGATTAGAAATTTATTATGAGGTAACTGACAATCGCACAAAATCAATATTAGCATGTTTAGTTTAAATGATGATTTCTATTTCAAAATAAAAAGCGCTATTCTTTTCTATGATTTTACAGAGAGAATAGCGTTTTTTATTTTTAAGGAGTATCTTTTTATATGCCTATAGAATGGAGTGAAAGGTTTATGGGTTTAAATGTACCTACTATTACCTTAGGTTCTAATGCGTCTAATAATGAAAAAATTCTCGGTTTAGGGGTGCTTCTTTATAGCTTACGTACAATTGAGATTAGAAAAAGTAGAGCGAGCGTTTAATGAGGCTGAAGTAGTGTTTATATGCGAAACTTTATAGAAATCTCATTTTTCTAATTGTATCTTTTTAGATTGATGGATGTGGGGTCACGTCCATCAATCTAAGAAAACAAGTTAGCTAAAAAATGATGAAAATAAACTTTATAGAAATAAAAAATATGAACGTAGAGGATGAAACAAAGTATATAGTGCTTTTTTAGTCATGTAATCTTTTAATCTGATGATCTTTTCCCCATTCAAACAGATTATCCATTATTTGCATTAAAGATTTTCCGTATTCACTTAGTGTGTACTCAACCTTTGGTGGAACTTCTTGATATACGGTACGATAGATAATCCCATCAGCTTCAAGTTGCCGAAGTTGTTGTGTAAGAACCTTTTGTGTAATGTTTGGGATTTCTCGTTTAATTTCATTTGTTCGCATTTTTCCATCCGACAAAATACATAAAATATGAACTTTCCATTTTCCACCGATTACATCGAGTGTTGTTGCAATTGGGCAATTATCATTTTGATTCATATAACACCTCCACAGGTACTTTAAGGTTCCTATAGCACTTTAAAGTACGTACTTTTCAATTATATGTGACTCATTCATACTAATACGTAAAGGGTTGAATAATTTATAAAGGGGATGAAAAAAGATGAAAACACTTGTAATTGTAGCACATCCTGATATTGAAAAATCAAAAATTAATAAAAGATGGATTGAAGAACTTGAGAAATATTCGGATGAAATTACGGTGCATGAATTGTATAAAGTGGCACCGAATTGGGAGTTTAATATTGAAGAAGAGCAAAAGTTATTAGTAGAACATGACAGATATATATTTCAATTTCCGCTTTACTGGTACAGCTCACCACCATTATTAAAAAAATGGTTCGATGATGTATTAACATATGGATTTGCATACGGATCTAAAGGAGATAAAGTGAAGGGGAAAGAATTTGGTGTAGCTATTTCTATAGGTGGATTAGAAAAAGACTATGAAAATAGTAGAATTACAATGGATGAGTTGACGAAACCATTCCAAGCTACATGCTTATACACAGGTATGGAATTTATACCTTCCTTTTATTTATATGGTGCAGAATATAAACTAAGTGATGAAGAGATTGATAAAAGTGCACCTGAGTATGTGCAATATGTGATGAACAAGAAGTATTCTAATATATAATGGGAAATATCCATTTACTTGTAAAGTAAATGGATATTTTATATTCTTCTTATATTCACTAAGTGTAATCTTTAGTAAATTAATAGTTAATCTGGTAAAATAAAAAACCTAACATATATAAAGGGGAGTTTTACTTGAGAACGATGCGACAATTATTACAAAAGAGAGCAATGCAATCACCAAATTTGGAAGCGCTTGTAGGGGGGAAGAAAAGATATTCGTTTCAGCAATATAATGAACGAGTAAATCAGTTTGCACATTATTTGTTATATAATGGTGTGCAAAGAGGAGATCGTATAGGAATACTATGCAAAAATAATCACCCATTTCCAAGCGTTATGATGGCAAGTTTAAAAATTGGAGCGGTATTTATTCCGCTAAATCATCAGCTGACTGTTTATGAATTAGAAACGATTGTAAAAGAAGCGAAATTAAAAGTGTTAGTTATTGATGAAGAATTTAATGAAGTGTTATTAAAGGTTGATGCTGTTAAAGAAATTCCTTATGTAATTCAAACGACAAAAGAAGACTTTGGTTCATTTGAATTAGAGTTGCAAAAACAGCCAACGACAGAACCGAACGTAGAAGTTCATGAAGAAGACGATGCCATTTACTTGTTTACATCAGGAACGACTGGACAGGCAAAAGCATGTGTAATTGGACATAAAAACTTACATCATTATTTTGCTGAAATTGCGGGACAAAGAGAAATCCCAGCAGGTGAACGCTTTTTATCTGTGCATCCATTGTTTCATATGAGTGGCGTGCTTTCTATTTTAAATTGTATTTATCATGGCGTTACGATGATCTTCTTAGCTGATTCGAGCCCTGCTCTTATTTGGGATAAGATTGAAGAAGAGAAAATTACTACGATGCTTGCTTTCCCAGCCGTTTATAGTTACATGCTTGATGAACTAAATAAAAAAGAACGTAACATTTCAACCTTTAAAGTAGCACAAAGCGGTGGTACAAAAGTGCCAGAAACACTCATTCAAAAATATATGGAAAAAGGCATATATATGGTGCAAGGCTATGGTAGTACAGAAGGTTGGGTTGTAACCTCATGGCATCCAATGATGGGAAAAGAAAAGATGTCTTCTGTAGGAAAGACCTTGAAAAATGTAGAGGTGAAAATTGTTCACCCAGAAACAGGACATGAACTAACAACAAATGAAGTTGGAGAGATTCATGTGAAAAGTCCATACATGTTTAAAGGATATTGGAATAATGAAAAGGCGACAAAGAAGGTAGTAAAAGATAACTGGTTTAACATGGGTGATGCTGGCATGATAGATGATGATGGATTCCTGCATATTATGGGAAGATATAAAGACGTTATTATACGCGGTGGTGACAATGTATATCCAGATCAAGTAGAAGATGTTATTCATGAAATACATGGTGTTTTAGAAGTTGCAGTAGTTGGAGTTCCAGATGACTTTTGGGGAGAGGTTCCAAGAGCTTACATTGTGAAGGATGGCGAAATAACATTAACAGAAGAAAGTATTATTCAGTATTGTAAGGAGAAGTTAGCAAGTTACAAAATTCCAGAAGTGGTATTCATAGATGAGTTACCGAAAAACGCTTTAGGGAAAGTGTTGAAGAGGGAATTACGAGATGCTGTTCTTGTGAAATAGAAAATTATGAAATAATGGAGAACCCAGTTATGTATAAAGCATGACTGGGTTTTTATGTATCAAAAACATAATAATTTACTAGATTTTGTATTTTGTGTAAGATAATAAAGAATATTCAATTAATAATTTGAGGGATGAAATTAAATGAAGCTAGAAGTAGAGACGGATAGACTCATTATACGTCCATTTCAAAAAGCTGATTATGAAAGTTGGTTAGATGGATTTTCTTATTGATTATAAAAATAAAGAAATGGACAAATAAGGGGAAAAGAAAATGAAGACTATAAATGTATTTCATTACGACGCATTTACGAATAAACCAAATAAGGGAAATCCAGCAGGTATTGTATTAGAAGCAGATGGATTAACGGAAGAGGAAATGCAAATTATTGCTGAAAAAGTTGGATATAACGAAACAACTTTTGTTCTTTCCTCAGAAGTAGGAGATATAAGAATGCGCTATTTTACCCCTGGTTTTGAAATGGATTTATGTGGTCATGGGACAGTAGGAACGATATATGCCTTGCGCGAAAAAGGTTTATTAGAAGAGAAAAGTAACCTTATGATTGAAACGAAGGCTGGGATTTTACCGATACAAATAGGTGTAAAAGAAAATGGAGAAACCTTTATTAAAATGAGGCAGGCAGCACCTCAGTTTAAAGAATTTACGGGTTCAAAAGAAGAATTAGCTCATAGTATCGGTTTAGAAGTAAATGATTTAGATGTAAGTTTACCGATTGTATATGGAAGTACTGGTAATTGGACAGTAATTGTACCGATTAAAAATCTAGATGCGTGTGAGAGAATGAAGCCTAACAATGAGATGTTTCCATCAGTATTAAAAGAAATACCTAACGCTTCTATTCACCCAATTTGTCTAGATACTTATGATGAACTAGCACAAATGCATGGACGTCATTTCTCATCGGCTTATGCTGGAACGATAGAAGATCCAGTGACAGGAACAGCTTCAGGTGTAATGGGGGCGTATTATGCGATGTATTTGGAAAAAGATTTTGACCATGAAATGGAGTTAATTGTTGAACAAGGACAGGAAATACATAAAGATGGTCGTGTAACGGTGTATGTAACGAAAGTTGAAGGGGATGCGAATTTACAAATTGATATTGCTGGAACAGCGGTGTATGTGAAAGAATTTGAAGTTTCAATATAAAAAAGAAAGCCCGGCATACATCCGGACTTTCATTATCTGTTCAATACTTCAATATACGAAGCATTTCCAGTTGTTCTTAAAGCAGAGCGAAAATTGTTATTTTCTAGCGTTTTAGCGACTTGTTGTAACTGCTGTGCATCATCATGATGGATAAGTAAGCTGTCAGCACCGCTTTCTTCTATATGAATGTGTTCGACATTTCCGATTGCATCATGTACAGCTTTTAAAAATTCAGGTTTCATATTGTCCTCCTATATGTATGTAACGTTGTAATTTAGTATTTCCTTATTTATGAAATATAAAAGTAAATGAAAGGAGAAATAAAAATGAATATAAAGCAGTTTAATGAACATATAACATCACTATTTGGAGAGCATCTTCATAAATATGGCGATGATGAATATGGTTTTACTTATATAAGTAAAGATGAATTTCACAAAATCGGTTACACAACAAATTTAACGTTAGAAACTATTGAAGAAGCGTATCGAAATGGAGTTGATATGATAGTTACACATCATGCGCCGTGGAGTTTTTTATTTGGTATGGAAGAGGCTTGTATTGAGAAATTGAAGCAATATGAAATGAATCATTTTTGGATTCATTTACCGTTAGATTTTGTAAAGTTTGGCACGTGTACATCGTTATTTAACGAAATTGGGATAGATACAATACTGGAATATTCAACCTATGAGGAAGAAGAACTACCGGGAATAGGAGAATATAAAGAAGCGATTCCTTTTTCAAACTTAGTTGGAAAACTTGAAGAAAAAATGGAAGAGAAAGTGAAGAGCTGGAGAAATCACGATAAACCAGTAAAACGGATTGCAATCTTAACCGGTGCAGGAAATAATACAAATTTGATTGAACGTGCATTAGAAAAAGGATGTGACACGTACATAACAGGTGAAAAAACATTATATACAGTGCAACATGCGAAATTTAAAGGAATTAATTTAATTGTAGGTAGTCATACGTTTACAGAAGTGTTTGGTATAGAAAGTTTGGCTCATAAATTACAAGACAGAGACCCTGCAATAGAAATTATTAGAGTATATGAAGAGCATTTAGAGTGATAAAATCACGTTATCATAAATGGAATATTGAAGAAAGTCATTGTAATAAAATAAAGTTGTTGTTTGTTATATCAGGGCGATTGAAAGGATTTTACTTTTGTTTGTCAAATAATAGTAAAGTTGTCTTTTGAATTAAGGAAATATTCGGAGTTGAAGGGTGAGAGAATGGACATTTCAATAATCACTGCACAACTAGTTAAGGAAAAAGTTATTTCACATTATCCAAATAGCGTAAAAGCATTAAACGGGGGAACGACAAGTACTATATATTTGTTAGATGAACAATACGTTATAAAGTTGAATGAATCGGATGTCATACGTGAAGAAGCTTATTTTCTTCAGTTTTATAAAAAGGACGAATTATTTCCAAAGCTTTTATATAAGGAACCTTTAAATCGCTATATTGTTTACTCATTCCTTGAGGGCACAACTTCTTGCAAACTAGGCCATAAACGGAGTGTTCTTAGTAAACTTGTAAAGGAAGTTATCAATAAGTATGAAGTAGCTACAGAGGTTGATGGCTGGGGATGGAAAGAAAGCCCAGTTCAATCTTGGAATGAATTTTTAACGACAAATGTGATGGAAGCTCATGAAAATGTAAGACGTTATATAAGTGAGGAAGAGTATAGAACGGTTTTTAAGTTAGCAAATAGTCCAAGTAGGGGGACTGGAATAAATGAGCCATTTTTATTGCATGGTGATCTTGGATTTCATAATTTTATATTTCAAGAGAATAAACTGCACGGTGTAATTGATCCTTTACCAGTGTTAGGAGATCCTATATATGATTTAATTTATGCGTTCTGTTCAACTCCGGAAGATTTAACAAAAGAAACGATTGGTTATGCGATGAAACAATGTGTATTTTATAAAAAAGACCGTGATTTATATGAAGAAATAGTCATAGGATTATATTTGCGTATAGATACATGTTTACGGCACCACCCGAAAGATTTAGAAGATTATTTAGCAGCTTGGCGTTATTGGATGGGTGAGGTTGAGGTGACTTTTTAGTACAAATATTTTGGGGGAGATAGTGAGATGAATGTTGCAGAAGCGAAAAAGGATTTACTGTAATTCCATTATCGGTTACAGTTGCCTATTTACTTACTTTTATAAGTTTATTAATTGAAAATAAAAAAGTAGATTATTATCAACAAAAATCAGCTTAATAAAAATATAGGGATAGGGGGAATTATGATGAAAAATTTCGTTTGTACAACGTGCGGTGTGCAGTATGCAGCGAGTGTAGAGGAACCGGTGAGTTGTCATATTTGTGATGAAGAGAGGCAATATGTGAATCCGAAAGGGCAGTCTTGGACGACTTTAGAAAATTTGCAAACAGATGATACATATAAAAATGAAATAATCAAAGAGGAAAATGGACTTTATAGTATTACGACAAAACCAGGATTTGCGATCGGTCAAACGGCATTTATAGTGAAAACAGAGTCATATCGTTTACTATGGGACTGCATTACGTATTTAGATGAAACGACAATTGCGAAAATAAAAGAGCTTGGTGGATTAGATGCAATTGCATTGTCTCATCCTCATTATTATTCAACGCAAGTAGAATGGGCAGAGACATTTGATGTACCAATTTATATACATGAAGATGATAAAGAATGGGTGATGCGCCCAAGTAGTCGTATTATTTATTGGTCTGGTGAGTCTTTACAATTAGCGGATGGGATTACTGTACATCGTCTTGGAGGACATTTTAGTGGTGGTTCTGTATTGCATTGGGAAGAAGGTAATGATGGAAAAGGGATTTTGTTAACAGGTGATATTATTCAAGTTGTAGCGGATGAGCGGTGGGTAAGTTTTATGTATAGCTATCCAAACTTAATTCCATTACCAGCGAGAAAAGTGGAAGAAATGGTGAACCGAGTGAAGCCGTTACAGTTTAATCGTTTATACAATGCTTTTCATCGAGTAGTAAAAGAAAATGCAAATGAGGCAGTTGAACGTTCTGCTGAAAGATATATAAAAGCAATAGAAGGAAAGTTGTTTCATACGTAAAAGGAGAGTAGCTTAATGAAAACGTTAGTGTGCTTTGGAGATAGTATTACAGCTGATGAAACATTTTTTGATGGAATGCCGAGATTAACACCACGTTTGCAAGAGATGTTTCCGAAGTGGAAAGTAGTGAATGCAGGTGTTCCAGGGGATAATACATTCGATGCGTTACATAGGATTGAAGAAGATGTAATATCATATAAACCAGATTTCGTAACAGTTTTTCTTGGTACGAATGATGCAGTTTCTTTTTCTCAAGTGTCATTACAAGCATATAAAGAAAACTTAGAGAAGATTGTGAACCATATTTCATCAGATAAAGTACTACTGATTAGTCCTGCACCAGTTGATGAAGAAAGACAGCGTAATAGAACAAATAGAGTGCTTGGTCAGTATGCAGACGTGGTGGAGAAAGTGGCGAGGGAAACAGGAAGTTATTTTCTAAACGTATTCGCTGAAATGATTCAAGAACGGGATTATAAAAGATTTGTAGAAAATGGTGAAAAAGATGGATTACACTTTGGACCAGAAGGCTATGAGTATGTAGCGAGGTTAATTGGTGAAAAGTTAAAAGGAATTTTATAAGGAGCAAAGCACTTAGTGTTTTGCTTTTTCTTGTTTTTTTGCAGTCTATAAACTTATTCACCGCTGTAATTTGCACAGATATTTTGTTTTTTTATATGCGTAAAAGGTTAGCTCTGTTTTAAAGTAATATAAATTTATTTTTAAAAATTTATATTTCGTAGTTGAAAATCAATAAAGGTGTAACTATAATAGTTACAGTTAGTTTGTTATTTTGAAATATACACATTGAATTACAAGAATGAAAGGAGTTTTTATGTAAATCAAAAAGTTATAAAAATCTATTAATTTTTATAATAAGATAAAAAGATTTTTGGTTCATACACATTATTAAATATGTTAATTCTAATAGAAAACTAGAGGTGGAAAGATGAAAAATTTTAAAGGTATGTTGGTATCATCACTTGCAATTACAACTTTTGCTGGGGTAGGTACGACATTTGTAACAAATACAGTACATGCTGCCAATAACGATTCTAGTAAAATACAATTTCGTTCTAATAAGAGTATAAACACAACAACTAGCTCGAGATTGCCTGTATTATCAATCAATCCTTATGATGAACCTAGATTTTCGAGACAGGGATATCTTGAAGAGGCACCTTTAGGAATTAATGCTCCTTATGCTTGGGGAATTAAAGGAGGAGATGGTCAAGGAGCAACCTTTGTAGATTTGGAAGAAGGCTGGTTATTAAATCATGAAGATTTAGTCGGTCAAAATATTGAATTTATGTCTGGAAAAATGAGTAATGATCTTTCTCACGGTACTTCAGTTCTAGGTGTTGTTTCTGCAGCTGACAATAGGATTGGGAACATTGGGATTGCACCAAAAGCAAAGGCAAAAGTAATTTCAGTGATCCGAGATAATGGGAGAATCGATGTAAGAGATGCTATTTTAAGTGCCGTAGATTCTTTACAGGCTGGAGATGTTTTATTAATAGAAGAATCCTTTAAATATGATGGATATGGAGATGACCCTTTACCAGTAGAAGTATACCCGAGTATATTTAACGCAATTCGCAAAGGTACAGATAAAGGCATTATTATTGTAGAAGCAGCTGGTAATGGTGGGATTGATTTAGATGAATTTAAAGACCGTAATGGTAAACAGATTTTAAATCGAAATAGTCCAGACTTTAAAGATTCAGGAGCTATTATAGTTGGAGCATCTACTGCAAGAGTTCCTCATAAACGTTTAGGTTTCTCTAACTATGGTAGTAGAATTGATGTATATGGTTGGGGAGAGTATGTTGATACATTAGATACATATCAAAATCAAAATAGTAAAGGGCAAAAAGTTACAGATCAGAATATAATGAATCGTTATACTTCTAACTTCCGTGGTACTTCTAGCGCTTCGCCTATAATTGCTGGGGCTGCTGTATCAATTCAAGGGATTGCTAAAGAACATTTAGGTAAGGCATATACACCAAAAGAGTTGAGGGCAATTTTAAGTAATCCTAATACAGGCACAAAGTCTAATAATCCATCATCTGATAAAATAGGGGTTTTACCAGATTTAAAAGCGATTTTGTCTAACCTTGGATTTCATAGTGATTTGACTACCAATGATCCTATGGTATTTCCAGATAACGTAGAAAAAAATGAAGGAAAAGAAAATTCAACTTTCGTATTTCCAGGTGAAGAAACAAAAAGAACAGGTGATAAAAATTCAACTGTAACCTTCCCAGAAGAAGATTTAAAACAGGAGGAAAAAGAAGAGGGATTAATTGTTTTTCCTGATTAATAAAAAAATACTACCTTCCATTTGGAGGTAGTATTTTTTATTTCTTGTCATTAACAAGCAGGCATGAAATTTGTATTTGTTTATCTTTCATAATGAACTTAACCACAAAGTCGAATGTTTGACTGTTAATTAACTTTTTCGTCTCAATCAATTACATGAATTAATCTAGAAATGCTTGCTGCAATGCTTTCAGTCCATCGCTGTATATACCATGAAACAGATTTATTGCCTCTTCATCACTAACCTCAACAGGAGTGAACGTACCAGACCACTCTACTAATGATGTGTTACTTTCAGTACCTTTTTTCACCCGGATTGTAGATAAATAATTAGTGACCGGGAACGGTGCATTCATGATTGAATACGTGTAGTAGCGTTCCTTATCATTGAATACTTCTAAGCGTTCTATAATTGTATCACCATCTGGATTAGCTAGATGACGTACACGACCGCCTTCAGTTAATTTACTACTAGGTATATAAGGTAACCAGTCTGGAAGGGAGTTGAAACCTCCTATTAATTGCCATACTTGTTCAGGTGATCCGAAAATTTCCATAGATATAGTAGTATATGCCATGTTCATTACGCTCCTTTTCATCCCGGTATTTACGGGTAAATAATCAGTAGAGAATAAATCGCCCCACTGATTAAAGTTTCACTTTATAGGTCCATAACTTATAGTGAGAATGAATTTTATCGTGGATTTTTTATTTAATATATAATTATAAATTTAAAACTATATACTTTTAATAATTAAATTATATAATAAATATAGAAACGAAAATTTATGAGCAAGGAAGTTGAAAAATATGACATTAACAATGGGCTTTATTGGATTTGGAAAGTCAGCTAACCGCTATCACTTACCTTATGTAAACACACGTAATAATATAAAAATAAAAACGATTTTTGTACGTCAAATAAATGAGAAATTAGCGGCTCCATATAAGGAAAAAGGTGTTTACTTCACTACTGATTTGGACGAATTGTTGAATGACAAGGAAATTCAAGTGGTGACGATCTGTACGCCAGCACATACGCATTATGAATTAGCAAAAAAAGTTATACTAGCTGGAAAATCAGTTATCGTTGAAAAACCATTTTGCGATACAGTGGAACATGCGAAAGAATTATTAGCTTTAGGACGAGAAAAAGGTGTAGTAGTTATGCCTTATCAAAACCGCCGTTTTGATGGTGATTTTTTAGCTGTGAAGCAAGTAATTGAACAAGGATTCCTTGGTGATATTATTGAGATTGAATCACATATTGATTATTTCCGTCCTGGTTCAATCACTCATGAAGCTCCAAAAGAAGAAGGTTCATTTTACAGTTTAGGTATTCATACGATGGACCGTATGATTTCACTATTCGGCCGTCCAGATACGGTGACATACGATATTCGTAATAATGAAATGGAAGGTGCGGTTGATAATTATTTCGATGTTGGTTTACATTACGGAAATCAGTTGAAGATTAAGCTGAAAACGAACCATGTCGTAGCAAAAGATTATCCACGCTTTATCGTTCATGGAACAAATGGATCATTTATTAAATATGGTGAAGATCAGCAGGAAAATGATTTGAAAGCGGGGATTATGCCTGAGAGTGCAGGGTTTGGTGAAGATTCACCGATGTACTATGGAGTTGCTAAATATCGTAATGCAAATGGTGACTGGATTGAAAAACAAATTAAAACGCCGCTTGGTGATTACGGTCGTTTCTATGATGCCGCGTATGAAACAATTATAAATGGTGCACCAAAACTTGTGAAAGACGAAGAAGCGGTAACGAATATAGAAATCTTAGAAAATGGATTTGCTGCCCCATCACCTTCAGTTTACAAACTTGAGGCTTTACATTTGAATGAATAGAAGAGAGTTTGCAGTATAAAGGAGGTATGAAAATGGCAAGCGAATCAACACAAGTAAAATACCTCGGCATTTATCAAAAGATTAAACAGCAAATTTTAGACGGTGAATATAAAATCAACGAAAAAATTCCGAGTAGCCCCGTCCTTGCTGAAGAATTTGGTGTTTCAGCCCTTACTATTAAGAAAGCGCTGGATCTATTAGTTAGAGATGGCTACATCATCCGCCGGCGCGGAAGTGGAACAGTGGTGCAAGATTGGCGTCAACAGGAAAAGGCACGAATGATTCAAACTTTAACGGGTACGAAAGCTGTATACGGCAGTGAGGTAGAAAGTAAAATTATCGAGTTTGCGATTGTTGGGGCTGATGAAGTAGTTGCTGAGAAATTGGGAGTTTCAATCGGTGATTTCGTCTATAAAATCATTCGCCTCCGCATCATTCACAGCATTCCGACGATTATGGAGCATACATGGATGCCAATTTCGGTTATCCCAGGTGTTGAGGCTTCTGTTTTAGAGGAGTCGATATACTCACATATTCAAAATAAACTTGGTCTTGAAGTAGGGACATCTGTTGTCAGGGTTAAAGGAATTCGCCCAGATGATAGGGAAAAGCAGTTTATGAACTTAACAAATCAGGATTTCCTAATGCGAGTTGAACAAGTAGCTTATTTAACGGATGGACGAACTTTTGAATATTCTTATGCAGATCATCTACCCGAAACCTTTGAGTTTGAAACAGTCATTACTGCAAAAAATTATAAAGAGATATAAAAATCGGTTGAGGCAAGTATTGTCTCAACTGCTCCTATTATACGTTAATAGAATGAATCCAAGACTTAACATTTGATTTATAGAACTGTAAAGTTTAAAATTACAGTATAGTTTTTAGAAGTGAGTTGTTATCGTCTGTAAAATGTAGATAAATTAAATATTCTCGAATAAATAATATTGCTTGTATTTGATTCTAAACTGTAATTTTTTTTAATACATTTCAATAACCGATGTTTAAAATGTACGTTTCATAACATTAAAGGAGTGAGTGAAATATGGTAATTCTATATACAACAGCAAGCTGTGCCTCATGCCGAAAAGCGAAAGCATGGCTTGAAGAGCATCAAATTGATTATATTGAAAAAAACATCGTATCAAATTCTATGACAGTTGATGAGCTTAAATCGATTCTTCGTTTAACTGAAGAGGGGGCTACTGAAATTATTTCAACTAGATCGAAAACTTTTCAGGACTTAAATATAAATATTGAGGAGCTCTCGCTCAATGAATTTTATACATTAATAATTGAGCATCCACTAATGTTACGTCGCCCAATTATGCTGGACGAGAAAAGATTGCAGATTGGTTTTAATGAGGAAGAAATTCGTAAATTTTTACCACGTAGCGTTCGAACGTTTTTGAACATTGAATTGCAAAAATTGGCCAATTAATAAGTAGTATTTTTAGAAAAAGTTTTTTGAAAGGAGGAAGCAGAAGATGATTGAAGTATGTGTTACAGTTAATTATAATGATAGAAATTATCAAACAAATGTTATTGTGAGTAAAGATACGATTTGGACAAAAATTAAACAGTTGGCAGAAGAACAAGTGAAGAAACAGTGGAGTGTTTAATTTTATTTTCAACTTAAAAAGCTAAATGAAGTTATCAGATATAGGTGGGACCGGATAGAATATAAGAGAATTAATTTTTTATGGCAAGAAGTATTCTATATGTTTTAATGTTCTAACCTATCTGTAATATTTATGGATACAGTTAATATATGAGAAACAATATTTTTGATCGTAGGAGGAAAATCATGAACAGCGACTTTACCTTGGCCATACACAGTTTAACTTATTTAGCTTTACAGCCAGATCGGATGTCAACAAGTAATGCTATTTCAGAAAGTGCAGGTGTACATCCAGTACGCATTCGCAAAGTACTAAGTTTGTTAAAAAAACATAAGTTTATACAATCGAAAGAGGGGACTGGTGGCGGTTTTATTTTCGCTCGCGATTTAGATGAAATTAATCTTTGGCATATTTATCAGATAACCTCTGAAGGTGCTTTGCAGCCGAAGTGTCCAGAATCAAACAATCAGTGTGTTGTAGGTTCGAACATGCGAAAAGTTCTTTTCGCTATTTTCTTAGGTGCTGAAGAGCATCTAGGTGAATACTTAAAGAATTATACAATGAAAGAAGTTGTTGACCTTATCAATCAAGAGCGTTAAGCGGCTTAATTATTATATAGCCGTGAGTTCTTAACACTTAAATGTAATGAAAAATATTACAGTATAATTGTTTTTATATCTTTTTTATCGTCACAAAAAATATTTATAGGAAGGTGAAACGGTATGATGTCAAATAATAATCATGTTTTAAAAGTAGGAGATTGGGTTCGTGGAATATCAAATGAAGGTGAATTAATAGTTGGTTATATTGTATCACTTGATGATGTAGAGGATATAGTTACAGTTAGTATTGTGAAACGTGACGGCCAGTACACAATAAACGAAGCGATTTTACTCTTTAGTAAACACGTTAACAAACTCCCTGAATCAAAGGTAATAAATAAGGAACAAATCCTTTATCTTATAGATCTTGCATTATTAACAGGGGATGAAGAATGGTTTATCGAGCTTTCTTCAAAATTAAACTCGATAAAAGAGCTAGTTAATGAGGGATTTTAAAATTTAAACTTTTGAGGGTGCACACAATCCGCCTTATGGAGAGGACACAATTACTTTTCGCATAAAAGGAAATGATGTAAAAACGATTCATTACAAACATAGAGATATCCCTGAAGAAGAGCCGAACAAACTACAATTAAGATGATATTGAAGTGATTTGTTTGTGTATTCCTGATAACGATAATTATGTAAATGAGCTGTCCATATGGGGCAGCTTTTTTGCTTTTTGCTCAGTGTAGCTTTTTAAATTGTATATGAATTCAATATTAATAATATATATCCTAAAATTTGGTTTTTGTATTTTGGGGTTTTTTTCTTTTTACCTACATTAATTATTTATTAGAATATCTTTTATGTTTAAAATAAGATTTTTTGATAAAAGGGGATATAAGTATCTTTATAATAAGTCACCTAGAAAAACAATGTATTATTGTATTTTTTTAATAACTAATTCAGCTTTAAGCGATAAAAACAATGGCTACATGCTAACTGTAAAATATTATCCATATAAAATTATTCCTCTTTAATATTTCTGAAAATATAAAAATATTAATTTTATAAATATACACGTTATAATGAGGGCGTCGAGAGAAATTTTATTATCTCTGGAGAAAATATAAAAAATGCGATTATTAGTAAGAAAGGTGTGTGATTAGAGGCGAAATGTATGTAATGTGCTTCAGTGGCTTGTGTAAGCAATATCATCAGTGCTACCGAAGTTATGAAGGTAATGTATAGAATTGAGAAAGAAATGCCTCGCAAATGAAGAGAGGCCGGTTTAGCTAAAATTACTGTTAAAAGTAAAAAAGAGAAACCATTAAAGTAATACACTGTTATTAGAAATGTTGCAACGTATTTATGAAGTCTATTCTATATTGTTCTCTTAAGGGGTCTTTATATAAAGAGCGGATATTACGAGTAAACTTTTTTGTGAACGCTAACAATTATATTAGGACGCTAATTAGTGAATGTTTCAATTTGGATTCATTATGATGAAGGACATACAATGTGGGGCAACTTGTAAGGAATTCATTTTCCAGAAAGGGAATATTTGTTAGATGCAAAGAGAGATGCAGGAATAGATACAAGGGGGAGTTATTATATGAACGGGAATACTGCAAAGAAAATAGAAGTTCAAGCTGAAAATACCGCACGAAAAAATGAGCAATATGCAGATCCGAAAAAGTGGCATAAGCAGGATACTACATGGGCACTGAGTCTATTTGGAACTGCAATTGGAGCAGGGGTGCTCTTTTTACCGATTAATGCAGGTTCAGGTGGTTTATTATCTTTACTACTAATTACATTACTTGCATATCCAGTTATGTACTACTCACATAGGGCGCTTGCTAAAATGATATACGCTTCTAATTCTGCTGATGAGGGGATCACAGGTACAATTAGAGAGTATTTCGGAAATAAAGCGAGTATCATTTTTAACATCGTATATTTCGGTTCAATTTATACAATCGTACTAATGTATTCGGTTGCGCTTACAAATACTGCAAGTAGTTTTATCGTGCATCAATTGCACATGCCAGAACCTCCAAGGGCTATTTTATCACTTGTATTAGTTCTTGGTCTTATCGCTATACTAAATTTTGGTCAAGATATTACTGTAAAGGTAATGAGTATGTTAGTGTATCCTTTCATAGTTTCTCTACTTTTTATTGCAATATCTTTAATTCCACAGTGGAATACGTCAATGCTTAGTTTTTCAGCTGTTTCAACTGCTTCAACAGGAACAGGCTATTTTGGGACGATATTGATGATTCTACCAATCATCGTATTCTCATTTAATCATTCACCTATGATTTCATCATTTGTTGTGAAACAGAGAGCTACGTATGGAATCGAAGCCACTGATGCTAAATGTGCGCAAATACAAAAGGTTTGTTATATTATGACATTCGCTGTTGTTATGTTCTTCGTTTGGAGTAGCGCATTGAGCTTGACTCCAGATGATATAAAAATGGCAAAAGAACAAAACTTATCAATTCTTTCATATCTTGCTAATGAGCTTAATTCGCCTGTAATCACTATTGCAGCTCCAATTATTGCTTTTGTGGCTATTACAAAGTCTTTCCTTGGCCATTATATAGGAGCATTTGAAGTAATGCGTGACATGATTATTAAGTTCGGTAAATCACGTGGAAAAGATATTGAAGAAAAAACAATTAAGACAGTAATCCTTACTTTTGTTGTATTATCATGCTGGTTTGTTGCTTATACAAATCCAAGTATTCTTGGACTTATTGATTCTCTAAGCGGTCCATTAGTTGCTGCTATCTTATGTCTATTACCGATGTATGCGATTCAAAAAGTTCCAGTACTAGCTAAATACAAAGGGAAAATGAGTAACGTATTTGTTATTATTGTAGGTGTACTTACTGTCTTAGCAAGTATTAAGTCATTATTCTAATTCACTATTATTCGTATTAGTGTAAAAATAGTTAATACGAATAACTTTTTGGACAAACTTCTCACATTGGAGAGTTTGTCCTTTTTTAGTCATTTTATCAACTTGCCGACAAACAGCCACCTTCCAGGCAGAAGGTGGCTTGTTTCGGTATTAATTTATTTTAACTATTCACGTCTGAATGGCCTTTTTGGAGCAATTAGCTCTAAATTAGTACCAGCTGAATCGGAGAAGTAGGCAACTCCTGTACCAAATCCAGATTTCAAGTCGTCTTCTTGAAAGATAATTGGTTCGTCATCTGGGTGCTATCCTATGCCCATCAAGCTAACAAAATGGATTGCCTCTGAAACAAAAAATGATTTTTATTACTATAAAAAACGTAAAGTATCTGTTTTTAGAAAAAATTAATTTTTATAAATTGATGGAGGTATAACTCAATTCTTTTATATATGTAGTTAAATATGATTGTCAGAATGAACTTAAAGTAATTATGATTTCTAGAAATGCGAACTGATGTTTTGAATTGGTTTAAAGTTGCTGGAACAAAATAAAACCAATTGAGCAAAAAAACTTGCAAAAATAAAAAGAGAGATGTATATTAATTGATGTATCAATAATTGATATATCAATTAATGTTTTAACAAGAAAGAAAAGGAACATTTTATGAAGGAAATGTTCGTAAATATCAGTGGAGAAGAGCGCAAAATACTTATTCATGTTCTATTACAGATGCAAAAAAATGTAGAGAATATTAAAGAATAGAGAGTGTAGGGGGCAGAATAGTGTGGAAATAATCGCAGCTATTTTAGTCGGGATCGTAGCATTAGAACATTTGTTTATCATGATCCTTGAAATGTTTTTTATTGATTCAAAAGTAGCGAAACGTGCTTTCAAATTACCGAAGCATTTAGAAGGAGATCGAAACGTAGCCATTATGTTTGCAAACCAAGGTTTATATAATGGATTTTTAGCGGCTGGTCTCATTTGGGGACTTGTACTTGGGCTCAATCCAATTGGTTATATGGTCCAATTATTTTTCGTGATTTGTGTGGTGATAGCAGCTATTTTCGGAGGTTTCACATCTAATAAATCAATTATTGTGAAACAAGGACTTCCAGCTGTTTTAGCATTGGTTGCCCTTTTATGTATAATATAGAATCAAAGTTTTTCAATAAAAGAACTCATTTTTGAAAAGAATACGCTATTCTTTCTTTAGAATTATAGGAAAGGATGGCGTTTTTGTATGTCTATTTCTATATGTAGTGAATTATAACTATTCTCTCAAGGGACTCAACTGCTTTTCAGCTTTTGGATATATTTTCATCCATCTTTGTTTCCTCCTATTGTTGGATAGTGTAATAATTGATAAAAATTTTGATGAAATTGGATTATAACGATTGATCAAAAAAGTTAGTGATTAAAAATATTATTCTTTAGTACATACATTTTTAAGATGTTAAATATATTTCATAATAGTCTCTGTAAGATAGGGATAAGTAGAATAGTACTTTTTATAACTTTGAATGTCATTCATAATAGCACCAGTAAGAAGAAAACAGGCTTTACGGTACTACTAGTTACCAAAGATGTTACAGTAGTTTATTTAGAATCAGATTGATTGAAAGGTTGTACTATATGGCCTAATAATTTCGAAAAAATGTCGGTGTGGCATAAAACAATTATGGAGGTTAAAGATATGAGTACTTCAAATTTGAATGAAATAAGTAAACAAATTTTAAAAGAGGAGGAAACACTTCAATTTTCCTCTTTTACAAATGAAGATGCCTTGCAACTAGGTTTATTTATCGTTGAAACAGCAAAGCGAGAGAGGAAATTGATTGCTGTTGATATAACGAAAAATGGTGTGCAATTATTTCATTTCAAGATGACAGGGACAAATGAGGAAAATACGAAATGGATTGAGCGTAAAAAACGAGTCGTTTCCCTGCATGATCGTAGCTCGTATTATATGCAGATACAAAGTGAAATAACTGGGGTCTCCTATAATGAAAAATATCTTTTAGATACTTCAGAATACGCTGCGTTTGGTGGATGTTTTCCTATCAGAATAAAAAACGTAGGGGTTATTGGAATGATAACAGTTTCAGGATTACCACCAGAAGAAGATCACGAATTGGTAATAAGGGCAGTTAAAAATCATTTGAAGCAATAGTAAAAGTAAATGTGATGGTTAAGTAAAAGCCAAGAATGAACATATTATTGTTCGTTTTTGGCTTTTTATTATTTTTTCTTATAGTCGGCTAAGAGGGTTCTTTTACAGGTAGTACTTAATTGTGCAATGTTCTTTAAATTGCATCGTTTTGTTCGAGTGAGCGAAATTGCTGTAATTGAAGATGCTCTAAATTAATGTGAAATTTGGTGATTAAAGTAGCTACATTTCATCTTTGTGTAAATATGAAACAAGCAGGATACATGAATAGAGAATGGGTAAAATAGTACCGAATGATGATTAGATTTTATGAATGATGTTATAAGGCTTTTTTTAGGAAAACTGAAGGAAGCAGTGTGTTTAGATTTAGAATGACTGGCAATGGGTGCTAGGAAGTTCAATGATTCAAAAATGAACTCATTTAAACGCATATTATCTTCGAGATGTATCATTTTGAAGAATATTAAAACTTAGGAGGAACGGAATTATGACAAAAGATTTCTATACTGCACTGAAAGAAAGACGTACTTACTATGGGATTAATAAAGAGGTACAAGTATCGGATGAAAAAATTAAAGAAATCGTGGAGTTTGCTGTGAAATATACTCCATCCGCTTTCAATTCTCAAACTGCACGATTAGTTGTATTATTTGGTGAAGCTCATGATAAATTATGGGATATTACCACTGAAACATTAAGAAAAGTAGTTGGAGATGGAGATTTTTCAGGAACGCAACAAAAAATGGATTCTTTTAAAGCTGGTTATGGAACAGTATTATTCTTTGAAGATGAGGCTATCGTTAAATCGCTTCAAGAAAAATTTGCTGCATATGCTGAAAACTTCCCAATTTGGTCACACCAAGCATCAGGTATGCACCAATTAGTCGTGTGGACAGGTTTAGAAGCAGAGGGATTAGGGGCATCATTACAACATTATAATCCGTTAATTGACGATGAGGTAAAACAAGAATGGAATGTCCCTGCTAATTGGAAACTAATTGCACAAATGCCATTTGGTAATCCAACAGCTGCACCAGGTGAAAAAGAATTCCAACCACTTGAAGAGCGTGTGAAATTTCATAAGTAATATTCGAATGTAATAAAATGGAAATTTAATCAGTGGTGGTCTTACTGTCCGCAAATAGCAGGGGAAGCTAACTGTATTGTAAAAATAAAACTGTTTATTAATAAAAAAGCTTATTCGTTTTTTTTATTAATCGAGTATGTATGAATAAAAGATTTTAAAACACTATTTTAATCTGTAAGGGAACAAGGTGATCGTTTTGATCACCTTGCTTTATTTCTTACATTTTATTTATTAAAAAACGCTAGCTTTTCATAAATGCTTGAAAAATTAGCGTTTTAATAATAGGTATCTGTAATTTGATTACTTAAAACTATATACGAAAAAGCTTTTATGTTATTCCTCAAGTTCTATCCATTCCTGTGACCATTCTTCTATTCCGCGAATAATAGCTTCTAAAGCAAATCCTTTTTGAGTTAAAGAATATTCTATACGAACTGGTGTCTCAGGAAAGACTTTACGTTCGACAATTCCTTCTAGTTCTAATTCTTTCAATCTTTCTGAAAGTAATCTTCCGCTAACAGGAAGAGAAGATTCAAGTGTACAAAAGCGCTGAGATCCAGAAAAAAGTTGGTAAATAATTAGTGCTGTCCATCGTTGACTAAAAAATTTCATTCCTTTTTCAAAGCGAGGGCATAATGTAGAATCATTCATTTTCCTTCACCTCCTAAAATAAATTATATAACATCTTACTATTAGTAACAAATGTTTTTATAATTAATTACTTGACGTAAATTGATTACGAATGTATACTCACTTACATAAAGTAACTAAGTTGTTTTATGTAACTAAAACTCTTTTCTTTAAATGGCCAAAGTTGTAATGATACATATTGCATATAAGCTGAGAGAAAAAAGAATAGCATCTGTAAAAACACTTACGTTGTGTAAGTTAAACAATAAAAAATATAACAATGGAAGAGAATTTTAGAGATTCTCTATACTAGGAGGTACCTAATGGTTACAACAGATACAATTCATATGTTAGAAGATAAAATTCAATTTATACATCAAGATGGAAAGGATATTTATTTAGTAGGCCCTATCAAATTGCCAATTAATTTATATGGGGAGACTAAAGTTTTTCAATGGTATTCTTGGTTACAATGTAGTGAGGTTACAAATAGTGTAGAAGGAATTATCGAAAAACTCTCATCTATTAATTTAGCTGATATGCAGCAATCTAGTGTACTTGTATATGGTGATTTTGAGAATTCTGAAGATGCCCTAATTCGTATGCATAGTATTTGTCACACCGGTGATATCTTTGGTAGTAAACGTTGTGACTGTGGATTCCAATTAAAGCAGTCTTTACAAATGATTACAGAACATGGTTCAGGTGCTTTATTTTACTTAGCGAATCATGAAGGAAGAGGAATTGGCTTGTTTAGTAAAGCTATGACGTACCTCTTGCAAGAAAATGGGTTAGATACAGTAGAAGCTAATCTGAACCTAGGTTTTGAAGATGATGTTCGAAACTATGATGATACAATTGAAGTATTAAAAGCGCTACGCTCAAAACCTGTAAAACTTATTACAAATAATCCGAAAAAATTAGAAGCGTTACAAAAAGCTGGATTAAATGTTACGAGTCGTGAACCGTTATGGGGTGATGTCTCAGAGTTTAATGAGAAATATTTGCAAACGAAGATTCAGCGTTCTGGACATTTTGAAGGGGGACACTTACATGCTTGAGCATGAATTGTATATGAAGCTAGCACTAGAAAATGCCAAGGCTATGAAGGGACAAACGACTCCAAATCCATTGGTTGGATCTGTAATTGTAAATGATAATCGAATTGTAGGGGTCGGAGCACATATGAAGGCCGGAGAACCACATGCCGAAATACATGCGATACGTATGGCTGGAGAACAGGCACGTGGTGGTACAATTTATGTAACTCTTGAACCTTGTTCTCATCATGGTAGAACAGGGCCTTGTGCTGAAGCAATTGTACAAGCAGGAATTAAGAAGGTAGTAGTTGCTACACTTGATCCAAACCCGCTTGTTTCTGGACGTGGAATTAAAATTCTACAAGATGCAGGTATTGAAGTACTTGTAGGAGTGTGTGAAGAAGAATCTAAAAAAATGAATGAAGTCTTTAATAAATATATTTTGACAAAGCGCCCATTTGTAACGATTAAATCAGGAGTTACATTAGATGGGAAAATCGCTACGTCTTTATCGGATAGTAAGTGGATTACATCTACAGAAGCAAGACAAGAAGTACACCAAATACGAAACGAAAATGCGGCTATTTTAGTAGGAGCGAATACTGTTCAAAAGGATAATCCATCATTGACAACGCGTATTCCAAATGGCCGAAATCCAATTCGAGTAATATTGGACTCGACGTTACGCATACCGATGGAAGCTAACGTTGTTACAGATAGAGAAGCTCCTACCTGGATATTTACAACAAGTAATCATGCAGAGGAAAAAAAGAAAGCATTAGAAAATGCAGGAGTTAAAGTATTTGTTACTAGCGGAGAAAAGCATATAAACTTACATGAAATGCTTGATGTTTTAGGAGAAAAAGGAGTTTCCTCCCTGCTTATTGAAGGTGGTGGAGAAGTAAATGCTTCGTTTATTGAAAATAAACTAATGGATAAAATTATTTTATATTTCGCACCTAAAATTATTGGAGGTAGATTGGCGCCTAGTTTTGTAGAGGGGAATGGTATTACTAAAATGAAAGATGCAATTGAATTTAAGGATATATCATTTACCCAGATTGGAAAAGATTATAGATTTATTGGCTATCCAGCATATCGGAAAGATGAGAAATAAGGGGAATAAAAACTACTTATATGTTCCGATAAATGGATTGCAGAAAGGAGCGATGAAGAGTGAAGTTTGGATTTGATATCGATGATACATTAATTGATTTAAGGCAGCATGCTTTTCATTTATATAATAAGAAATTAAACAAAAAAGTAGGGTTGGATGTATTCCATTCTTTAAAAACAATTGAAATTCATGAAGCATTTGGCATGACTTCGGAGGAAGGCGGTCATATGTGGAATAGTTTGCTGGATGAGATTTATTATACTTCTTGTTCACCGTTTCCGTATGCTGTAGAGACATTGCAAGAATTAGAAAGACAGGGACATGAAATTTACTATATAACGGCGCGACCTAAAGAGCATGGAGAGCAAACAAAAAAATGGTTAATAGAAAAAGGATTTCCGGTACATGAAGATCGCTTTTTCTATGGAATGAAGGATGAAGAAAAAATACACTTCATACAAGAAATAAAATTAAACTATTTCTTTGATGATAAGCCGGCTGTTTTAGAAACGTTAATAGGAAAACCGATAAATGTATATGCAAAAACTACTTCTTACAATCAATATCTCAATATCCCGCGTATTACAAATTGGATGGAGTTAGGAGATATTATAAAGAAAGATATGTGAGGATTTAAATGGAAAATCAAATAGAGCCAAGAGCATATTGAGTATTACAATTTTAGAGGAAAGACATACGTATTATGTCTTTCCTTATTTTTTAATACTATCGTTTTTATTAGTGTGATGTGCTAGGAGTACTTCTAATAGAGGGGAAATAGAAAAATGAGCAATAAGAAAAATATTTTTAAGCTAGTCTTGTATGGAAGCGTAATTTATATATCATATCAGTGATGGTTTTCCCTGGTGCCACAGTATATGCGGATATTTTGGATAAGAAGTTCAAGAATTAATGAGATGTGTTCATAATCATGAATTTTTGGAAAACGAAAATTACAATGTTAGGTTATTTTGAATCAGTAGTGGACGATATGCAAAATTACATATTACAAAATAAACATCGTAATTTTGGGATTCTTGGTATAAAATACATTACTTAAACTATATATTAGAATGGAGAAAGTGAATTGGAATTATTAAGAAACAGTAAGGTTGGTACAAAACTAAACATATTAATAACTATATCAAGTATTGCATGTATAGTATTATCCCTAATAGGGTTTTGGGGATTAGAAAGAGGGAAAAGTACTTCCTCTAATATGTATGAGGATAATTTACTACCAATTGAGTGGATTGGAATTGTAGAATCTAATTTTTATCACGTTAATATGAACTTTATGGAAATAATGTTATCAAAAGATGAAAAAAGAATGAACGAATTAATAAGAGAAATGGATGGGATTCGTAAGGAAAATGATCATCTTTTAAAGCAGTTTGAGGCTAAGCTTATTTCTACTAAAGAAAAAGAATTATATAACACGTTTCATGAAACATTTAATGAATTAAGGACTCAAATGAAGAAAGCACAAGAATTAGGGAAGTCTAATAATGAGGAAGCATATGCATATTATCTAAAAGAGATTGAACCTAATATGCAAAAATCAATAAAATCAATTCGTGAATTGATTTTATATAATAGTAATAATGCAGAGCTTTTACAGAAGGAAAATAATAATAGTGCTCAAAATACAATGATAATGTTTGTTAGTATTTCGATTTTAGCAATTTTAATAATTATATTAATTGGATATGTTATTAAATTAACTATCCGAAAACCACTTGCATTACTACAAAATGATATGGAAAAAGTAGCAGCTGGAGATTTAACAACACGTACTCCTTATAAAGCAAATAATGAATTAGGGCATATTGTTCAGTCTTTTAATAGTATGTTAGATAACCTTCAACAATTAATTGCGAATGTTAAGATGACAACACAAGAGGTTATTTTTACTACGGAGGGCGTATTACAAGATACAAATCGAGCGTCTAGTATTTCAAATGAGGTTGTACAGACTGTTTTAGAAGTAAAAACAAAAATAGAAGGACAGGTAACTAGTATTCAGGAGAGCTCATCCTCAATGGAAGAAATTACAACCGGGGTGCAAACTGTAGCTGAATCTTCAGCAGTAGTCGCTGAGGTAGCAGTAACGACTACAGAACGAATAAATATCGGTAGTGAAGTGATAAATCACTCTATTCTTCAAATGAATAGTGTGCATGATGTTGTCGAGGAAACATCAAAAGTAATAAATAAACTTGTTACACGTACACAACAGATTGATACAGCTCTCGCTGCAATTACTAATATTGCCGAACAAACGAATCTTCTTGCCTTAAATGCCGCTATTGAAGCGGCACGTGCTGGAGAGAATGGGAAAGGATTTGCAGTGGTTGCCGCAGAAGTTCGAGACTTGGCTGAGCAATCTAAAGAATCTGCAAAAGAAGTTAATCATTTAATAAAATCCATTCAAAAAGATACCCAAGATACAGTTAATGTCATGCAAAAAGGACAACAAAAGGCAGTAGAAGGAAAAGAAGCTGCTTACAAAGCGAATCAAACCTTCTTGTCTATTATGAGAGATATTGATAAGATTACAGGTCAAATTCAAGAAGTATCCGCAGCGACAGAAGAGATGTCTGCTGGTACAGAAGAAGTAAATGCTTCTCTTTCGCTAGTTTCTGAAACTGCAACGGATGTGAAAAAGGAGACTCTTCAAACTGTAAATTCAATTCAATCACAGGCCGAATCAATTGAACAAATATCAATCCAATCCAACAAAATGAAAGAAAAGGTGGAAGAATTAACGGAATTGGTTTCAAAATTTAATATTACAGAACAAAAAGAATGAGTAAATTGTAAAAGATTAGGTACGGCTATCAGCCTAAAAATAATTGATTTTTTACGATTAAAAAGATTTTAGTAATTAATTCAATCACAAGTGTAATAACATGTATAAAAAACATGAAGACTTAAGAGTCTTCGTGTTTTTTTATTGAATAATGTCTGAAAAAATATTGATAATTATACGATATTTTGGAATTTATCACAAAATATTCATATATGCAAAATTACATACATTTAATGATTGATAATCATGAGTTAATGTAACTATAATAATTACACTGATAAGTAACTTATTGACGACAATTATAAGTGAAGAAGGAGGGCTTTATTGTATTTTGTATATAAAAAAATAGAGAAGGAGATATGCAAATGAAAAGGTTACTTGTTATAGGCCTAATGTATACAATGTTTTTCCTCATAGGAAATATACACTTACATGCTGATGAACGAATAAATGCAAAAAAAATTACTAGTTTAGAAGAGCCTACTTGGATATTTCAGGCGGGCATAAGTAAGGGGAAATATCATGATCGACAAGATTTAGGATTTATTTTGAAGAGAAATACAGCATTAAAGGTAAGACAAACAAATCCTAATTTTAAAGACAAATTAACATTACGTTTATTGTCTAATGACTCAAAAAATGAAAAATCCATACAAGTAGGAAATGAATGGGTTACTATCCAAGGTGATACGTCTTTAGTTCCTTTCATAGATACTCCGTATGGTGAAGAGCACGCTGTACTTGAGTACCAAGTAGGGAATGAAAGTGCTACTAAACCCCTTCCCATTTATAAACAACAAGGAAGTGTATCTCAATTTTTTAGTACATGGGATCAATTTGATGGAGAGTATGCGTTACTTCAAGGGGAGAGTTTTCAATTATTTGTACCTAAAAAAGATAAAGAGTTAGTAAGATCTTTAAAAGATTTTCAATCATTGGATGAGTTAATTGCGTATTATGAAGATATTTTTGTGATGTATGATTCAATTATTGGTTTAGATGGCTCAACGTTTGAAAATAAAAAAAGTCAAAATCGTTATTTCTTAAAAGCAGATATATCTGGTGCTGGCGGTGCCTATTATGGCACAAATTGGACAGCGAATAGTACAGATAGTACAAAGATGTGGTTAGATAAACTAAGTTGGGGAACTTTACATGAAATCGCTCATGGATACCAAGCTGGTTTTGATAATCAAGGAATATTTACAGGAGAAGTTTCTAATAATCTATTTGGTGTTCAATATCAATATAGTAAATACGGCAAAAAAGCAGATCAAGTTGGTTGGTTGTTTAATTTCGGGAAAAAGGAACAGGTAGAACGGAATTTATATAATGCTTTAATGAAAGAAAATAAAAATTATGATGATTTAGATTTACGACAAAAACTTATTCTTTTAACGATGGCGAAACAAAAAGCTGGCGATGAAGCATTTGCAAAAATGTATCAAGGTTATCGAAAACTAGCTAGCAATGCTGCTTTCAAAAAAGGTGACCATTCTTTACCAGATTTAATGAATCAGTATTATAGTGAGAATGGACAAGTTGATTTTACACCTGTTTTTGAAAGATGGGGCTTTAAGCTTAATCATAAACAAATAGAGATGAATAGGGCGAAAGGTTTTCCGGCTGTTACTTCTTTAGCTTATATAGTGCCTGAATCACAATTAGCGAAAGCAAGAGCTATAGTTGATCCTGATATTCCGATAAACTCCAACTTCGAAATAGTTACGAATCAGCAAATTGCTCCACTTGGGCTAAAAGGGAATTTGCATATCCATTTAAATACAAATGAAATAGATACATTAAAAGGAGGAAAAATTAAATTAAAAGAAGGGAATACAGTTATTCAAGAGAAAACAATTGAAACAACAGATATCAATTTACAAGACGTACCAAATGGAGTGTATACGGTTGAAATTTCAGGTGGGAAAACGAATAGTATGTACCATTTCAGTTCGTATTATGCCTATGTAAAAGAAAAAGATAATAGTCTAAAGATTGATATTAACGAAATGAAAGTGAGTAAGTTGGTAAATGAAACGATTCAATTCCTAGGATTAGGAGATGACCAGTTTGCCGTATTAAATACAGACTTAGAGCAAAATCGAGCTATTTTTACGGTTACTACTAAAACGCCTCATAGCTATTATGTAGGTGAAAAATATGCATCGATAGAGGTCTTTAATGAAAAAGGTGAAAAAATTTATACGAAGGAAATGGAAGGAACAAATGTAACAATTGTAAAAGATATCATTCCACTAAAAGAGGGATATAGAATTAAAATCTATCATGATGAAATAAAAAAACGATTAACTAGTAAAGCTACTATTATTAATCCTATGAATAAAACGAATGAATTTATAATAACAAAATGGGGATTGAAAAATACTTCTTTGCAAAATAATCCAGAAGAAAATCTTATACAAAGAATTGATGAAGAAATGGAAGCGATTATAGGTAATCAGTTTTTAAAAGAGATACCAATGCAAAAATTAGAAATGAAAAAGAATGTGTGGATGGCAATAAATATGTTATCAGAACCACAAAAAATAACGTATATGAATAAATATAAAGATAGCTTATATAATGAGTAATTTTTGAGAAATGAATTGAATCTAAAAAAGTAGCAAACCAATCTATTAACCTATGTATGTAGAGGTATGTAAAAACGATTGGCCATAGTTAAAATTTTTTATCTATGCTTAAAATTCTAAAATACATTTATTTAATTTAATAATACGATTATAAAGGAGTAAAAATATGAATAATTTCGTAAAGGTAGGTTTAACTACAGGAGTGGTGTTATCGGCGATTATGCCTTATGGAGGAGTACATGCGGAAACAGAAGATTTAAAAGTGGAAACAAAGGAAGATACGTTCCGAACAGGTAATTTAACAGCACCTTCTCAAAATTCGGCAGAAAATGTAGCAAAGGATGCACTAAAAGGAAAAACAGAACAAGCATTATCATCAAAGCAAGTTAATACGGAATCCAAAGTTAATTATAATGTTACGCAAAGTCGTAAATCTTATGATGGTACTACATTGGTACGTCTTCAACAAACGTATGAAGGACGTGATGTATACGGATATCAACTAACAGCACATATTAATGATGATGGTGTACTTACGAGCGTTTCGGGAGATAGTGCTCAAGATTTACAACAACAGGAAGATTTGAAACAACCTATTACTCTATCAGAAGAGGATGCAAAGAAACAGCTTTTCAACATCTATGGAAATGATCTCACATTTATTGAAGAACCAGAAATTAAACAAGTGGTATATGTAGATGAAAATACAAATAAAGCTACAAACGCATATCAAATTACTTTTAGTGCATCTACACCTGAATATGTATCCGGTACAGTATTAATTGATGCTTTTGGTGGTAATCTATTAAAAGAACTCGTTCAAAAATTGGGTATACAAGTAGAGAGTAGTATTGTCCAATCTGCGACATCAAATAAATCAACAGATCCTTCAAAATTAACAGGTACAGGAAAAGATGACTTAGGTATTAATCGTACGTTTGGAATTACACAAAGAAGTGATGGAACGTACATGCTTGCAGATTATTCTCGTGGTAAGGGAATTGAAACATATACTGCTAATTATAAAGATTATAATAATTATAGAAGAAATGTATGGGGTTATCTCGATGATTTAGTAACAAGTAATTCTACAAATTTTACAGATCCTAAAGCAGTTAGTGCCCATTATTTAGCAACGAAAGTATATGATTTTTATCAAGAAAAATATGGCCGTAACAGCTTTGATAATAACGGACAAAAAGTAATTTCTGTCGTTCATGGTTGGAACACAAATGGTACGAATAAAGGAAATCCTAAGCAGTGGTTTAATGCATTTAGTAATGGCGCTATGCTAGTATACGGAGATCCAATTGTTAGAGCATTTGATGTGGCAGGACATGAATTTACACACGCGGTTACAAGAAATGAGTCTGGACTTGAGTACGCAGGAGAAGCTGGTGCAATTAATGAAGCGTTATCTGATATTTTAGGAGTAGCAGTTGAAAAGTATGCCAATAACGGAAAGTTCAATTGGACAATGGGAGAACAATCAGGTCGTATTTTTAGAGATATGAAAAACCCATCATCTATCTCTTCTAGATATCCAGAGGATTATAGGCATTATAATAACTTACCTATTGATGCTGACCACGATCATGGTGGTGTACACACGAACTCTAGCATTATTAATAAAGTAGCTTACTTGATTGCTAGTGGTGGAAGCCATAATGGAGTAAACATACATGGCATTGGAGAAGATAAAATGTTTGATATTTTCTATTATGCAAATACGGATGAATTAAATATGACTTCTGATTTTAAAGAATTAAAAGAAGCTTGTATTCGTGTAGCAACGAACTTATATGGTAAAGACTCATTAGAAGTACAAGCTGTCCAACAAGCCTTTAAAGCAGCGTATATTTAATATTATTGTGATGAATTACAAACTCTTTCATTTTAATATAGTGATTAATTTGTATTTATAGACAAAAACCTTGTAGAATTTTTCTGCAAGGTTTTTTTGAATGTTATCCCGCTATTTGCTGGGCAGTAAGACCCCCACCTCAAAATTTAGCTGTTATTTTTTTACTTGTTGTAAAGGATGGAAAGCTTTTAAGGTTGTGGCACGCCTTTTAAGAAAAAGATAAGGCGAAGCGATCTCGCTGTTATTTTCCAACAACAAACATTTGTTATTTGTATTATTTAGTGAAAGTTACCAAACGTTTTTCAAAACTATTTTACCTATTGCTTTATTTGACTCCAAATATTCATGTGCTTGTGCAACTTCATCAAACGTAAAAGGTTTAGAATCTAGCAATGGACGAAGTTTTCCTTCTTCTACAATTTGCGTTATTTTCGTTAAGATTTCTCCGCAATCATTACGCTTATCTGTATGTAATATTTTTAATGCCATAAAAGTAACGTGCAGAGAGAGTCCTTTTGCGTGTAAAGGAGAGAGGTCATGGGTTGAACGAGCTGCAATAGTTACGACAGTTCCATTGACCGCAGCAGCTTCAAAAGAATGATCAAGATTCTTGCCGCCTACTGTATCAAATATAACTTCAAATCCGTTTCCGTTCGTATGTTTTTGTACATATTCTTGAACAGATTCTTCTTTATAATTAATAGCTATATCGGCTCCTAAACGATGGGCTATTTCCATTTTGTTTTGCTGAGAAGCTGTTGTGAAAACTTTAGCGCCTGCCCATTTAGCTAGTTGAATGGCTACGTGTCCTACGCCACCAGTAGCTCCATGAATGAGAACATTTTGACCAGGTTTAATATTTGCACGATCAAATAAAGATTCCCAAGCTGTAATTGCAACTAATGGTAGAGCAGCAGCTTCTTCCATTGTTAAATTGTTAGGTTTGTGAGCAATTAATCGTGCATCAGCAAGCATAAATTCTGCAAGTGCACCTCCAGTTTCTTTAAAACCTCCGGCACATCCGTATACTTTATCCCCTGATTTGAATTTCGAAACACCTTCTCCTACTTCAATAACAATACCAGCTACATCGCCGTGTAATATAGCTGGAAACTCAGGAGCGACGGCTGAAACGGCACCACTACGCATTTTTGTATCGATTGGATTTACACTTGTTGCTTTTACATCGATTAGAACATGACCTGGTAAAAGTTTTGGTTTTGAAACTTCTTCTAATTGAAATACAGATGAATCCCCAAAAGAATGGATAATTTGTGCTTTCATAGTTTATACCTCCTGTTTGTGGTTATAGCATAGCAAAGTACGAAAAATAAGTATAATATTTTGAATTTTGTTAGTGAGAATTTTATATAGAGAAGGGGAAAGTACGTGAAATAATGTAACGTACTTGCGAAAGCAATTGTAAAGCTTTATGAAGAAAGGGTAGATGTTATTTTTGCAACATGATTTATTCATTATGTTTATCCCGCTATTTGCCGGGCAGTAAGACCCCCGCCTAAAAATTCAGCGGAAGCAGAAGTTAGGTGGAGGATCAACTGCCCGTAAAAGCCCGATTGGTGAAGGCTAATAATCAGTGGGGATGAACAAAAACTCCACTGATTAAAGTTTCACTTTATTCGGAGCGACAGGGGATTTAACGAAACGCAAAATTCACCCTGCTTTATACAAACTATTTAGTAATGAAAATATACCGCAGTATATTTCAATTATCGGTATTGGTAGAAAGGTAATGTCAGATGTGGAATTTCAAACAAAGGTAGAACAATCCATTGCTATATTTTCTAGAAGATCTACTGATGACGAATCAGGAGTAGAAGGATTCATTAGCACATTTCGTTATTGTCAATTAAATACAGCGAATGTAGAGGACTATCAAGATTTGTTTAGTCTTGTAAAGAGGCGTGAAACAGAATTAAACATTCCTGAAAACCGCATGTTTTACCTATCTGTTGTACCAGAAGTATTCGATGTCATTGCTTTAAATATTAAGGAAAGTGGATTGTGAGCTATAAAAGGATTAAATCGTCTTATTATAGAGAAGCCTTTTGATTATAATGTAATGTCTGCTCGTGAGTTTAACGCAAAATTAATTGAAGATTTAGATGAAACTGATATTTATTATAACGATCATTATCTTTGAAAATGAATGGTAACTAGGAATACACTTAGAAAATTATTACGAAATAAATCGTATGTAATTCAAGACATTTTTATTGACGATAATAATTTATGTGATTAATATATTAGACATAAGATTATTTAATTACTAAAAGTAATCAGATATAAAATGTTTTGTTAAATTCTATAAATAAGTAAGTTGTGGTAGAAATGCTTTGAATTGCCACTATTAATATTGGGGACAATTAAAAAGCGAAAGGTATAAAAAGAATTGGAATTTGATAACTCTTTGTTTTTATAAAACATGAGCTTCTGTACAATTCATTTTTAAAATATTGACAAGGATTATACAACAAGAGGGGGACTGAAATTGGAATCAATGACCTTTGTTTTATTTGGAGCGACAGGGGACTTAGCGAAACGCAAAATTTACCCCGCACTATATAACTTATATAGAGATCAAAAGCTTCCAAAGCAAATATCCGTTATCGGGCTTGGGAGACGTCAAGTATCTCATGTAGATTTTCAAGAAAGAATAAAAGAATCAATAGAGACGTTTTCCCGTCATAGAGAAGAAGGTACTCCAGAACTGGAAGGTTTTTTAGATAATTTTCGCTATTGTCCATTAGATGTGAGTAAGCCAGAAGACTATGAGAGGTTATTACAAGTCGTTCGTGAAAGGGAAGAAGAATTACATATAAAAGGAAATAGAATGTTTTATCTTTCCGTTGCTCCTGAATTTTTCGAGACCATTGCTTTAAATATTAAGGAAAGCGGACTTGATAAAACGGATGGATGGAAACGTCTGATGATTGAGAAACCATTCGGGCACGACCTTACATCTGCTCGTGAGCTTAACGATAAGCTTAGTCGCACGTTTGAAGAAGACGAGATATACCGTATTGATCATTATTTAGGTAAACCGATGATTCAAAATCTTGAGGCATTAGAATTTGCAAATCCTGTTCTCCAATCAATTTGGAATAAAGAACATATAGCGAATGTACAAATCACAGCGAGTGAAACAGTTGGGGTTGAAGAAAGGGCAGGATATTATGACCAGGCAGGGGCCATTCGAGATATGGTTCAAAATCATATGTTACAAATATTAATGATGACTGCTATGAATCTGCCGGAAAAGGTTAATGCATGTGAAATTCGAGAGGAAAAGCGAAAGGTAATGGAAACGCTTCGTAAAGTGAAAAAAGAAGACGTTCAAAGCCATATCATTCGCGGACAATACGCTGCAGGTGAGATAAAAGGCGGGCAAGTTGTAGCATACAAAGAGGAACCAGGAGTAAATCCTTCTTCTAACATAGACACATTTGTTGCTGCTCGCCTGTGGATCGATAATCCATTTTGGACTGGCGTTCCCTTCTATATACGAACAGGCAAACGAATGAAAGAAAAGTCTACTCGTATTGTAATCGAGTTTAAAAATACGTTAAAACAGCAATATCAAGATAATAATCCAAATGCAGCACCTAACTTATTAATAATTGAAATTAGCCCAGGTGAGAACGTTTCATTACAGTTAAACAGTAAAAATCCATTGAAAAATGGAGAAATTGAACCGATGCGTATTAACTTTACTTGTGAGCAAGCGGATGTGGGAGTACCTGAAGCGTATGAAAGACTCATTCATGATGCTGTGAGTGGAGACGCTACATTCTTTGCACATTGGAGAGAAGTTGAATTGTCATGGGAATGGGTACAACCAATTCTTGAAGCGTTCGAGGAAAACTTATTACCGCTTCATGAATATGAGTCTGGTTCATATGGTCCAGAAGCGTCTAATGAACTGTTACAAGAAAGTGGATTTAAATGGTGGTTAGATCAAGAGACGGAAAAATAAGTACTTTCTTTAATGAAAGCATTTAGGGGGACGATTACTATGACACAAAACATAAATCAATTAGCAGTGAATACACTTCGTACGTTATCGATTGATGCTATTAATGCGGCAAACTCAGGTCATCCAGGTCTTCCGATGGGAGCAGCACCAATGGCTTATGCATTATGGGCGAATCATTTAAATTACAATCCTAATCACCCAGAATGGTTTAACCGTGATCGTTTCGTTTTATCGGCGGGACATGGATCAAGTCTGTTATATAGCTTACTTCATTTAGCTGGATATGATGTTTCAATTGATGACTTGAAAAACTTCAGAAAGTTAAATAGTAAAACACCAGGACATCCTGAGTTTGGTCATACTCCTGGAGTTGAAGCGACTACAGGCCCGTTAGGACAAGGGATTGCTAATGCTGTCGGAATGGCAATGGCAGAAGCTCATTTAGCAGCGAAGTTCAATAAGGATGGTCACTCTATTATAGATCACAATACGTATGCTTTAGTCGGAGATGGTGACTTAATGGAGGGTGTCGCTTATGAAGCGATGTCAATGGCAGGACATATGAAACTTGGCAAGTTAATTGTACTGTATGATTCAAATGAAATTTCACTTGATGGTGAATTAGGCATTGCTTTCTCTGAAGATATTCAGAAAAGGGCAGAATCTGTACATTGGCAATATGTAAGAGTTGAAGATGGAACCGATGTTGATGCGATTACAAAAGCTATTCAATCAGCGAAAGAAAATACGGATCAACCTACTCTTATAGAAATTAGAACCATTATAGGTTATGGAAGTCCAAAAGTTGCTGGAACGAACAAAGCACATGGTAATCCGCTTGGAGTAGAAGAAGCGACAGCGACAAAACAAGTGTATGGTTGGAATTATGAGGAAGATTTCTTTGTACCTGAAGAAGTAAAAGCTCATTTTAATGAACTAAAACAAAAAGGTATTGAAAAAGACAATGACTGGAATGAGCAGTTCAACTTATACAGAGAAGCGAATCCTACACTGGCAGATGAATTAGAAAAAGCGATTACAGGTGAGGTTTTAATTGAAGCGAAAGACATTCTATCTTTTGATACTGAAAAAACGATTTCCACTCGTGTTGCAAGTGGGGAAGCTATTAATCATTATGTGAAATCGATTCCTTCTATTTTCGGTGGAAGTGCGGATCTTTCTCATTCTACGATGACAGATATAAAAGGTGAAGCAGTATATGCAGTAGAATCATATGCTGGACGAAATATATATTTCGGTGTACGTGAACATGCAATGGGCGCTGCAGCGAATGGATTGGTGCTTCATGGAGGAGTAAAACCTTTCGTAAGTACATTCTTTGTATTTAATGATTATCTTCGTCCGTCCATTCGACTGGCTGCACTGCAAAAGTTACCTGTTACTTACGTATTTACACATGATTCGATTGCTGTAGGAGAAGATGGTCCAACGCATGAACCAATTGAACAATTGGCAGCTCTTCGAGCAATTCCTGGTTTAACAGTTATCCGCCCGTCAGATGCAAATGAAACAGCAAGTGCTTGGGCGTATGCTTTACAGCAAACGGATGGTCCAGTCGTTTTAGTACTGAGTCGTCAAAATTTACCGGTGTTTAATGAAACGAAAGCGAACATAGAGAATCTCTCTAAAGGAGCTTACGTATTAACACAAACGAATGAAAATCCGGATGTGATTTTAATTGCGACAGGTTCTGAAGTATCCTTAGCTGCTAGTGCGAAAGCAAAATTAGAAGAAGATCAAGTTTCTGTTCGCATCGTTGCAATGCCGAGCTGGGAGCTATTCAATCACCAATCGAACGAATATAAAGAATCCGTTCTTCCGTCTTCTATAACGAAACGAGTATCTCTTGAGATGGGTGTATCTCTCGGTTGGGAACGTTATGTAGGACAAGAAGGAAAAGTACTATCAATTGAAACATTTGGAGCTTCAGGTACTGGAGCTGAAGTCATGAATCTATTTGGATTTACGACAGAAAATGTTGTTCAAATTACAAAAAATGTGTTGAATTCTTAAGCTATGACTGTGAATACCTTTCTGTACATATTAAAATTTCAGTGCTGAAAGGTATTCCAGATTGTAGTGATATGGATTTTTAATAAAAGATGATTTGAGGAGGAATTATATTATGCAAGTAGGATTAATTGGGTTAGGTAAAATGGGATTAAATTTAGGGAAAAATTTAATGGATCATAAACATGAAGTAGTAGCATTTGATTTAAATACGAGCGCAGTAGAAGAAATGAAAGAGTACGGGGCAACAGGTACATCTAGTTTAGGTGAACTTGTTCAGTCATTACAATCACCAAGAATTCTTTGGGTAATGGTACCACACGCTGTTGTTGATTCTGTTATTGATGAGGTTACACCACTTTTATCAAAAGGAGATATTTTAATTGAAGCTGGTAATTCACATTATAAAGAGTCTATCCGCCGATATGAGCAATTAAAGAAAGATGGCATTCACTTTATGGATGCAGGAACTTCTGGCGGAATGGAAGGCGCTCGTAATGGTGCTTGTTACATGATCGGAGGAGATCAAGAAGCTTGGGACATCGTTGAACCTATCTTCCGCGATACTGCTGTAGAAAATGGATTCTTATATGCTGGAAAAGCTGGTAGTGGTCACTTCTTAAAAATGGTTCATAACGGAATTGAATACGGTATGATGGCTGCTATTGGTGAAGGATTTGAGATTCTAGAGAAAAGTGAATTTGACTACGATTATGAAAAAGTATCAAGAGTATGGAACAACGGTTCAGTCATTCGTTCTTGGTTAATGGAATTAACAGAAAATGCATTTTCTAAAGATGCAAAACTGGATGAGATTAAGGGTGTTATGCATTCTTCTGGTGAAGGAAAATGGACAGTAGAAACAGCATTAGACCTTCAAACAGCAACTCCTGTTATCGCAATGTCTCTATTAATGCGCTACCGCTCATTAGACAATGATACATTTACAGGAAAAGTTGTAGCAGCTCTGCGCAATGAATTTGGTGGACATGCAGTAGAAAAGAAATAAAGTGAAACTTTAATAAGTAGGGGCTTCATTCCACACAAATCGGGCTTTTACGGGATAAGCATATTAAACATGTAACTCATCAACGTTTAAAAACTGGAGGGAATTAATCATGAAATTTTTTATTGATACTGCAAATCTTGAGGATATAAAAAAAGCATATAAACTTGGAGTTTTAGCTGGTGTTACAACGAATCCTTCTTTAGTAGCAAAAGAGGGCATTAAATTTGAAGACCGTATTGCAGAAATTTGTCAGGCGGTTCCTAAAGTTGAATCTGTTTCGGCAGAAGTAACGCCAGATGCTGTTACAGCTGAAGAAATGATTGCTCAAGCAGAAGAACTGATTAAAATTAACGGTGGCGATGAAAAAGTTACAATTAAACTTCCGATGACGTTAGCTGGATTAGAAGCTTGTCGCTACCTTACTGAAAAAGGTGTGAAAACGAACGTTACACTTATTTTCACTGTGAACCAAGCACTTTTAGCTGCTCGAGCAGGTGCAACGTACGTTTCTCCATTTTTAGGACGCTTAGATGATATTTCTGAAGATGGTGTACTATTAGTTGCTAAAATTGCTGAATTATTCGATGTTCATCAATTAGATACACAAATTATTGCGGCTTCTGTCAGACATCCAGATCATGTAACTCGTGTAGCGATGGCAGGTGCTCACATTGCAACAATCCCTTATAAAGTAATTGAACAACTTGCTATGCACCCATTAACAGACCAAGGTATTGAGAAATTTGCTGCTGATTGGGCGAAAGCGCCTAAATTATAATGTTATGAAAGTGAAGGTGCTTTCCGAAAATTGTTTTTCATGAGAAGACAAATCCTAAGTAACTTCATCGTTTAAAGTGGATACTGAGTTTGTAGTCTTACTACGTGAAAACAGCAAGAGAAGAAAGTGTCATTCACTTTTAAAAAAGGGAAAATTGATCGCGCGAAGCGTTTATCACAATAACATTATAATTATGGAAGAGAAATCCCCTTATCAGAGAGGTGAGTTAAATTGTATCTCTGATAAGGGAGATTCTTTTTATATCAATCATTATGATGTGAAGATGCTTTTAAGTGTATTATATCAATATGTAAAGGTATCTTTTACTCAAGTAAGAACTATATAGGTTTTTTTTATTATATAGAAATTTGAAAAGGTTTACATAAAGGGGGGATTGCGTATGAATATGTACCTTTTAATGATTACATTATTATCAATCGTAATTGTTATTTTAGGGGTATCGTGGTGGAGATGGCATGCATTTATTAGTTTAACGATTGCAAGTTTGTTTTTAGCAATTATGTCTGGGATGCCAATGGATAAAATAGTGAGTGCTTATGAAACGGGAGTCGGCAGTGTTCTCGGGCATTTAGTAGGTATTTTAGTATTAGGTACAATTTTAGGGAAAATGATGGCAGAGTCAGGTGCTGGAATGCAAGTGGCAGAGTTCTTTATTAAATCCTTTGGGATAAAAAACTTACCATGGGCGATGTTAATTGCAGGTTTTATTATTGGAATCCCGGTGTTTTTTGAAGTAGGCATTTTAATATTACTGCCGTTAGTAATTTCAATTCATAAAACAACGAAACAAAATATTTTATTGATAGCATTACCAGCAATTGCTGGGCTATCTGTCGTACACGGCCTTGTTCCTCCGCATCCAGGGGCCATAGTTGCAATTGGTATTTATAAAGCGAATCTTGGGAAGGTACTAATGTATTCACTCATTATTACATTTTTTGCAGCGATTATTGCAGGTCCTATATTTGCGAAATGGATTCACAAACGTGTAATTCCTGAAAATGAGCCGGAATTGATTCGTGTAAATACAAAATCAACGAAATTACCAGGAATAGGAGTTTCATTTTTAGTTATATTGTTACCTGTTATGTTAATGGTTTTAGCTGCAGCAGCTCCTTATGTGCCTCTTTCTAATACTTTGATGAAGATTGTCACATTAATCGGTAGTCCTATAATTGCACTATTGATTGCATGTTTTGCGGCGTTCTATTTTCTTGGATTTCGTCAAGGTATCGATAAAAAAGCTATTAAGAAGATAACAGAAGATAGCTTATTACCAATCGGTTCAATTGTTGCGATTATTGGTGCTGGCGGGGGATTTAAGCAAATTCTCATCGATAGTGGGGTAGGGAATGCTATTGCTCAAATGTCTGAGCATTTAGCTCTATCTCCAATTGTATTAGCATTTATAGTAGCTGGGTTAATTCGAATTGCGACAGGGTCAGCGACAGTCGCTTTAACAACAGCAGCCGGTATCGTTTCGCCAATCGTTGAAAATACGACAGGTGTGAATTTAGAATTACTCGTCATTGCAACAGGTGCAGGAGCGTTAATGTTTTCTCACGTAAACGATGCTGGGTTCTGGATGGTAAAAGAATACCTAGGTTTAACAGTGAAAGAAACATTTAAAACATGGACAGTATTAGAAACATTACTTTCATTTATCGCTTTTGGAGGCGTTTTACTACTCGATATGTTTGTTTAAGATAAAGATGTTTCTATTTAGATAATTATGGCTTACAACGTTATCAATAGATAAAAGGAATGTATTTTTATGGTGGGATACTGTAGCAATTTTTTGTTAGGAGGAAGAAATGGTGAGCTCAAAATATATGATTGGTGTAGATATTGGGACAACTAGTACAAAATCAGTTCTATTTTCTACTGATGGATCTGTTATTGCTAGTCATGGAATTGAATATCCTTTATATTCTCCTACACCTGAAACAGCAGAACAAGACCCAGAAGAAATCTTTCATGCAGTAATAAATACGATTAAAGAAACTGTACGAATAAGTAGTGTACAGCCGAATGATATTCTTTGTGTCTCTTTTAGTTCAGCAATGCATAGTATCATTGCTGTAGATGAAAAGGGAAAGCCGTTAACGAGATGTATCACTTGGGCAGATAATAGAAGTGCAAGCTGGGCGGAGAAAATAAAGAATGATATGAATGGTCATGAAATTTACCTTCGTACTGGGACACCAATTCATCCGATGTCACCACTTTCGAAATTAGTTTGGCTACAGAATGAGCAAGCAGAGTTATTCGCAAAAAGTTATAAATTCATTTCTATTAAAGAATATGTTTTTTACAAGTTATATAAAGAATATGTAATTGATTATTCTATAGCATCAGCGACAGGAATGTTCAATTTAAAATCTTTAAAGTGGGATGAAGAGGCTTTACATGTAGCAGGAATTACAGATGAAAAGCTTTCAAAGCTTGTTCCAACAACGCACAGTTTAACAGGATTAGATGAAGAGTTTGCCAAAGAGATGAATGTACTTGTTTCTACGCCTTTTGTAGTAGGAGCGAGTGATGGAGTACTATCTAATTTAGGTGTAAATGCAATAGATCCTGGCGTTGTGGCTGTTACAATTGGTACAAGCGGTGCGATACGTGCTGTAACAAATCGTCCTGTAACAGATCCAAAAGGTAGAATTTTTTGTTATGCGTTAACTGAAGACCATTGGGTAATCGGTGGTCCAGTTAATAACGGTGGTATGATTTTCAGATGGGCTCGTGACCAATTGGGCACTTCAGAGATTGAACTTGCAAAGCGCTTAGGAAAAGATCCATATGAGGTGCTTACTGAAATAGCAACAAAAGTGAATCCTGGATCTGACGGTTTATTATTTCACCCGTATTTAGCAGGGGAAAGAGCTCCTTTATGGAATGCAAATGCACGAGGATCTTTCTTTGGACTCGGATTGCATCATAAGAAAGAACATCTTATCCGTGCTGTTTTAGAGGGGGTAATTTATAATTTATATACAGTTCTTCTCGCTTTAAAAGAACTAATTGGCGAACCGAAAAAAATTCAAGCGACAGGCGGTTTTGCAAGGTCGGAACTTTGGAGACAGATGATGGCGGATATTTTCCATCAAGACGTATATGTTCCTGAAAGTTTCGAAAGCTCTTGCTTAGGAGCTGCAATCCTCGGTTTATATAGTTTAGGTGAAATAGATACATTATCCGTAGTTTCTGAAATGGTAGGTGCAGATTTTCATCATGAGCCAAACATGGAAAGTGTGGAGAAATATAAAGATTTAACGCCAATCTATATTCGTCTGTCCCGTCAATTGGAAGAAGAATATGAAAGTATAGCAGCGTATCAAAAAAAGTGGGTTTAAAAGTTATTTACCAATAAAATATGGTAACGTATAAAGAGGTACTCCGATTTTTTTGGATACTCTTTCAACATAAAATATTTTAAGAAGTATGATGAATGAAAAATATAGGGAGAGAGGGTTATGAAAATGAAGGATAACAAAGAGTTTATCGGATATGTTGGGACTTACACGAAAGAAAATAGCGAAGGAATATATAAGTTTATTTTAGACACGGAAGCAAAAAAAATTGGTAATGTAACACTTGCCGCTAAGTTGGATAACCCTACATATGTAACCATTAACCGAAATAATGAATATCTCTATTCCGTTGTTAAGGAAGACGAATCTGGCGGTGTAGCTGCTTATTCCATTGATAGTCATACTGGAGAACTAAAAGCGAAAAATAGACAAGTAGTAGAAGGGGCTTCTCCTTGTCATATTAGTGTTGATAGTGGAAATCATACAGTAGTTACAGCAAATTACCATAAAGGAACGATTGAGTCTTTTGAAGTAAATGAAGAAGATGGAACTGTAAATCCTGCTTCATCTATTATGGCGCATGAAGGTTCAGGTCCGAATAAAGAAAGACAAGAAAAACCACATGCACATTACGCGGGGTACACTCCTGATGAAAAATATGTGGTAGGTGTTGATTTAGGGATAGATAAATTAATTACGTATGAAATAAAAGATAGTACATTAATAGAAGTGAATAGCCTGTCTGTGAATCCGGGAAGTGGACCAAGACACATTGCTGTTCATCCAAATGGAAAATACGCTTATGTAATGACGGAGCTTAGTTCAGAGGTTATTGCGTTAACATATAACTCGGAAGAAGGATCCTTTACAGAATTACAGTATATTTCTACTCTTCCAGAACAATTTGATGAAAATAGTCAAGGCAGTGCTATCCATATTTCTTCTGACGGCCGCTTTGTATATGCAGGTAATCGTGGTCATAATAGTATTGCTGTTTTCAGTGTGGATCAAAACTCAGGTGAGCTTGCATTTGTGGAACATACATCTACAGAAGGAAATTGGCCGAGGGACTTTGTATTAGATCCTACTGAAAAGTTTCTTGTTGCTACAAATGAAAAGTCACATAATCTTGTGCTATTTTCAAGAGATGAATCTACAGGAAAGTTAACACTTTTACAATCTGATGTTGCTGTGCCAGAGCCTGTTTGTGTGAAGTTTTTAAATGTTTAAGTTGTGTTCGATATAATTTCATATACTCAGAAAACAATAAAAAGCAAAGCGATATCGCTTTGCTTTTTATTGTTTCTTTTTCGGCCTACGTACTAATTCGCCGCCGCAGTTTGGACAAACGTTTTGTCTTTCTTCTGTACATGGTGCGCAAAATGTACATTCATATACACAAATGTATGCTTCAGAATCTTGTTCGAGCGATTGATCGCAAATTTGACAGTTTGTTTTCATTTCTAGTGCCATAATAAGTCTCCTTTTAGTTAGAAAATTTATAATTTAATTATAATTCATTAAATAGAAATAGTCCTTTTCAATTGAAAGGAAATCGAATGATAAAGTTATGAATTGAAACGAAAGATGCCGGTTTATTTTAAAATTGATTATTTATTACAGTTGGAATATTATGAAATAGTCAAAAGACAACAGGGGGTATAGATTTTGACTAATCATAATGATCATTTAAAAGCAAACTGCGAAAAATGCTTCGGTCTATGTTGCGTGGCGTTACCGTTCGCAGCATCAGTAGATTTTGCGGTGAATAAAGATGGTGGTAAACCATGTTCCAACTTACAATCAGATTTTAAATGTAGTATACATAAAAATCTTAGAGGAAAAGGTTATAAAGGTTGTACAGTATTTGAATGTTTCGGTGCTGGGCAGAAAATTTCTCAGGGTACGTTTAAAGGAATTGATTGGCGGAAAGATGCTAAGCATGCGAGAAAAATGTATGATGCTTTTCCGGTTATGCATCAGCTTCATGAAATGCTTTGGTATTTGAATGAGGCGATTATTTTAAAGGCAACACAGCCAATTCATAAAGAGCTGGAGACCGCAATTGAGGAGACAGAGCGACTTTCGAATTTAAATCCAGATGAGTTAATGAAAATAAATGTTCCAATGCATAGGGCAGAGGTGAACATTCTTCTTTTAGAAACGAGCGAATTAGTATGGAAGGAAATGAATACTGCACGTAAGAAACGAATCATTCACCGCGGAGCAGATCTTATGGGAGCAAATTTGAAAAAGAAAAATTTACAAGGTGCAAATTTAAGGGGGGCTTACTTAATTGCGGCTAACTTAAATGGAGCAAATTTAAGAGGAGCAGATCTTATCGGAGCAGATTTAAGAGATGCAGATATTCGCGGGGCTGATTTTACAAATAGTATTTTTCTGACGCAAGTTCAAATTAACGCAGCGAAAGGGGATAAGCATACGAAATTACCGAAAATGTTATCCCGTCCATCGCATTGGAGTGCGTAAAGAGTGAGGAGTGTTTAGTGTGGATATATTTCAGTATTTAGAAGAGATGCAAGAGGATGTCTTTTCGTTAGCAGTAGAGCAAATAGAAGCGAAGTATTTTGAAATTTGTAGCATGTTAGCGTCTGCAGAATATGCAGAACGAATTAAAGCAATTGATTTAGAGTCATATAAGGAAAGTATTCGAGTAGGTTTGGATGCAGCTGTAGAAATGGCTACTAATGAAGAATCAAAAGCGATTTATTTTGAGTATGACCTTGATAACGAATGGGATAGTCAGTTTTATATTTGTGAGGAATATATTCCACTTGAAGAAGAGGACGATGATGGGGCATCTGAATGGACATATAATATTGAGGGGCCGGGGTCTGTAGAATTAGCAGATATGTATAATGGAAATGGCTTTGACACAAGTGAAAAAGCAGTCGGTGTAACTTTATATTTAATTGCTAAAACGCTGTGTAGTTTTATAAGTGTACGTAGTGAAGTGCAAAGTAATATACCGATTTGTATTGGTTTTCACGACCAAGATCCAATAATACGAACAGGCAGAGACTAAAAATCTCTGCCTGCTTTTTATTTCTTTTCAAAAGTAGTAATTAAAACGCTACATATAATAAGAATACCGCCAATAAAAAAGTTACTATTTAATGTCTCATTTAATAAGAGCCAGCCAAGTAATGATCCAACAATAGGTTGTAAGAAGAAAAATAAGGAACCGATGCTTGCATCTATTAATTCTAATCCTTTATTCCAAAGGAAAAAGGCACCTGCTGTTGAGACAATACCTAAGTATAATACGCCAAATATTACGTACGTATTTACTGTTCCGATAGAGGATGTTTGTAGTTCCCATATCATAAAAGGTGTAATAAAAAAGAGTGAAAAGAATATGGCATACGTTGTAATAACTAAGGATGAGAATTGGATTGAAGCGATCTTTACATAAATAGATAGTAAAGCCCACGTAATAGCGGCTCCAACTAAAATGATTGTTCCGATAAAATAGGAGCCAATTTCAATATCCCACCCGATTACGATAATAACGCCGATTGTCGCTAGTATAGTAGATAAAAGTCTACGGGCGCTTAGTTTTTCTTTCAAAATGAGCGCTGCAAATATAACCATAAATGCAGGTGTAGCTGATGTAACTAACGAGCCTGTATGAGCGTCGGATAATTTTGTTCCGATAAATTGGCATGTGATCGAAATGAAATAGCCGATAAATCCAATCCAAGCGAATAGGAGCCAATCTTTTTTGCGAATGGTTACTTTTTTCTTTTGCTTTTTCTCAGCTAGTTTCAAAATGCCATACAAAACAACAAAAGCAATGATAAAGCGTAGCCAAACGAGTGTTAGTGGTGGGATAAAATCGAGTACGTATTTGCTAACAACATACATACCACCCCATATACTTGCTGCTAGTGATAAACATATAGCTCCTAAAATTGTGTGTTTCATGTAAAGTACCTCCGTCTATTTTTAGGGTATTATGAGTTCCCTAAGACGAGGCGTAGTGTATGTGTTATATGATTGCCCGTCTTAGTTTATAGACGGCCTACAGGTTGATCGTTTTCGAATGAAGTGTTGTAGTACATGCGTGCATTCCTCCTCTTTAAGTTATAATGATATTATAACTTAATTTTCTGATTATTGGAGGGTGTTATGAAATATATCGTTATAAAATCACATGTTAGCAATTATCCTAATCCAATTCGCTTAGAAGAGGGGGATGTAGTGAAAATGATAGAGAGTTACGTTGGTCCGGAAAACTGGGAAAACTGGATGTTTTGTCACGAAGAGAAATATGACCGGACAGGATGGGTTCCGGAGCAAATTATAAAAAAAGATATGAATGGAACAGGAATTATTATAAAACAATATACTGCGAAAGAATTAAATGTGAGTATTGGAGAAAGAGTGATCGGATTAGAAGAATTGAATGGATGGGTTTGGTGCGAAGGAAGAGATGGTGAGAAAGGCTGGGTACCAAAGGAAAACTTACAAAAATATTAATAATAATATTTGATTAATAATTAGGAAACATATTTTTGCTTATGAGTATATTGGTTGTAGGATAAAAAGTAGATTAATAGAGAAAGAGGAGGAGATTATTATAACTACAACCGTTATTTCGCATTTTTACAATGAAGAGTATTTATTGCCATGGTGGCTTATGCATCATACGAAACTTTTTGATCATGGTATTTTAATTAATAAAGGTTCAACAGATCGTTCGGTTGAGATTTGTAAAAAATTCGCACCGCATTGGGAAGTGCGAGATTCTGTAAATCCAGAGTTTGATGCATATACGACAGATCATGAAGTGATGAGGATAGAACAAGAAGTACAAGGATGGAAAATGGTTTTAAATACGACTGAGTTTCTTTGCATGCAAGATAAAAATCAGTTTTGGAAATCACTAGATGAATTGGGAGGGAGGATGTATTGGCTGGACGGGCTTATTATGGTTGATGATCCTAACTACAACTATCCGGACCTTAACTTTAGAATACCTTTAATGAAACAGCGATTTCATGGTTATTTACCAGAGGAGTGGAGACTATGGAGAAGGGGCAGATTTATTCATAATCATGAGCATGGAAGTTATACGGTTGGAAGACATTTATCTGCGCATGAATCGATGATTTATCCACCTCTTGCCTGTATATTATGGTATGGGTTTAGTCCGTGGAACGATGCGATGAGAAAGAGAAAATTACAAATTGGTCCGACTCTTTCTGAAGCTAGTAAGCATGGGGGAATGGGTACGCATCATATTGTTACGCCGGAAAGATTAGAAGAATGGTATAAGGAATTAGCGAGAGGAACGAAGGATTTACGTTTTAATGATGCATATCGTTATGTTTTTGTATAAATGATTTCCACCATAAAATTGTTTCTTCAATTCCTGTATTTAGATCGTATGTTGGTTTCCAGTTTACTTCAGTTTTTAAACGTTCTACATTAACCCCGACAAATAAAGGTTCATCTTTAGAGAAAGGGATTGCACCTAGTTTAATTAAATGTTCTTTTCTTATCTTTTTAGCAATGATAGAAGCTAACTCTTTAATTTGTACAGATTGACCAGAAGCGATATTGATGGTGCCTGTAACGCCGTGTTCTAATATTGTTACGAGAGCGTCAGCGACGTCACTCACATGGAGGAAATCTCTCGATTGTTTTCCATGTGTACATAGTGCTTCCTCGTTTTTTAATAAGGAAGTGATAATGTTAGAAACGAGCCGATTACCTTGTTCGTGAGGGCCATACATATGAAAAATGCGGCCCCAACACATGCTGAGGCCTGTTTGTTGTGCATACGTTTCTAGCCAGGAGTGCAGTGCATTTTTACATAAAGAATACGGGGTTTTATAGGAAAGGAGCGGTGAATCTTCAAATAATACGCCGTTAAACCATTCGTATTCTGCGCCAGTACCTGCAACGACAACACGCTTTCCGCCGCATGTTGTGAAGTGTTGAATCAATGAAATACTAGACTTTAGCCAATAGTAATTATTAATAGATACATAGCATGCTGGTGGCACTGCTTCCCAAGCAAGGTGAATGAGATGGCTAGGCTGAACGTCCGAAATGAATTGTTTTACTTCGTCATCGCGAAGCAAGTTTACTTTATGCCAATGGCAAGGGAGGTGAGAGGGTTTATTTTTATTATACGTGGCGTGCACTTCATATCCCTTTTGTATAAGTGAATGTACAACATATTTACCTATCCAGCCACTACCACCTGTTACAACAACTTTCTTCATGGCTCGATCACCTCAACTTCTGGAACCGTCACTAAAAATTTACCGCCCCATTCACGAATGAAAGAGCATTCTTTCATAATTTCGTCTTTCAAATTCCAAGGAAGTATGAAAATGTAATCCGGTTTTGTACGTTTAATTTCTGCTGGAGATTTTATTGGAATACGAGTTCCTGGTAAAAGGAGATTTTGTTTGTGAGGATTTTTATCTACTGTATAAGCTAGAAATTCTTTACCTATCCCGCAATAATTCAAAAAGGTGTTTCCCTTAGCTGGAGCACCGTAACCGATAATTTGTTTGTTTAAAGCTTTCGCTTCAATAAAAAACTTTAAAATATTTATTTTCAATTGTTCGATGCGTTTAGAAAAAAGGAGATAGCAATCTAAAGTATCTAACCCGTGGTCGACTTCTTTTTGAATTAATTTTGTAACATTGGAATGGATAGTTGATTGGGCACTTAGATGGTTTACAAAAATCCGTAAGGAACCACCATGCGTTGATAGTTCTTCTACATCAACAATTTGTAAATGATGATAACTTAAAACTTTTTGAAGGCTTATAAGTGAGAAGTAGGAAAAGTGCTCATGGTAGATAGTATCGAACTGTTTAAAGGATATGAGGTTTAATAAGTGTGGGAATTCAATTGTTATCGTGCCATCTTGTTTTAATAACGTTTTTAAACCGGCAACAAAATCATGCAAGTTTGGAACGTGTGCTAATACGTTATTTGCGACGATTAAATCAGCTTGTGGCAATTTTTTTGCTAAGTCATTACTGAAAAAATTCACATGAGTAGGAATTCCTTTTTTGATAGCAATTTCTGCTACGTTTTTCGCGGGTTCAATTCCCAATGTCTCGATATTTTCTTTTTTAAAGTATTGTAATAAGTACCCATCGTTACTTGCGATTTCAATCACTTTTGAATGTTTCGTTAAGTTGAAACGCTTAATCGCCATTTCTACATATTGTTTAGCGTGTAGTAGCCAACTTGAGGAGTAAGAGCTGAAGTATAAATAGTTATGAAAAATATTTTGTGGAGATTCAAATTCATCTAGCTGTACGAGTAAACAAGAGTTACAAACAAATGTGTGCAGCGGATAAAAAGGTTCCATTTTATATGAGCTTTCAGGAGCTACAAATGAATTAGCAAGAGGGGAAACGCCCAAATCTAAAAAAGTGTTGGTTAGTAATGAGTGGCAAAAACGGCATTTTTTCTGTTCCATTTTATAGCCCCCTTATAAATTTTTGAATGCATCGATTTGTTGTCGTGTGAAAGATTCTATCTTTTCACCAGATGCATATTTTTTGTACCAATCAACAGTCCAAGCGATAGCATCATCTGTTGATAACTTAGGAGTCCAGCCGAGTTTGTTTACTGCTTTTGTACTATCGAGTGTTAAAACAGGTGATTCATAAGGAGTATTTGTAGAGGAGGAAATGATTGTTAGTGGGTTATTCCATAATTTTATTACAGATTCAATGACATCATGAACGGTTCTGTTAGGTTCATTCATTGGGCCGAAATTCCACGCTTCTGCATATTTAGCATCATTCCAAAGTTTCTCAGCTAAAAGGATATAGCCATGTAGAGGATCTAAAACATGTTGCCACGGACGGACGGCATATTTGTTTCGAATACACAAAGTATGATTGTGCAAATATGCCCGAATGATATCAGGGAATAATCGATCTTCTGCCCAATCACCACCGCCGATGACGTTACCAGCTCTGACTGAGGCGAGTTTCTGGGTATTAGTGCGGAAGAATGATTTTTGATAGGATGTTGCCACTATTTCAGCGCAAGCTTTACTAGCGCTATAAGGGTCGAAACCTCCTAGTCGGTCATTTTCCACGAACGCTCGGTCGCCACTACCGTCATTCTCATAACATTTATCGCTTGTCACATTAATAATGGCACGTACGCTTTCGACGGACTTTGCTGCTTCTAGCACGTGGACAGTACCTAAAACATTCGTTTTGAATGTATCGATAGGATTTTTGTATGAAGCGGTTACGATTGGCTGAGCTGCTAAATGAAATATTATGTCAGGTTTATGTTGCTTCATGGCATGAAATAAAGAATGGTAATCTGTAATATCGCCTTTCATTGTCGTGCACTCTTTTGCTACGTTACCTTGTTCAAAAATGTTAGGAATGGATGGGGGATGAGAAGAAAAGCCTACTACTTCTGCACCTAAAGAACTTAAGAAAAGGGTGAGCCAGGAGCCTTTAAATCCAGTGTGTCCCGTAATAAATACTTTTTTCTTATTCCAAAAAGATGATGAAGCCATATTACCAAACCTTCCACGGAGCGTTATTACTTTCCCATAGCTCGACTAATTTATTTTTATCGCGCAATGTATCCATCGGATGCCAAAAACCAGAATGTTGATATGCGGCCAATTCATTTTTGTTTACTAACTGAACTAAAGTGTCTGTTTCAAAAACAGACTTATCTCCACTAATGTAATTGAAAACTTCAGGATTTAAAACAAAAAATCCACCGTTAACCCATCCGCCATCACCTAATGGTTTTTCTTGAAAAGATGTTACAGACTGTTTATCTAATATGAGAGAACCAAATCTACCAGGAGGTTGTACGGCAGTAACAGTAGCCATTTTTCCATGTTTTTTATGGAATGTAATAAGTTCTTTTATATTTACATTACTTAATCCATCACCATAAGTGAGGCAGAAAGGTTCATCTCCGACATAATTTTGAATCTTTTTCACTCGGCCACCCGTTTCGGTATTTACACCAGTATCGATTAGTGTAACTTTCCATGGTTCTACACGATGAGAATGGCTAGTAATTGTATTATCGTTTAACTGTATTGTGAAATCAGACATGTGTAAGTTGTAATTTAGAAAGAACTCTTTAATTGCATATCCTTTATAGCCTAAGCAAATAATAAACTCAGTAATCCCGTAATGACTATACAAACTCATAATGTGCCATAGAATAGGTTTTGTTCCAATTTCAATCATAGGTTTCGGTTTTAAATGTGTTTCTTCCCCAATTCTTGTACCGTACCCACCAGCAAGAATAACAGCTTTCATTTTTTCCTCCTAAAATAAAAATTTATTATTTATATAGTATTCATGTTTTATGCAAATGAAATTGTTTTTGATTAAGTGAATGAAAATGTTTGAGGTGATGACGATGCAGAAAATATTACGGTTTGAATTTTGGAAATAATTCTTGATATTCAGGGTTATGACGGAGGTCTTGTGTTAGGTTACTAAGCTCTAAAAAACGTATGTCCAGTACTTCGGGAGATTGACCGTAATGTGTTTGAAGTCCCATTTGAACACCCCTTTTTGAAAGGGTAGGTGTAATTTGTAATTTTCTTGCCTTTGATTGTTCATTCCAAGGGCTAAAATAAAATTTTAAAATAAATGAAGGATAGTCATAAATTATATATCCGTGCCGCGAATGATGTCTACCAGGTAAATATGCACCGTCTAGATGATTGTGAATAAATCTCCAAGCACATCCGAGATTTGGGTTATAAGGGAAGACACCGTGGTATCGCTGTTCTACTAAGGGGATAGAATATCTAGGCTTTGAATAATTATAATTATGATTATCTATCATTAAAATCATTCTAATCGCATACATGTTTTGGCCTAGTGTATGAAGAGATGAAAAAAATTCTTCAGTATTATTACAACAAAAGAATTCAGTAGTATTTAAAACGATTTTCCAACCTGAAACTTCTCTTTCAATTTCCATCACTTCAATATCAGTATTAGTTGGATCAAACTCAAGAAATCTTGAATTTCGTACTTCCCAATGGGGTGCTAATAGTTTACAAATCTCTACGGAACGATCTGTAGACCCTCTATTAATTAAAATGCCGTGATCGAATATTTTCGTGTGATGCATAAGCCACCATGGAAGTAGGTATTCTTCATTATAAAAATGAGAAATGATTGTCTTTTTCATATTAATTCCCTCCTATACAAGCAATCATTATTAGTAGGATATGCTTTTAAATAAGAAAGGTTAAAAGTGGCAGACAATGTAGTGATTAGGTAGTAGTTTAGTAATTTTATTGTATAAGTGTAGATTACTCGTATTGAATCATCATAGGAGGAGATTGGAATTTTGTATAAATTGTGAATAATAAACCGTCACGTTTGACTGTACAGTTTATGTGTTGTATGATGTAAGTAATATAAACAAGGGGGGAAGATCGTTGGGAAGGTGTATCGAATCGGACAGTTGGCTCTCATGGCTCACGTGTCGAAACGAACGATTGATTATTATACGAATCTAGGTATCTTAAAAGCGGAGCGATCTCAATCTAATTATCGCTATTATGACGAAACAGCATTTGAGACATTACAATTTATTGAGAAGTGCAAAGAAATGCATATGCCGCTTTGTGAGATTAAAGAGAAAATCGAGGAGAAGAAGAAGCTGCTCGGTATCAATGAACACGTTTCGAAACAAGTGAATGAAGTGACAGACCATATTCATCAATTAGAAGTGGAGCTTACTGAGTTAAAGCCGCTTTTAGATGGATTGACTGATTCACAACGTGAAAAAATATCGAAATCTTTATCTGGTCAAACGACAGCTTTAATACAGACACTTGCTCTATTATTATAGAATAAGTGAAATCCGACCTCTTTAATTTTTGTATCGGGCTATGTTTTCTAACGAACAAATAAGAAAACATTATAGTATACAGGAGGTGGACACCTTAGTTTTTTAACTAAGGGGATTCATTGGAAATATTTAATTTAGTCATGGTTGCGATTTTAATCGCATTTACTGGATTTTTCGTAGCAGCAGAGTTTGCGATTGTAAAGATACGTTCAAGTCGTATCGATCAGCTTGTTGCGGAAGGAAAACGCGGTGCTTTAGCAGCGAAAAAGGTAACAACAAATTTAGATGAATATTTATCTGCTTGTCAATTAGGTATTACAGTTACAGCTATGGGATTAGGTTGGTTAGGTGAACCGACAATCGAAAAGTTATTACACCCGTTATTTGAGAAATGGAACTTAAATCCTTCTATTTCATCAGTATTAACATTTGGTCTTGCTTTTATGATTATGACGTATTTACACGTTGTAGTAGGGGAATTAGCCCCGAAAACGATGGCAATTCAAAAGGCTGAAAGGGTAACGTTATTATTGGCAGGTCCATTAATGATGTTCTATAAAGTAATGTATCCATTTATTTGGGTATTGAACGGTTCAGCACGTGTGATAACTGGTTTATTCGGTTTAAAGCCAGCTTCAGAACATGAAGTAGCTCATACAGAAGAAGAATTACGTCTTATCCTTTCAGATAGCTATGAAAGTGGCGAAATTAATCAAGCTGAATACAAGTATGTAAATAACATTTTTGAATTTGATAATCGTATTGCAAAAGAGATTATGGTACCGCGAACAGAAATCGTTGGTTTCTACCTGGAAGATTCAGTAGAAGAACACATGAAAGTAATCCAAAATGAGCGATACACACGTTATCCGATTTTTGGAGAAGATAAAGATGATATTATCGGTATGGTCAACGTAAAAGATTTCTTTATTCGATATATGACCGAGGATCAAAAAGATTTATCATCTATTCGCTCGTATATGCGTCCGATTATTGAAGTGATGGAAACGACTCCAATTCACGATTTATTACTTCAAATGCAGAAGAAGCGAATTCCGATGGCTGTTTTATATGATGAGTACGGAGGAACAGCCGGAATTGTAACGCTTGAAGATATCTTGGAGGAAATCGTCGGCGAAATTCGTGACGAATATGATGAAGATGAAGCACCACCAATCCAACATGTAAACGAGCAACATATCATTGTTGATGGAAAAGTGCTTATCTCAGAAGTGAAAGATTTATTTGGATTACACATCGAAGAAGATGATGTGGATACAATCGGTGGATGGATTATGATGCAAAATCATGAAATCGAAGAAGGACAACACGTTGAGGCGGAAGGTTATGAATTTAAAGTGTTAGAAAAAGACGCTTACCAAATTAAACGTGTTGAAATTCGTAAGATGGAACAAGAACAAGAACAAGAAGAAGAGAAAGCAGCAACTGTGTAAGTTGCTGCTTTTCTTCTAAAAGTACAAAAAATGAGAACTTAGGAGCGGATATTTTGATTCAAGAAGCCTTACGTGTATATCGATTACAATTGTATGTAATCTTTAGTGGTTTACTACTTATGTGGACGATTACTCCGTTTGGAAAACAAGTGACAGGGTTCGGTATTGGATTAGCAGTAAGCGCCTATTGTCTTTGGTTATTAGCTCGCAGAGTGGAAAAACTCGGAAAAAGTATCGTAATGAAGGAAAAGGCTCCTGGATTAGGAGTTTTAAACCGATTTGCAGCTGCTATTTTAGGAGCTATCATCATGTATGAAATTGAGCATGAAATGGAAATGTGGGCATTCGGTACAGGTATTTTAGGTGGTCACTTTTTAATGATTGCAAATTTAGCGTATGCAAATATGCAGTTAGTGAAAGAAGAAGAGAAGCAAAGGGAACATGCTTCGAAAAACATAGAGCTATGATGAAAGGGACCTAATCGGGTTCCTTTTTTATTTTAGTAATTTGATACAAGTAACCAAATTAACGACAAATATAATACGCTTCTTTTTTGTGTTTTTCAATACTATGAAAAATAATAAAAATTTTTTAAAAAACCCATCGATTTCTAAAGGTTATGTATGTTATTATGACAAAAGACTTTTTGAAAGAGGTGGATACTAATGTTACAAGCGCTACTTATTTTTGTGCTTCAAATTATTTACGTTCCAATATTAACAATCCGTACGATTTTGCTTGTAAAGAATCAAACAAGATCCGCTGCTGGTGTTGGATTGTTAGAAGGAGCTATTTACATTGTCAGTTTAGGTATTGTGTTTCAAGATTTATCAAATTGGATGAACATCGTTGCCTATGTCATTGGCTTTAGTGCGGGACTGTTATTAGGCGGTTATATAGAGAATAAATTAGCAATTGGTTATATTACGTATCAAGTTAGTTTACTAGACCGTTGTAATGAATTAGTAGATGAATTACGTCACTCTGGATTTGGCGTTACAGTATTTGAAGGCGAAGGTATTAATTCTATACGTTATCGCTTAGATATCGTTGCAAAGCGTTCTAGAGAGAAAGAGCTTTTAGAAATCATTAATGAAATTGCACCGAAAGCGTTTATGTCTTCGTATGAAATTCGCTCATTTAAGGGTGGATATTTAACGAAGGCGATGAAGAAAAGAGCGTTAATGAAAAAGAAAGATGAACATGCATCGTAAAAAAGAGGAGTAGTGCTGCATTAAAAGCGCAGTATAAGTCCAAATGTAAAAGAGAGGAATCTATTTTGATGTAGATTTCTCTCTTTTTTTATGAAAAATATTCATCTGTTAATTCAAAAAAACTAAATCGTATAATTATTTTTTTTACTCATTCTCAAATTAATGATTAGCCATATAATTTGAAAAAATACCGGTATGATAAACGCAATTAATAAAACGATAAGTGATATTGATTTAATTTCGGGTGTTTGAGTAACACCGGCCCCATCAACATCTCGTAGCCAAATAATAGCGGCCCATATTCCAAAAACGATAATCCAAAATATGTTACCAAACCACCAAGAAATCCATCGTTTTTTCATGTTAGCACCCCTTACATGTATCTACTGTTAAAAGTATATTTTCGTTCGTTACATTTATAATGAAACAACTTTAAAATTAGTTTTTAACTGTATATCTAACTTGTTTAAACGTTACCATTTCTCCATCATCATTATCATCTTTCGTTTGGAAAAGTTGAACTTTTGGTTTGTAGTCTGTCCGATGAGCGTGTTCGATATCTTTAATGTTAAGTTTGTAGGATTCACCATTCTTTAGCTTTTGTTCCAATACTTTTTTATTAGCAACATAAATAAAAGTTACTTTATTTTCATCAATGCCTTCGGTCTTAATTTCTAACTCATTATCTTTTGTTGTGATCGTTGGTGTTAATAATTCCATACTGCCTTTCCCGGTTTCTAAAGAATTCTCTGCTATAGTTGAACATCCTGATAATATGATTCCGATGAATAGAAGAATTAATTTCTTTTTCATAACATCCCCCGATTTCAATTGATTTTGGTATTGTTAGACTGCTAGTGTCCAGCGTAAATGTTTAGTTAGTACTATAATTAATTATACCATAATATGTAAAGTTAAAAAGGCTGTATATCCAATTTAAGGGAGATTGAAAAGTTTACTTATTGTTGTAAATTTGTGTATGTAAGCTTCTGTTTTATTCGAAATATAGACAGGATAAAGAAATTTTTTATAGAAATTTCAATTTTTACATCTTAAAATAATGATAAAGCGTAGATGAATTTATTCACTTCGGAGGTAGTTATTTGAACATTAACGAGAAGGCAATTGAAATGTTTGAACAAAATAAATGTGAGGAAGCAATGGAACTGTTTCATCGAGCAGTACATGAATCTAGAGGGGTACAATCTCTCAATAATCTTGCTTGGATGTACTTTTATGAGGAAGAGAATGATGAGAAAGCTCTTGAATTAATAAAAGAAGTTGTTAAGTTGAATCCTTCTTCATACTTTCCCTATAACATGTTAGGGGAAATTTATATGAAACAAAAAAAGTGGGAAGAAGCGAAAGAAGTATTACAAAAATCTATTTCAATTCAACCATCGGATGAAGCATATCATAATGTAGCTGTAGCTCATTATAACCTTGGAGAGCTGGAAAAAGCTTCGGAATTTTTTTTACGAGTTGCAGGGGATTCGGACTATATCATGTATAGCTATGTAAAATGTTTAATTGATTTAGAACGAACGACAGAAGCAAAAGAGAAGTTAGATACTTTTAACAGGGAATCTGATAATTTTTTAGGGGAAATTAATGTAGCAGATTTATATGTTGAGTTGAATTGCTATAAAGAAGCAATTGAATGGTTCGAAAAGGGATACAAAGAAGTTTGGAAAAGTCCTAACTGGATTAGTAGGTTTGTGTATGCTCTATATAAAGCTAATGATTTTTCCCGTATGAATGAAGTTATACGGGAATCTATTGAAGCGAAAACAGCAGAAATAGAAGATGTCCAGAATGAAGAAGTAGAAGAAAACTGGACGGAAAAAGATAAGAAAGAGTTAATTGAAGAATATACAGAAGAGAATCATTGTTATAAAAAAATGATAGAACGTATTAAATCTGGATATGTTCCAGGGTTAGAATTTGAAACTTATCATATAGGGGCTTGTTATTTGTTTGGTTGTAAAACACATAATCATCTTGAATATGAAGAATAAAAAATTCGACTGTCACATATGACGGTCGAATTTTTTATTATAGACTTTTTGTCTAAAGGTACTAGCTCAATTGTAATGTGTTAAAGGTGTTTCGTATCATTATATAGGTATATATCCTCTTTAGAGTCCCCTTGTTTAATATTTAAAATATGTAGTGAAATAAAACCAATAAGTCCTATTCCGCCAAAAATAAGCCATGGTGTATACATGCCGCTTAAGTTGGATGTAAAAGATGTACCGGTATAATTACCGATGATAAAACCAAATGCGAGTGATAGTTGATAAAATCCGAAGTAAGTAGCTGTATAGGATTCATTACTGTAATTTGCAATAGCGATATCAGCGTTAGGTAATACGAGTGTTTCACCAATTGTAAATAAAATTACACAAATAAATAGCCAATACGGGTGTTGAGATAGAGGAATGAGTAAAAAGGAAATACTCATTAATAAAACACCGTATTTAATAATTGAAAGTGTGTTGTATTTATGAAATAGTTTTCGAAATAACACCATAAATATGACGCCTGTTATTGCATTTATTGTAATAACGAGTGTAGCAAGCTGATTGCTATTACTAATGTTTTTCATATGAAGTGGAAGTGCGACAGTAAGCTGAGTAAACATAATATAGAAGAAGATCATGATAAATGAAAACAAAAGGAAAGGTTTGTTTTGTAAAATAGCCTGTATTCCTAATGTAATAGATGTATTTTCAGTAGTGACTTGGAAGTGATTTTTAAGTAAGTAAAAGATGAAAGCGAATAACAGCATAAGGGATCCTGTTAGAGAGAAAGCATAGATTGGATCGAGTAAGAGTAAGAACCCTCCTGCAATTGGTCCGATTATTGCACCGCAATTGAAGCTAAGGTTTAAATATGTAAATAAATTTTTTCTCATATGAGCTGGCTGTGAGCCAAATATAGCGCGAGCGGCAGGTTCGTAAAATGCAGTTCCGAAGCCAATAAGTGCAGAAGAAATAGAAATTGTATAGAAATCAGAGGATATCCCTAAAGCGATAAATCCGACTCCTCTTAAAAATAATCCGGCTATCATCATAATGATATAGCCTATTTTATCAGCAATTAATCCTGAGAATAAAGGGAGAACTCGTGATGTAATTGTCATAACCGTCAACACTGTTCCTACTTGAACAGCTGAAAAATGGAGAAAGTTTAATAGATAAATAGCTAAAAATGCGTATACCGCAAAATACCCAAAAGACATAAAAAATGAAGAAATAAGCATGAAACGTATCGGTATTGAGAAACTTTTCATAGAACTCCTCCTAATATTGTAACCAGTAAAATATTTTGATGGTTAACAGTTTTATATTATAATTATACATAAAGTCAGAAAAAAGTAAATTTTAAGAAGAAGGTGGATGGAATTGAATCAAAATGCACCAAATGAACTAGAATATATTCGAGAATTTTTAAATAAATGGAAAATACCAAATGATACGAGAGAAGCAGTTGATTTGTTGCAGACCGAAGATGATATAAAGCAATTTATGAATAAATATTTTCATGAAGAGCTTCCATTTTATACGATAGAGGAACTAAAAAGTTTTCGAGAAGATATTCGGGTGGCAATTGAAGGCGGAGAATCATTGCAAAAGTGGTTAGAGAAATACCCATTTCATGTACATATAAAGGATGATATGAAAGGTATTACATATGAACCAGTATATGAAGAGAATGTGTATACAAAAGTGTTAAGTATTGTGTTAATGTCAATTCAAGAAAATGTGTGGGGAAGGTTAAAAGCATGTCCAGATTGTCGCTGGGTATTTTATGATCATTCGCGAAATGGAAGTAAAAGATGGTGCGGTATGTATGCTGGAGAAGAAGGAGGAAGAGCGTGCGGTACGATTGCAAAAGTGAAAAACTACCGGGCGAAGAGAAAAGGGCGATCTGGTTATGGGATGTAAGTAATATTAGAGAAAGAAAAATGGATGGGGGGAATGATATGAAAGGTACACAAATGCTAGCTATAAATAAAAAGTGTTGGGATACAGTTGCACCTTATTATCTTTCAAGTTGATTGTTTACCTAAATATGCCCAATATACAGCGTCTGAAGATGAGATTCAATCAGAAATAAAAAAGTTCTTGATATTGGGGCTTGATCTTTCAAGTGCACAAATTGAAATAGCGAATGAAACGTTAAAGAGTTGGGATCCAAAGTTAGTATGGGGAGAAATGGAAGAGGAATTGAATATTCCGAAAGGGTATTTTGATATTGTATATTCTATTTATGCATTAAATTGGACTTCGGATTTAAGAAAAACGTTGGAACTGATTTATTCGTATGTAAAGCCAGGAGGAAGTTTTATTTTTAGTTGGGAGCACCCAGTATATTCAAATTTACAGTATGGTACAGAAGAAGTTGCTATAAAGTCTTCTTATCATGAGGAAACGTCCATTACGTTTGAAACATTTAAAGGAGAAAATGTACAAGCGAAATTATATAAGAGAAAAATAAGTACATATATAAATGAGTTAAATAGAGCAGGCTTTACAATTGAGAGAATAGAAGAACCTGAACCGTATAGCACGTTTGATGAAGAACTAGCGATGCCTTCTACGAAGTATTATTCTTTATATAAAGCTAGAATGGTGCCGACTACTTTTATTATTAAAGTTAGAAAGTAAAGTGTTTTTTATAAAAGAAGCCTATCATTTCAAATAGATGAAATGATAGGCTTCTTTATTTTTAAAAAAATAAGGTCAGAGATGTACTTTTCTTATAAAAATGCATTTCATATAAAAAGTGTAATTATTTTTGGGGAGGGGGATTGTTGTGCGTCATCATAGAAAGTGCAAAAAATTTGGAGTGGCACTGCCTCTTCCGCTTATAGGAGCAACGGGTCCGACGGGTAATAGTGGTCCAACTGGTCCAACTGGAGGGCATGAAGGTCCGGTTGGACCCCCGGGAATTACTGGGCCTACAGGAGCAACTGGTCCACAAGGCCCTCAAGGTATCAGGGGAATACAAGGTCCACGAGGGACAACAGGAGCTCAAGGGATACAAGGTCCCGTTGGTGATACTGGAGAGCAAGGAATTACAGGTCCGGTCGGCTTACAAGGTCCTCAAGGATTAATTGGAGAGCAAGGTCCTGTTGGCGATATTGGATTACAAGGTATGCAAGGAATACAAGGAATTACAGGCCCTGCTGGTAGTCAAGGTATACAGGGCGCCCAAGGAATACAAGGAGAAATAGGTGAGCGAGGGGAAACGGGTGCACAAGGAATGCAGGGAGAAATAGGTGTAACCGGAATATCAGGTGTAACGGGCCCTCAAGGTCCTCAAGGAATTCAAGGTCCACAAGGAGTAACAGGCCCAACAGGAGCGACCGGCTCTACGGGAGTAACAGGTCCACAAGGAATCCAAGGAATTCAAGGTTCGCAAGGGATAACGGGTCCAACGGGAGCAACCGGAGTGACTGGAATAACAGGCCCACAAGGAATCCAAGGAATTCAAGGCCCACAAGGTGTGACGGGAGCAACCGGCGCAACAGGAGCGACAGGAGCGACTGGTGCAACAGGACCGACAGGAATCCAAGGAATCCAAGGAATAACAGGAGCAACAGGGGGAACGGGAGTAACAGGCCCAACAGGTGCTACGGGCCCAACCGGCTTAACCGGTGCAACTGGATCGTCTGCCATTTCAACAGGTGGCGGCTATTTCTTCTCTACCTCAACAAGTACAATTGCAGCAAATGCCAACATCCCAATTAATTCTGGATCCACTGTATATGGAACTGGTGTATCTTTAACTAGTGCTACAACTGTCACAGTATCCACACCAGGAATATATTTAGTAAGCTACTATTTCCAAGGGGACGCGACTGGTGGGAATGAGACAGTATCTGTTAGGTTGCTATTAAATGGAACGCAACTAACAGGGAGTTTTATACAAAACGTAACGACATCAACTGTAGTAATCGAACCAGCCATTTCAAATACACTTCTTGTGAATGTGACGAGTGCCAATTCAACATTAATATTACAAAATGGCCCGTTAGGTGTAGGGCATGTGACTACTATAGCAGGTGCCATTACAGCAAGCTTAAATGTAGTGAGAATTTTATAAAGAATATAAAAAACACAAGGAATGCCTTTGTAAGACACACCTTGTGTTTTTTAATATTAAATAAACATTTACTTTATCTTTTCGGTTGAAAAATATGCTGAAAGAAGTATTTGTGATGTAAGTTATCTACAACTTTATTTGCTTGATATGTGCGTTGTTTTTCAATTCGGAGTCTTTGCTCCATCATTTTTATTGCGTGATCAGATAAACGTAACATAATACATTCTCCTTTTCTATAAATATAGGTGACTATTTGATATCGATCCCATATTTATAATTAAGGAGGCAAAATGTGTAACATAGGCAAAAAGCACCTTCCTCTCCCATTACGCTTACGAGGTTAGCTGTCGGACTCGGGAAGTGAGAGTTTCCCTACTTAAAAAAGATTCGCCCCAAGTAGCATAGCTACAAAAATGGTTCCCCCGCTCCAAAATTTGGACTCAGCAAAAGGTTTTATAAAGTAAAAAATAACATAAAGGAGCAAACAAGTCAAATTATTTTGTGTATTCTGTCTTTTTTAATTGTGTAAGAATCATACCGTCAGGAAGTATTGTATCTGATACTGTAATGAATCCGTGTTTTTTATATAAAGTAATAGCAGGGGTATTCGCTTTACCTGTTTGTACAATGTATGTCATTGAAGAGGGAAACATGTTAAATATATAAATTAGGAGTTTCGTTGCGATTCCTTTTTGAAAAAAATCGGGGGATACAACTAACCTGTGGATATCGATTAGTTTTTCTTCTTGTACAAAAGAAATAAAACCGACAAGTTTATTTTCAGAAAAATATCCATAGAATGTTTCAACACAACTTTGAATATCGTTTACAGTATCATATAAACGAGGTATGGCAGTACTATTTAAGTAGTCTGCTTCAACTTTATAAGCTGGAATTTGAACCTGTAAAATGGATGTTGCTACTTCAAAAGAAGTGGAATTTAACTTAAGAATCATAGATAATGAAGCCTCCTTTAAATATGGTATATAAATATAATTGCTTTATGGGTGAGTTTGACAATATTTTTCTTTTTTGCATATAATATATGTATCTCCATATGTAAAATAGTAGTAAATATATTTCTATAGTGAAATATGATTAGCAATGATAAATACATATGTTTGTATTAAATCATACAAACTATAATAGAAATGGAGGACTAAAAATGGGATGGATTATCACATTAATAGTTGGTGCTATTATAGGTGCAATTGCTAGTTCTATAACGGGTAAAAATTTCCCAGGTGGTATGTTCGGAAATATTATCGCAGGTTTATTAGGTGCTTCGTTAGGTGGTAGATTATTTGGATCCTTTGGGCCATCATTTGGTGGGATTCATGTCGTGCCAGCATTATTAGGTGCAATCGTGTTAATTTTTATTGTATCATTTGTAGTGAAAGCTGCAAAGAAATAGATATATAGATTATGATGAAGAGCCCTGAATAAGGGCTTTTCATCATTCGAAGAGGTGGTTTCATTGGAGAAAATAAATATAAGAAAAAGAGATAAGTTAAGAAAGTTTTTTAGAGAACAAAATTATTTGGCGGTATTACTTGGATTTGCGTTATTGTTCATTAATATTTTATTGCTAACAAAAATATCATTTGTTTTTACACCGTTTATCGTATTTTTAAAAACAATTTTCTTCCCAGTACTATTAGCAGGCGTACTATTCTATATTTTACATCCATTCGTTTCGCTTTTAGAAAAGAAAGGTGTTTCAAGAATCGTATCGATAGCTTCCATATATTTAATCGTACTAGGATTATTTGTATTTTTAGTTGTAACGGTTATCCCTATTATTAAAGATCAAATTGATGCATTAATTGATAACTTACCGTATTTTGGCCATGAGATTGAACAAGCAGCACGTAGATTCGGGGAAAGTAATTTACTCGGTAAAATTCAGGAGAATTTAAATATTAATGTTGCGAATATGGTAAAAGAATACACAGTTGATTTTACAAAGTCATTATCATCAGTAACTGGGAATGTAACTGGATTTTTGAGTACTATTACAGAGGTTGTTTTAACATTTGTAATGGTTCCATTTATATTGTTCTATCTTTTAAAAGATGGCGAACAATTGCCGAATCACTTCTTAAAGTTTATTTCAGAGCAAAGACAACCAGCAGCAATGAGAATACTAGATGATATGCACTATGCGATTAGCTCGTATATTAGAGGGCAAATTATCGTGAGCTTGTTTATCGGTATTATGTTATTAATCGGTTACCTTATTATCGGTATTAAATATGCTGTACTGCTTGCTATTTTAGCGATGATTGTAAATATCGTTCCGTACGTAGGACCAATTATCGCCATTACACCAGCGTTAATTATCGCATTTATCGACTCGCCAGCAATGGTGTTAAAAGTAATTATCGTTATGATGGTTGTACAATTAGCAGAAGGTAAGTTTATTTCTCCGCAAGTTATGGGGAAAAAGTTAGATATTCACCCGATTACTATCATTTTTATCATTTTAACTGCCGGAAACTTATTCGGGATTATGGGCATTATTTTAGCCATTCCAGGATATGCGATATTAAAAGTATTAGTGACGCACGGTTATAGATTTGTTAAGTTGAATACGTGAAAAAAAGCGCTAAAACAGTGGGAACTGTTTTAGCGCTTTTTTATTAACAATTCATTTGCATATTGGCGCGCCCATTGATCCGCTTCTAATATAGCATCTAGTGAAGGATCTTTTACGTTATGATGAGCTTCAACTGTTTTGTAAATTGTTTTTTCAATATCGAAAAAGACAATTTCATTTTTTAAGAATAGTGCATTCGCAATTTCGTTTGCTGCATTTAATACAGCGGGAGTAGTACCACCGATTTTGCCACATTCATATGCGTATTGTAGACAAGGGAACTTCTCTAAATCGGGTTTTTCAAAATGTAAACTACCGATTTCTAATAAATTTAATTTTTCATAGGAAGAAGGTAGCCGAGTAGGATAGTGAAACGCATATTGAATCGGCATTCTCATATCAGGAGCACCGAGCTGTGCCATAACTGATCCATCAATAAATTCTACTAAAGAATGAATGATACTTTCTTTATGAATCATTACATCAATTTTTTCATATGGAATATCAAATAGCCATCTCGCTTCCATTACTTCGAACCCTTTATTCATTAATGTGGCAGAATCAATCGTTAGTTTTGCGCCCATTAACCAGTTTGGGTGCTTTAAAGCATCTTTTGCTTGTAAAGTTTTCATTTCTTCACGTGTTTTATCACGGAATGCACCGCCAGAAGCTGTAACAATTAATTTGTCAATTTCTTTATTATTTTCTCCGTTTAAACATTGGAAAATAGCTGAATGTTCGCTATCTACTGGAATTAAGCGACATCCGTTTTGTTGCGCTAGTTCAGTTACGATATGTCCAGCTGCAACTAACGTTTCTTTATTAGCGATGGCAATATCTTTCTTCACCTTTAATGCTTCAATCGTTGGAAGTAGTCCGGAAACTCCGACAACAGAACTTAATACAAGATTTGAATCAGGGTGAGTAGCTACCGCAATTAAGCCATCAGTTTCGTATGTGATTTTTGTATTCGCTGAAATACGCGTACGAAGCGTGTCTGCTAAGTCTTTTGTCGCAACGCTTACAATGCGAGGTTGAAATGTTTTGATTTGTTGCTCAAGAAGATCGATATTATAATTTGCGGTTAAACCGACAATTTTAAAATGTTCAGGATGAGCTGAAACGACATCTAATGCAGATGTGCCGATAGATCCTGTGGAACCTAAAATGGATATATATTTTACCATGAAAAAACCTCCAAAGTTGTTTCGAATATTTCTGCAAACCTATATAACATTAGACAATAGAAGTGGAAATTCCTGCTATATAAAATAGAAAAATCGGGTTTGTTTGGAAGCGAAATGTGATAAACTGTAAAAAATAACGAAAAAGCAATGAAAGAGAAGAGTACATATTCGAAACTTTTCAGAGAGCTGATATGTGGTGAGAATCAGTAAGGGATGAATATGGAATGGGCTCTAGAGCTTCTAACTGAAATGAGTAGGTAAAGACGGTTACTTCACGTTATTGAAGTATGAAGTGAGCTAATGATAGCTAATTAAGGTGGTACCGCGGGAGTCTCTCGTCCTTTTTTTAGGATGAGGGGCTCTTTTTATTTTGAGAAAGGAGGAGTTAGTGTGAGTGAAAAAATAATGTTAACAGGAATTAAGCCGACAGGTTATCCGCATTTAGGAAATTATATTGGTGCGATTAAACCTGCATTACAAATGTCAAAGAATAATGAAGGAAAAGCATTGTACTTTATAGCTGATTATCATGCATTAAATGCTGTGCATGATTCAGAAAAGTTCAGCAGTTATACGAAAGAGGTAGCAGCTACTTGGTTATCACTTGGACTTGGAGAAGATGTTATTTTTTATCGACAAACAGAAGTGCCAGAGATTCTAGAATTAGCTTGGATTTTAGCTTGCCTAACTCCGAAAGGTCTTATGAACCGTGCTCATGCGTATAAAGCGAAGGTGGAGCAAAATAAAGAAGCAGGGTTAGAGGTCGATGCGGGAGTGAATATGGGGTTATACACGTACCCGATTTTAATGGCAGCTGACATATTATTATTTCAAGCTACTCATGTACCAGTTGGAAAAGACCAAATTCAGCATATTGAAATTGCGCGTGATATTGCGACTTATTTTAATCATACATTTGGCACGACATTTACACTTCCAGAGTATGTCATTCAAGAAGAAGGAGCTATTTTACCTGGTCTTGACGGAAGGAAGATGAGTAAAAGTTACGGAAATGTGATCCCATTATTTGCAAAGCAAGAAAAACTACGAAAATTAATATTTAAAATCAAAACAGATTCTTCACTTCCAAATGAACCGAAAGAACTAGAAACCTTATTTACAATTTATAAAGAATTTGCGACAGAAGACGAAGTACAGTCATTACGTGAAAAATATGAGACTGGAATCGGATGGGGCGATGTGAAAAAAGAGTTGTTTCGCGTTGTAGATCGTGAGTTAGCTGGACCTCGTGAGAAATACACTATGTATATGAATGAAACGAATTTATTATATGAAGCGTTGGAAAACGGTGCTGAGAAGGCACGCGCTATTGCGAAGATAAATTTAGCAGAAATTAAAAAACGGATTGGATTTGAGAGGGAACGTTAAGCGTTCCCTTATTTTTTTAGATAATCTGTAATAATCCTCTCAATAACAGAAGGGAGATTACTAGGTAACTCATCAAGCGGAAAGAAGCGTAATTCTTTCGATTCACTTTGATCGCATACAAGTTCACCATGAAATTCTCGGCAAATATAAACAACGAGTACACCGTGTACTTGATCGCCGTTTGGATAGATTTGAAAGAAGTCTGGCCCTGAGTATGTACGGAATAGTTCTGGATTTTTAATAATAAGTCCAGTTTCTTCAAACACTTCTCGTTTTAAAGCATCTTCTAACGTTTCGTTATATTCTAGGGCACCACCAATAATGCCCCAGCGGTTAAAATCTGTACGGAGCTGCAGCAATACTTCATCTTTTTCATTTAATATAATGGCGTGTGATCCTATTAGAATAAGTGGATGATTTCCTACTAGATTTCTCATATCTTCAATATAACCCATGTCATTGCTCCTTGTATTTAATAATAGTTAGGAATTTCTTTTAACATTCTTTCTGTTTTACGTGCTGTAAAGGCTAAGTTATGGTCGTCTTTCGTTCTGAAAAATAATGTGCGTAAAAAGGTTTTAATGTTGGCACATAAAATACAATACTCATTAAGCGAAAGGCGTTTTCTTATTTGAGGAAGCCTTTTTATTTTTTTATGAATAATAGAAATTAACTCGTTTTGAGGAAAATCATGATACAGCATTGCTAGTAATGGCGTAACAATGCGCTCATCTTCGTTATTATGAAAAAGGTCAGATGGAATAAAGATTTTATTTAATAAACAATGAATTAATTCTTCGTACCATTCAAAAGTTGTATACGTATTATGAACAATTTCAGTAAAGGCATCAGATACGTGAGCAAGACAATGAGCCCATCCTTTATTTTCGATATAGCCCCGAAAATCCGTTTCTAAGTTTGTGTATGTAATGAGTTTATTTTTTATTTCTTCGATATCTTCCTCTGTACAAAAGTAGTGCGAATTAGCGAATTGGAGTATTAACGCAATTAACGAAACAGTGTAAGAACGTGTGAAAACCCCATCTGTATGTGGGGAGTAAATGTCACAATATAAATACTCATCACTTAAACAAGTTTGCAGAAGTAATTTCAGCTGATCGTCCATAAGGAATTCATGATGAATGAAATGCGCAAAACATTTATATATAAGTTGGTAACGAACGTAGCTATCAGTCGTTCCGATATACTGGAGCATGTTCAAAGTTAACTCATTTACGTCTATATGCTGTAGTTGCGTATAGTCATTTTGTTGTATAAGCTCTAACTGTTGTTGCAATGCTGTAATATCCACTGGAGAACCTCCTCCGCACTTTAAAGATGCGATCTTTTCTAGTATTCTATATATTCAAGGACAATCCTGCTCATGCAAGGAGAACGATTAGAAATTCGAGTATGATATAGATGAGGGAAGAATATGACGACGATAGAACAGTTAGAAAAATATTTTAAAATAAGAAGAAATGCTTCTTCTATTATGATAAAAGAAAATAATGCAGAGATTTTTACAGAAGAGCAATTAGAGGAAATGATGCAATATTGCGTTGCTGAAGCTAAAAAAGATGGATTAGAAAAACTACATTTTGAAATCTCTTCAAAAAGTCCAAATTATGATGTGTATAAAAAATGTTTTGAAACGTATTCATTTGAATATGTTACGGAAAAAATGATTGTATTTAAAGATATATATGAAGTAGAAGATGTAGAAAGTGAAATTGATTTTAAGCTTATTGAAGAAGTTGGAGAAGAGGCTTTTTATTCACTGTGGAATGAAGCGACGGGAGAAACAGTCGTTCATGATCAATTTGTGCATATGATGCTACAAGAAATTGGTGAGCAATGGAAAGAACATTGTTTAACAGCGAGTGTAGGTGAAGAGCCGATAGGGATTGTAATTCCGCATATTGAAAGAGGTACGTTAGAAGAAGGGAAACTTATGTACTTCGCAGTTACTCCAAATATGCGTAATAAGGGATATGAAGCTGCATTATTTGCAGGTGCGATGTTTGTCTTAAAGGAAATAGGTGCATCTTATTATATTGGTGAGACAAATATACAAAATGAATGGATGAAGGATGTTTTTGAAAAGAATGGATGTCAGTTGCTGAGTTGTACTGAGCGATATGTGAGGAAGTTTTAGGAGGATGAATGATGTACTCTCTCGAACTCATTTAGCGGGAGGGATATATATGTTAAAACAATCCATGCATTCATTCGTTTTACTGTATCCAAATGTACTGTTAGAAAATTGGAAAGTTGAAAAGGTTTCAGAACGTTATGAAGGTGAAAAGTGGGAAACTCTTTGGTTTCAGGTTGTTACTCCAACTGGAATGTTTCGGGTAAAAGAGTTTTTTCTAGATATAATGGAGCCAGTATTTCCAGATAGTTGTATTTCTCAAGCAAAAGGAGATTGTTTTCAATATAAATGGCTTGTGTATTGGAAAGGTCTAAATTATAAAGGAAAAGAAAGTTACGTTACATCTAGATGGAAAACACAAATTGAAGTTTCTGTTGATCGCGGATATATAAACCAAGATGAAATGGAAAGATTTCTATTTGAATTACAACCGGTAAATATGGAGCTTGCGAAAACGATATTACATACACCATTTCACTTATTAAGCTTTCAAGCGAAGAGAGGTGAAATGGGTGAGATAGGAAGATGTCGTGAGTGGAATGCTCCCGAAGACGTATCCTATGTTAAATTATCAATTCATGAAAAGTTAAGTTGGAAACTTGAATCAGTTGGTTTCGGAAATGATGAAATACAGTATGTATACTGGGATGAAGATAGTAAACTATATGCACTTTGGGTTTGTCGGCATAAAAACAAAGCTTACTATCCTGTTTCTTCTTGGACAATGAATTATGGCCCAAAACAAATTATAAATGGATTAGAGTTTTATTCGCACCCTGATCGCGGGACAGTTGTATATGAAGATTTAGGTGATGAACAAATTACATACGTATTTCGAGGGAAACCGTGTACAAATTTTGAACAAGTAAAAGAACTTTTTGCCTATTTGTAAGATAAAAAGAAAAATGAGAACGACAAAATAGATATTTCTATAATACAATAAAGAAAGATTCGATTATATGAGAAAGCGTTGGTGAAAGAATGGGGCAGCAAAGAAATTGGTTACAAGCAACTGTAGAAAGAAATAAAGATAATACGTTACAAATAAAGTGGGAAAATAATATAGAAGAAGTTCGTATTTATTGGAGTACTTCACCAGATCATATTGAAGAAAATGGAGAATTACTTGCAACGGTAAATGGAGAATTATCATATACAATTGAAAAACCGAGTGAAAATGAACGTCCATATTTTAGATTAGTAGGAAGTAATGGACAAGCAGTAACAGTAGCCGAGCGTAGATTGCCATTACAAGGTGCGTTTAACTTCCGTGATATGGGAGGATATGAAACGACTGAAGGTCGTAAAGTAAAATGGGGCAAATTATACCGCTCTGAAGAATTAGCAGGGCTAACTGAATGGGATATTGCCTATTTACAAAAGTCTGGTTTAAAGTTAATTTGCGATTACCGTACAGACTTTGAAGTGAAGCATAAGCCGAATCCAGAAATTACGGGTGCTCGTCAAGTGTGCTTACCAGTTATGCAAGACTTAGCGAAAGACTTAAATATAAATGAGTTTTTCCAAGTTGGTGACCTTTCTATGTTAGGAAAACCAGGTGAGTATCTTGTGAAAATGAATCAAGATTTCGTAAGTGGTAACGAGGCATTCGTGAGCTTCTTAAACTTAGCGCAAAACCCGGAAAACTTACCGTTAGTAAACCACTGTACAGCTGGAAAAGATCGTACTGGATTTGGTTCAGCATTATTACTACTTTTACTAGGTGTACCAGAAAAAACAGTAATGGAAGACTACTTACTAAGTAACGGATTCCGTGAAAAGCTAAATGAAAAAATGATGGCCTTTTTAGGTGCGAAATTACAAAACGATGAGAGCAGAGCGATATTAGGTGCAATGTTTGAAGCACGTGCTGAATACTTGCAAGCTGCGATTGGTGAAATTCAAAAGCAATACGGATCAGTTGAAGCATACGCTGAAAAAGCTCTTGGCTTTACGAAAGAGTCGTTAGAGGAAATGAAAGAGTTATTGCTAGAAGATTAATAATGAGAAGGAGGCTGAGCGGATTAGCCTCCTTTTACTATTGTTGCTATAATTTTGTTAATGAGGATGTTGTGCACAGAGGAGAAAATGGATGAAAAGAACTTAAGAATCGGGGGATAAAATGATTCATACACGTGTAAAAGCAGAGGGGTTAAGAGAGAAGCTGGCAACAATACTAAGTCAAGAGTATAAGGAACTAGCTATTCAAGATTTAAAGGTGATTGGAACGGGAGTGCAAAATATTGTTTTTCAAGGAGATTCAGAAAAGGGGTCTTTGGCATTTCGAGTACCGTGGGAAAGAGAAGTGGAAAATATAAATGAAGACTTATTTAACAGTCGGATTTCGTTGCAAAAGGAAGCGGAGCTGTCTAAGTATTGTCATTCAAAAGGTATTCCAGTACCAAGGATACACGGATTGCATCTTTCAACCGAACTTGATTTTTTAATTTCGGATTGTGTGTATGCTGATCATATGCCAATTTCCGCATGCAAAATAGGGGAGTTAGTGAGCAATCTTCATAGTATGCCAATTGATGGTTTGTATTACAAACAAAATATTAGAGAGCCCATTAGTAAGTATATAGCAGAACGAATTGTGAAACGGATAGAAGGGTTTAATACAATCACGAACTGCAAAATTAATCTTCCGGATACAAAAACAATTGAATATATTCTTAGTACAGCAGATCATGTAAAATGTTTATTACATATGGACATTCGACCAGCCAATTTAATCGGGTATAATGGAGAAGTTAAAGCAATAGTTGATTGGGATAATGCTTTAATTGGTCATCCATTGCTGGAGCTTATGAGAATAGCTGAAACAAATGAGGTTAGTTGGGATGAATTTAAAGATGGATATAAGAATGATAGTATCTTTAATGTTACTCCTCATATTGTTAGTTTATTTTATAGACTAGATACAGCAGTCATGCTAGCAAATTTATTTATAGCACATTTGAAAATAAAAGATAAAGGTGTATTCTATAAAGAGCGGGTTAAAGCGCTTCATCGCGACATATATATAAACTTATAAGCAATGAGAACGAAGCTTTTAAAATAGGAATTGAGGAGAACATCATGAAATACAAATTTATATTATTCGACGTAGACGATACATTATTAGATTTCCCTGAAACGGAAAGACACGCATTACATAATGCGTTTGTACAGTTTGGCATGCCTACAGGGTATAATGATCATCTTGCAAGTTATAAAGAGATTAGTAATGGATTATGGAGAGATTTAGAAAATAAAATGATTACGCTAAGTGAATTAGCAGTAGAGCGATTTAGACAATTATTTGCACTTCATAATATAGCCGTAGATGCGCAGCAATTTAGTGATGTATACCTTGAAAATTTAGGGAAGGAAGTACATCTTATAGAAGGCGCAGTACAATTATGTGAAAATCTTCAAGATTGCAAGTTAGGTATTATTACGAATGGATATACGAAGGTGCAACAATCAAGAATCGGAAATTCGCCTTTATGTAATTTCTTTGATCACATTATTATTTCTGAAGAAGTTGGTCATCAAAAACCAGCGCGTGAGATTTTTGATTATGCGTTTGAAAAGTTTGGGATTACTGATAAATCAAGTGTACTAATGGTTGGAGATTCGTTAACTTCTGATATGAAAGGCGGAGAAGATTACGGCATTGATACGTGTTGGTATAATCCGAGTTTGAAAGAAAACGGGACAGATGTTAACCCGACTTATGAAGTGGAGAGTATTCTACAAATTTTAGAAATTGTAGAAGTGGCGGAAGAAAAGGTAGCTTCATTTTAATTGTGCTGATATTTGTCGAAAAATCGATATATTGAAAAAATCGTTGATATATTGTAAGTTGCGATAGATATAGTTGAAAAATCGCTCATGTAAATTCGTATACTAAGATATAGAACAAAAAATAGCGCTACTATACAAGATCATTCACGTGTTATAATGCGTGAATTAAATATGCGTATATAAATAGTTTCTCAGAGTGATGCGATGTCATGTATGATTAGTGTAACAACTAGAGGTGAATAAAGGATGTTAACGTTTTTATTTGAGTTAGATAAGAGTATCCCGCAGAAGGATGAGCCACGGTATGATGCTTATTCAAAGGGTTTTATCGAAGGAGATGTAACGATTTGCGCGAGTGACAGCGTATTTTTTCAAAAATCATGTATGAAGGTTGCAGAGCTGGGTATTTATTTAGGTCAGTGGATGGAACAAGTTCAACATGGGCAGAACGTGCCTATGAAATATGAAACGGCTGACCGTGAAGAGGTAATTCTTGGTTTCTTCTATGAAGAGGATCATAATCAATGGAATGTTTCTTCCAGTTGGCAAGAATTTGAAATTCAAGAGCGTATAGCTACTACAACATTAATAGAGAGTGTTCAAAGCTATTTGTATGAGCTAAATAAAGAACTGCGCATGATAGAATATCCTGTGACGTTTGATCAGTACTTAAGAAGAGAGCGAATGATGCAGCTCTCTTACAAACGACCGTGTGATAGCAAAGCAGATACGACGCCGATAGAGGTTTATAATGGAAGTGAGCAAGTAGGCGTAGTACGAGGCTATTATAAAAATATGTTGATGAGAGTGCTGGATTTTATTCCGAAAATTGGTAGTAATATTATTTATGAAATAAAGGATAGTAAGGGCAATATTCGCATCATTGCAAAGGATGTAAGTAGACAGCGCCAAAGAAAGATTTTAGTAACGTACATCGATAATCATGATGCAGAGCATGAAATACTTGTATGTGACGGAAAGTTATTGGATGCAAATTTCTTATTTACCTTTACATATAGGGCAGAAGAATATGTTGTTCATAAAACTTCATTTGGAATGGGAAAGTTATTACGAAAAGGCTATGTAATTGCAGATTGGAATATTCGTCTTGAGGAAGATATGTATTACATTGAGATGAATGTATATGATGAAGATTACATGCAGGATCAATACTTACTATTAGGCGTATTTCATGCGATTTTATATGGATAATCAATGAGAAATACCGTCATTCTTCTTGGAAAGAATGACGGTATTTTTTTATGTGATTCTTGTGACTGGACGCCTTTAATCAATCCTCAAAAATAAAAATCTCATCAATCTTACTATGTAGTGCCTTCGCTATATCGTGAGCAAGTTGTAAGGAAGGATTGTATTTACCTTTTTCGAGATGACTAATTGTTTCACGTCGCACACCAACGCTCTTTGCTAAATCTTCTTGTGTCATGTTCAATTTGGCGCGGTATTCTTTTATCCTCGTTACGAACGCCATGGTGCATCTTCCATTTCATCAACAGGTTTATCATAAAAGAACATAGAAAAACCGAACGTAAGAATGAGTGTGCCGAAAATAAGAGCGATATCAATTTCTTGTAGCGCCGGGTTTGGAAATAACATTTCAATGAACATAATGATAGCGGTAGTTAGTAACGTAAAGATAAAAGCATTACGGCACGATTTATTAACGATTTGTTCAAACAGTTCATCGTGTTGAACCGTTCTATACGATGTGAAAAAGGAGAAGAAACAGAACATAGTAAACAATCCTTTTTCATAAAAAAATCCGAGGAAACCGAAGAAACCGAGAAATCCTAAATATTTTATCCAAGTTGTTTTCATGATAGGTCCTCCTTGTGTTGTTAGAAATAAGTCACGTTATGTTATAAATATATCACAATTGGATAGGAATGGTAATAATAGTTTTCCAGTTTGCTTCATAATAATAGTAAAAAGAGGAAATATGCTGCGAAATAAAGAGGATAATATTGTAAAATGGTTGTAAGGAGGGGGAGGAAGAAATGCTAACTTGGATCATGATCGTTGTATTACTTGTAGTGATTACTGTCATTGCGACGGTTTTAATTGGGCGGAATGGTGATGCAAATTATAGCAAAGCGACAAAGGGGAATATTAAACGCTTAACAATGATTTATATTATACTAGCTGTCGTTTTAGTTGTTGGATTAGGGGTGTATATTTATTTTAAAGGTTAAATAAACTGAAAAATGTAAAAATCTTAAAATAGAAGTATGCTATAATATCAATATAGTTATTTGGTAATTAAGGAAAGGATTGGATGGAATGATTGAAATTACGAATGTGTCAAAAAGTTATAATGGGTCTACCTATGCAGTAAAAGACTTAAGTTTATCTGTGCCTAGCGGCGAAATCTTTGGATTTTTAGGACCGAATGGTGCGGGTAAATCAACGACAATTAAGATGATTACTGGTATTCACGGGGTAGACAAAGGGACTATTACGATTAACGGAAAAAATATTATGGAAGAGCCGATGGAAGCGAAGAAGACGTTTGGTTATGTACCAGATAGTCCAGATATGTTTTTACGTTTAAAAGGAATTGAATATTTAAACTTTATGGCTGATATGTATGAAGTGCCGAAAGAAGTACGACAAGAACGAATAGAGTCTTTAGCGAAGAAGTTTGATCTTTATAATGCATTATCTGATCAAATTCAAAGTTATTCGCACGGTATGAGACAAAAAATCGTTATTATTGGTGTGCTCGTACATGAGCCAGATGTATGGATTTTAGATGAACCATTAACTGGGCTTGATCCAAAATCTGCATATATTTTAAAAGAAATGATGAGAGAGCATGCGGATAAAGGAAAGATTGTATTTTTCTCTACACACGTATTAGAAGTAGCGGAAAAAATATGTGACCGGGTTGCTATTATTAATAAGGGGAATTTGCAGTTTAAAGGAAATTTAGATGAAATGAGAGATCATTTTAAATCCAATGAATCACTTGAAAAAATGTTCTTGGAGATGACGGGAAATGAGTAAAATTTGGACGTTAACGAAGGTACTATTAAAGTTAAATTATGCAGATTTTATAACAGATAAGAAGAAGCGATGGGCGTATTTATTTTCATTTGCAGCTATTTTATTTGTTGGCTTTTTAATATTTGGTTCGATGACGCACGGAATGTATGAAGGTCTGAAACAATTAGGGCAAGGGCCGGGAATGATTATTGCAATGGGACTTGCGATTGCTAGTATATGGGTATTTTTAATGAGTATCACGAACATTTTAACTGTATTTTACTATAGTAATGACATTGAAATGTTATTGCCGTTACCATTAAAACCAGCGCAAATTATTTCGGCAAAATTTTTAACGGTATTAATTACACAATACGTAATGAGTTCATTCATTTTATTACCAATCTTCATTACGTACGGTTTAAAAAGTGGCGCATTTATTACATATTACATATATATGATTTTTATTTACTTACTCTTCCCAATCGTGCCGTTAGTATTAGCTTCGTTACTGATGACAATTATTATGAGGTATACAAATATAGCGAAAAATAAAGATCGAGGAAATATATTTATTGGAATCGTAAGTATATTATTTATTGTAGGAATTAACGTATTTATGCAGTGGAGAAATAAAAGTGCGTTTTCTGGAGACGGGGCTGCGGAATACCTTGTAAATAATCAATCTTCTCTTTTAGTACAAATGACAAATTATTTTCCAACTACATATTTTGGAGCAGTGGCATTAGTAGAAAATGCAAATTGGAAAGGTCCTTTATATGTAATAATCTTTGCAGTTATTTCATTTGTCTTCTTTGTGTTGTTTTATTACATTGCAGAGCGTACATATTTAAAAGGAGTTATTGGACTTTCAACGAGTACAGCAAAGAAACAAGTTATTTCGGCGGAAGGTTTACAGAAATCAACAGTGCAAAGTTCTCATTTAAAAGCGTATGTGAAAAAAGAATTTAAAACGTTATTCCGTACACCACAATTTTTCTTAAATTGCATTGTACAAACTTTCGTTATGCCAATTATGTTGTTCTTTATTTTATTTGTGCAAGATGGGAATTTAAAGTTTATTACAGAGTATATTAACAATCCAGAGACAACGGGATTTGCAATTGGTGTTGGCCTTTGTGCATCGTTATTTTTAATGGGTAGTAACGTCATTGCAACAACGTCATTTTCGCGAGATGGAAGCTCTTGGTTTGTGAATCGTTATTTACCAGTAAAGGCTTCGGATATCTTTTTTGCGAAAGCAATCACTGCTTGGTTAATTAATGTGATCATTTTAGCAGTATTCGGTATTACGATGGCAGTTGTAGCTGGGATTTCTCCAGTCTTTATGATACTGTGGTTTTTACTAAGTGCGAACGGGTTGTTATTAATTAATTTAATCGGAACACGCTGGGACGCACAAACTGCAGATATTCATTGGGATACAGAGCAGAAATTATTTAAAAGTCGATATACCACTTTGTGGAATTTTTTGGCTAATATTTTAATAGCTTTAATTATTGTGGGGGGAGTAAGTGTATTATACTTCTTCCTTCATGTCGGACTATGGGTTATGTTTATCGTTTTATTTGTAATGTTTACGATTGTAAATTATATCTTTATTAAAATGTTAAAATTAGGTGCTGAACGTATACTGTCAAATATTCAATAAGAAGATAGATCCTCTGTATTCATGCAGGGGATCTGTGTATAGATGGAGGAGAAAAAGGTGAAGAAAATAGCAATTGTAACAGGGGCAACTCGTCTGAATGGAATTGGTGCAGCTGTATGCAAGGTGCTTGCTCAAAAGGGGATAGACATTTTTTTCACGTACTGGCCAAAGTATGATAAAGCGATGCCATGGGGAATGAGTGATCAAGAACCCTTCTTGCTGAAAAAGGAAATTGAAAGTTACGATGTTCGATGTGAAATGGCAGAAATCAATTTATCGCAATCTTATTCGCCAAATCGTTTGTTTTATATGGTATCAGAACGGTTAGGTGATCCATCTATTCTAGTTAATAATGCAGTGTATTCTACTCATACGAGAATTGAGGAATTAGATGTAGAGCAGTTGGATAAACATTATACAGTTAATGTTCGGGCTACTATGTTATTAAGTTCATTGTTTATAAAACATTATTCACTTAAAACGAGCGGGAGTATTATTAATCTTACTTCAGGACAGTCAGTAGGTCCAATGCCAGATGAACTAGCATATGCAGCAACGAAAGGGGCAATTGAAGCATTTACAAAGTCAGTAGCACCAGTTGCAATGGAGAAGGGGATTACAGTGAATGCTGTAGATCCAGGACCGACGAATACAGGATGGATTACAGAGGAGCTGAAGCATCATTTAGTATGGAAATTCCCGCAAGGTAAAGTAGGAGAACCGGTGGATGCTGCGCGCTTAATTTCTTTTTTAGTAAGTGAAGAAGCGAAATGGGTTACTGGGCAAGTCATTCACTCGAATGGTGGTTATTCATAAAAATATTATGTTAACAAATGTTGAGAAACAAAAAACGAAAGAAAATTTTATTTTTTTGTATAAATAAAATGTCAAGAAAGATAAAAATTTGATAGAAGAGTATATTGTCATATGAAGATAGTAATTCTTAATGTGACAATATACTCTTTTTCTTTTACTTGCGAGCAGAAAAATGAAGTAGAAGAAACTCGAATATTAAAATGAGTTTATCAGTTTTTGTACGTATTATTATGAAGATTACTGTCGGAAAGATGATAATTCGTATGAAAAGGGATTTTTTAAGGGGGAATCGAATCGTAAAGGGGAGGATAAATTATGTAAAACATAGGGGGATTTATATGAAAATGAAAAAGGTCGCTATCGCATCGATTACAATTGGTACAATGCTTACTATGGCAGCTTGTAGTCCTTCAGTAGATAAAGAAACGGAAAAGAAAGAGCAAGTAACTGCGCAAAATGATGGAGAAGCAAAAACGACAAGTGCAGATGAAGCGTCAAAAACAACGAAAGATACTGAAAAAGAAACAAATACTTCTTCAAATGAAAAAACAGATAAGGATGCAAAAAATACGAAAGAATCATCAGGAACAGAAAGTAACGGCAAAACGTCAACTCAAAACGAAAATGTAAAAACAAAAGAAAAAGAAACGACAGGAAAAACGAATGATCAAACGACTAGCGGGAAAACAGCAGATCCAAGCACAAGTACAAGCACAAACAATAACGGAAAGACAACGAAAGATCCGAAGAAAAGTGTTGCTGTGAAAACGAACGTTAAAGAAGTTGTAGCATTAATTGATAGCTTGGACAAGCAGTTAGCTGCTAATCCAAAATTGGAAACAGTGAATAAGCTTGGCAAACAAATTAATGAAAAGTGGGATGTGATTGAAAAAGAGCTAGAAGCATCACATCCGACGGATTCTAAAACAATCGGTCAAAGTATGTATCCGTTAATTGTAGGAGCGGAGAAAGAAAAAATCGATATTAATAAAATGAAATCATTAACGACGAAAACGAAAAAAGATTTAAATCAGTTATTGACGAAACTTTCATAGTTTCAAAAGCCTACTCGTGTGAGTAGGCCTTTTTTAGGTTGTTGTAATGTGCACAGTATAACTTATTTATTTTCATTTTCATTTTCAATTACGATGCGAAAGGAACTGAATGCTTGTTGACTGATATAATCTTCTTCGCTAACTTTAAAAGGAAATGGAAAAGCGACGAGTTGAAAATTACTTTCCTGATCCACTAAAGGCAATGTGAAATTAAAGATTTGTCTCGTTTCAGGTGCAAGCTTAGTATAAACAACTTTTCTATTGTTAAATATTTCAACTTGTTTCCAATCTTTAAAAGCCACGATTGCGTAAGTCATTTCATCATTTGTTTCATTACCGTTTGATAGAATTAATTGCTTGCCTTCCTTTTCAAAGAAGACAGTTTGTAAATTCTCTTCACGGTTCGTAACAAATAATGGTTCGTAAAGACCATCTTTTAAAATAGCATCTGGATCTATAAGGGAGAGTTTTATTTTTTCGTTTTCTTTCTGAAGAGGATGCATTGAATATCGCATACTTAGAATATCTTCTAAAATAGCTGCTTTATTTAAGTTATTATCTTTTAATTTGTATTCAGGTTTTTTTATTATTAAAAAGGTTAATTCACTTGCATTAGGAGAAGTGTGTAAAGAGATTTTCGTAGTAATTGAACTGTTTGGTTTCATATCAAAAAAATAGTGTGATATTTCATTAGTAGTATCTTCTATTTTAAAAGGTTTTTGTTCGTAATCTTCTAGAACAATTAATCCATATTTTCGGTTTTCATTAATAGTATGTACGAATGATAATGTTACATTAATTTTATTATCCTCACTAGTAATTGTACTACCATTGTTAATATGTTGGCCTTGATTATCCTTCAATCCGTAAGAAATAGTATTGGTTTGTTGCTCTCGTTTATTTTCTATGGAAGGTGGATGAGGTTGTATGAATGAAGTATTGAACAAAATATAAATTGTAAGTAATGAAATAAGTAAAACACCGCTAATAATATATATTTGTTTCATAAATAGCACCTCAATATATATTATTAGAGAAAAAAGATATGCAAGATGCATATCTTTTTTCTCTTTCTTACCAGAAAGCTTTTGTTTCGTGATTCACATCATTATAACCACTTAATTTATAGGTATGATTACCGATAGCGTAATCATCTCCATAATAAATGCTTGTGTTGGTCGCTGTAGCACTTACAAAGGATGATTTTTTTGCACTATTGCTTTTCGTATTTACTAATGAGCCATCACCATTGAAAGTTCTTGCTTTTGCATAAACATAGTCTTCGGTCGTAGTTGATTTCGATTTAGCAACTGCATATGGGTTACCAAAAAAGGGAGTATATACGCTAATGTTAGAGTCATTCTTAGGTGCAGCTGCAATAGTCAAACTAGGAACACTAGATGTTTTTGTTGATTGAATTGTATCAAAGTCAACTAAAACGGGCTGCTTGTCTACAGCATCGACCTCTGAAGCACTTGCGTTATTAGTAAAACCAAAACCTAAAACCGCTAACCCTAAAGTTGTCACCGATAAAGATTTTTTCATATTCACTAATTTTCCCACCTTTTTAAATTTTTGAGTTCGAACTCAATTCATACAATATATGAAAATTTCGAAACTCTCAATGATTTATCCCATACTTAACTTTTCTTTTACTTTCGATTCAACATGTCTTCATTTGCAAAAAAGCGAATATATCTTCTAATGCTTAGCCAACAAGGGATACAGGTTTAATTTTATGAAATTCATGTAAATTTAAATCTATTCATGTCAGAATCTCTGTTATTTTTAAGTTCATATGGGAAACTTATTAAAAAAGGATGGTGACAAAAATGACAATCGATCGAATTTGTACAATTGGACCCGCAAGTAATAATAAAGAAACGTTAGCACAGTTAATAAAGAATGGTATGAAAATTATTCGACTGAATTTATCGCATGGCACGCATGAAAGTCATAAAGACATCATTCGTTTAGTGAAATCATTAGATGACTCTATTAAATTTTTGGGTGATGTACAAGGACCTAAAATAAGATTAGGTGAAGTGAAGGGAGGGCAAATTACACTTCAGGCAGGAGATTCTTTTATTTTACATACAGAACCAGTTACAGGGAGTAATACAGAAGCGAGTGTTGATTATGAAGGAATACCGAATGATGTGAAAGTAGGCAGTAGAATTTTAATTAATGATGGAGAAGTTGAATTAATTGTTGAAAAGATAAGTACGGACAAAATAGAAACGAAGGTAAAAACAGGTGGCAATATCTCATCTCATAAAGGAGTTAATTTACCAGATGCGGCTGTTCGTTTACCAGCTATTACAGAGAAAGATAAAAAAGATATTCAGTTTCTTTTAGAGGAGAATGTTGATTTTATCGCGTGTTCTTTCGTAAGAAAACCTAGTCATATAAAAGAAATACGAGAATTTATACAACAGTATAAAGAAACGTCACCTAATGTAATTGCAAAAATAGAAACGATGGAAGCAATCGAGAATTTTCAAGATATATGTAAAGAAGCAGATGGAATTATGATTGCAAGGGGCGATTTAGGAGTAGAGTTACCGTATCAATGCATTCCGCTTTTACAGAAAATGATGATTCAGGAATGTAATCGAACGAATACATATGTCATTACAGCAACACAAATGCTTCAATCTATGGTAGATCATTCTATTCCAACAAGGGCAGAGGTGACTGATGTGTTTCAAGCTGTACTGGACGGGACGAATGCAGTTATGCTTTCAGCTGAAAGTGCATCAGGAGAACATCCAATCGAAAGTGTGAGAACATTACGTCTCGTTTCAGAATTTGCGGAGCATGTTAAAAAAGATGGACCTTTTGCGATGAAAGATGTACTGGAGTTACTGCATAAATCACTGAATGAGTGATGAATAAAAACACGAGGGCGGATATGCATCCGCCCTCGTGTTTTTCATTCATACTATTCTTGCTCTTGCTCATCCAAAATCTTTTCAAACGCAGCAGATACTTTATCAAACTCTTCATCATTTTCAATGTATGAAAACTCATTCTCTTCTTCTACTTTTAAAAAGAAAATATCAATGTCTTCCTCAGTTTCTGTTTGGATATCTTCAACAAAGGCAACTGCAATATATTCTGCACCTTCGACATCCATCGCTCCAAGTACTTCTACTTCTTGCTCTTCGTTATTCTCATCACTAAGAGTAAACACTTCGCCAACTTCAATATCAGACATATTCATTCTCCTCCTGTTCGACTCTAAAAATAGAGCACTCAAACTGTATACATACTAACATATCTTTCCATGAAAAACCAAATTCATACATAAGAAAAACGACTAATAGTTCTTTAGTATAAGTATCCAGCTATTAGGAGCATTATTTGTGTGTGCTATATTACTTAATCCATTCAACAATTGTATCCATAGTCTGTCTTGTTTTATCACGTTTTGGATCTTCTTTACGGTAACCAAAGGCAACCATAACTGATACTTCAAGATTATCGCCTTGTATAATGCCTTCTTGACGAAGTAAGGAGTCTACTTTCTCTTTATCGAATCCTTCTATCGGACAAGAATCAATGCCGATTTGAGCTGCGCTCGTCATCATATTACCTAAAGCAATATAAGTTTGTTTAGATGCCCAATCAAATACAGTACGATCGGATTGTAATAAGTTAAAATCTGTTTCCTGGAACTTTTTGAAGAATTCATATCTAATTTTTTGAGTGTCTTCAGGCAATCCAATAATATCGTTCATCATATATTTAATATACTCTGCATCATAATGCATATCTTTAATGTTTCTTGAAAGAACAATGACGAAATGGCTTGCTGTTGCAAGTTGCCCACCAGCGCCCCATGAATACGGTTGTAGTTTTTCTCTTAATTCTTTATTTTGTACGACAATAAATTTCCAAGGTTCATATCCAAAAGAAGAAGGAGATAATCTGCCTGTTTCTAAAATGAATTTAAAATCCTCTTCTGAAATTTTGTGCATAGGATCGAACTCTTTACATGCATGTCTGAAATGAAAAGCCTCCATAATTTTCTCTTTTGTAATTTCGTTTGTATTTGTCATAAAAGTTCCTCTTTTCGTTAATTTATTTTGTAAGTAAATTATATTTTTAAAGTAACATAGATACAAGTACGCACATTTATGTGGTATAGTATCAAAAAAGATACTAATGTTAAGGGAAGGGATTTATTATGGATTGTCCAAACGAAAATAATATAAATTACCCATTTTTAAATAAATATTCTTGTCCAGTTGAAGCGATGGTAGAGGTGATTGGTGGAAAATGGAAAGGTGTTATTTTGTATCATTTATTAGATGGGAAAAAGAGGTTTAATGAATTAAAAAGATTAAAACCTAATATCACACAAAGAATGTTAACACTTCAGCTGAGAGAACTTGAAGCTGATGGCATTATACATCGTGAAGTATACCGTGAAGTGCCACCTAAAGTTGAATATTCGTTAACTGAGCTTGGTGAATCACTACGTCCAGTGATTCTATTAATGATGGAATGGGCAACTCATAATATGGAGAAAGTTTTGGAGAGTAGGAACACGAAAAATAATAGTTAAGAGTTGAAATTGTTATAGAAGAAATAATTGTAGAAATAAAAGGTGTTTTCATACGTGAAAACACCTTTTATTTTTAAATTTTTTTACTTTTTAACTTCAACTGCTGAAGTTGGAAAATTATTTAAGTTTGCAATTTGACCATACCAATCAGCGTGTTTAAAAACAACACCTTTTCCATATCCGTCCGTTGAAGTACGTTCCCATAGCGTTGTTGAATAGCTAGCAGTGGGGGATGCTGTACGTACAGAAACAATTTGATTTTGCCAACTAGCAGACAAGTTTTTATAACCGCTACTTAGAGAAAAATACTCGCTACCTTGATTTGTGTGTTTATAGAAGTCTGTACTACCAGGTCCGCTTCCACCAACACCAAGGGGAGTGATTGAATTATTCAACCTTTGTTTATCTTTTTCAATAAAAGACTCTAAACTTTCTTTGCTCGAAAATCCATAAGATAACCAGTCTCCATTTTGATTTTGTTTCGGTAGAACTAATGTTATTTTTATGTCTTCCTTTGATGGAGCACTCAATTTGTTAAACGAATCAACAGTCTTTTCATCTACAGTTACATATTCGAAAGAGGAAATCGAATAATCCTTTTCGGTACTAGCTGATACTAATCCCACTCCTCCAGTTAACGACGAAACAGTTAATAATGCACCTGCTATCAACTTTTTAAGCATGGATTCATCTCCTTAAAACTTAGATTTTTTACATAACTAAAATGTATGTTAATTTGAATGTTTTATAAATATTTAGAAATTTATAAAAATTAAACAGAATATTCTTTTATTATTCTGGAGTAAGGAAAGTAATTAAAAATGAAAAAAGGTTTACTTAAAAAGTAAATCCTTTTTGCTGACCTATTTCAAAACTCTATGGATTAAAGTTTCATTTCATCCATCTATGAATCATAAAATTCTTTTGCATTCATAGAAGTAGCATCTAATAAAAGGAAAATGGCTGCTATAATATGTAGAAGAATTTCTATATAAGGAAAGAAGGCAACTAGAGTAATGATAATACCTATATAATTAGCGTACGTATTCATGGCTCCCTTTTTAGCTAATAAAAAAGTAGTGATATGTAAAGCAATCAATAGTAGTAAAGGTATCTCATATAGGTTAACAAGTCCCCGAAATAAATAATAACAAGGAAGTAATAAAAGGTGAGAGGCCCCTGTGGTCCACTTTAGTTCTTGTATGTAGACTTTCAAAATAAATCCTCTTAAAATAATTAATATCTATATATCACCAAAAATAATAGGTAATTGGATATTATATATTTTTAGTTTTAAGTAGCTTGTAATTATTTTATGTAAACTAATTATTGATTATCTATAAAATAGAAAAACCACCCAAACGAGGGTGGTTCGTATTATAAATAACTACTTAAAGAAGAAAGGGTGACATTCACCTCACTACCTTCCTTCATATTTCTTAGCATAACGGTTTCTGTACTAAGTTCTTCTTCACCAATAATAAGCACATAAGGGATATTCTCTTTATTGGCATAATTAAGGGCGCGTTTTAATTTGCGTCCTGCTAGTTCAAGTTCGACTTTTAAGGAAGTGGTGGAACGTAATTGCTGGGCAATTTGTAAGCATTGTAATTCTGTCCCGAGCGGGATGATAAATAGATCCACTGTAGATGAGATTGTTTCTTTCTGCGATAGTGCTGTATAAATAACGTCTAAACCGAATGAAATACCGACTGTTGGATAGTTCATATTATCACCACGGAATGCTCCGATAATGTTATCGTAACGACCGCCGCTACCGATGCTGGATGTAATCGATCCATCTTTTAAAAAGATTTCATATACGGTGCCAGTATACATTGTGAGTCCTCTTGCTAAAAACGGATTGAATATCGTATTTTCATTTATTCCGAGAGCGATTAAATATTGCTGTAATTGTTGTAATTCGTTTACGCCATCGGCAACGAGTTGGTTATTGAAAGTTTCTTTAAAGTCAGCAATTGTAAGCTTTAGACAAGATAATACAGTATTACATATCGTATCAGCCATTTCTTCAGAAATTCCGCGCTCTAATACATCTTTTCGTACACCATCAATCCCAATCTTTTCAATTTTGTCTAATGATAAAATTACGTCACTTGTTAACTCAGTAGGGATGTTAATGGCCTGAAGAATACCATTTAACAATTTTCGGTTATTATATTGGATCGTTATCTCTAAGTTTAACGTTCGGAACAGCTCAAACGCCATGCTCATGAGTTCCGCTTCAGCCATGACTGATTCTACACCGACAATATCAACGTCGCATTGTATAAATTCACGAAATCTTCCTTGTTTAATTGGCCCATCTCGAAATACTTTCCCAATTTCATAACGTTTAAAAGGGAGGCGGATGTTCTGGTTCATTGCCACGACTTTTGCGAATGGAATAGTTAAATCGTATCGTAAGGCGAGCTCACGTTTTCCTTGATCCTCAAGTGTATATATTTCTTTTAATATTTCATCACCACCGCCGTACTTGTAAGACATAACCTCATACATATTTAACGTCGGCGTTTCTAAAGATTTGCATCCGTATCGTTCAAACGTATCTTCACAAGCTCTTTTAATTTTATTTCGCAGCACTTGCTCCTCTGGTAAATAGTCTTTCGTTCCTTTTACATTTCTCATTTCCATCATAATCACTCCTTTTTCAAATTAAAAAAAGCTATGCAGGTATAAAAATACCCACATAGCTTTATGAACGCTTCGTGGGTCAACAGGAAAAGCCCTGTACCCACGAAGAAAAATTTTTCTTCGGATACACGGCGTTACGTATGATGATGAAGTTGGAAAGAAGTATTAAAATTTCGCATTACAAATCTCTCCTTAACATAAGTTTTTCCAAATTATATCAGATGATTTTTGAATTATCAATATTTTTAGTTTTGAAAAATACGTGAAGTTATGTAGGAGAAATGGAAAAGGGTGTATAATAAAGGAAAACTTAATGATATGAAATAAAGTTTTAAGGAGAACGTTATGAAAAAAGATAAAACAAATGCGATGCGAATATTAGATAAAGAAAAAATTGAATATTCGATGATGTCATATGATCCAGACGATGGGAAAATTGATGGCGTATCAGTAGCCGAGAAAATTGGACGAGAAGTGAGAGAAGTATATAAAACGTTAATCGCTCAAGGGAATAGTAAAAATTATCATGTGTTTATTATTCCGGTAGATGAGGAACTAAATTTAAAAGCTGCCGCAAAAGCAGTAAGTGAAAAGAAAATTGAAATGATTCCCGTTAAAGATATTACGAAAGTGTCAGGATATATTCGCGGTGGGTGTTCGCCAGTCGGAATGAAAAAGCTATTTTCTACATGTATTGATGAAAGTGCTCAATCACTTAATACGATTATTGTAAGTGGAGGGAAAATCGGTATACAAATTGAGCTTAAAGTAGATGACTTGGCGAAAGTGACGAGAGCGCAGTTTGGTGAAATTACGAAATAATGATACATAGGAAAAGAAGTTCTAGTTTTATCCCGCTATTTGCCGGGCAGTAAGACCCTCACCTCAAAATTCAGCGGAAGCAAAGAAATTAGGTGGGGATCAACTGCCCGTAAAAGCCCGATTGGTGAGGGCTGATTAAAGTTTCACTTTATTGAATTTAGATAATAATTTATAGGATAGTTAGTCCATTATGGGGCTGATTGTCCTTTTTTATTTACAAACTGGATAAAGATTGAATGTTTAGTTTGATATAGGCATGTAATCTGAATTGTTTGTTTGGCTTTGGGAGAAGGTAAATCCTCGATGTAAGAACTTGAAATAAACAAGCAGAGTTTATTTCTTAAAGATAGACAAAAAACCGGAGAGTGTTTTAATAAGGGGTCAAGAAATATCCATAAGAAAGCACAAATTGGGGGATGCCAGTATTTTTGAAAAAACACGCTAATAGTATGCAAGATTTTATACAGTTTTTTGGCTAATCCAGTAACAAACAAGAGCACTAAAACCGCGTTAGGATAGGAATGTATAGATTCATAGAACTAAAAAAGAAGTTTCACTTGTGAAAGCAGGGTTCTCCTTTTTCATTGCTACTGATAATGAGACGTTATGTTAACTAATTTTGAATATCGTATACAGACTAAAAACAGAGAAAACTTCCTGTTGTGTAGGGTATTTTTTCTGTTTTTTTGATGATAGTTGTTAACTAATGTCTCACATTTCAAAAAAACAACTTTTTTGTTTGCTTGTCCACACCATTTCACCTCTTTGTGAATTTTATAGTGTTAAAGGAGGTGAAAAGAATGAATGAAGATATTATTTCAATTGGAGCAAATTGTATAGTGAGAATTAGAAACAGATTCTTTCTTTTAGTAGAAATTGAAGTGGAAGTTGGAAATGTAGCCATAGAGGAATTTGTTTTTATTCGAATATCTGAGCAAGAAGCTAGAACATTGTTAGCAGGGGGTATTCAACGTTGTACTATTTCCAATTGTATTCCTAGGTCTCATGATGATTTAGAAGTAGAATTCATTTGTGTTTTAATCGTAGGTGGGGAAGCATTTGCGGTTTTTGATGTAGAAGACGATGTTGATGAAGCTGTACTTGTTCCAATTTCATTAAGAGAAGCCGAGCGTTTAATCTGTAGAGGAGCAAGACGATGTACAGTTATTAATAGATAAGAGTAAGCCTTTTGGGTACTAAAGAGGTTTCATTTTGTGTGGCTTCTTGTAAGAATATGATTATGGAAATATGTATATCCTCCAGAGTACTTAACTGGAGGATGTTTTTTAGACTTCTAGATGTATTAACTACTGATAATAAGACGTTATATTAATTTGGTTTGGATATTGTATACATCGTCTTTTCTTCAACTAAGAGTGCAGATTCATACAGTAAAAATTACTTTTTTAACTATAAAATAAGAAGAAATGAACCTATATTACTACTGATAGAGCTATGTTATAATGAAAATAAGGGTTTTATCCTTATTTTCATTATATAGGAGAGTGTTTAACATGATTATCAAGTTCATTCGTTTACGTTAATTTTAAACACAATTCGTTATGCCTGACTATTTTTTTCAAAATGTGTGGGTTTATTTGGTTGTGTCTTTTTTTATTAACTAAATACGAATGAAATGAGGAGTTAATCATGACTGAACAGATTATTAAAATTAATAAAATTGATATATGTACAGAGAGCTTTGGTAATTCAGCAGATCCAGCAGTCTTACTAATTATGGGAGCCATGTGTTCAATGGTTTATTGGGATGAAGAATTTTGTCAACAATTAGCTGATACGGGCCGATATGTTATTCGTTATGATAATAGAGATGTCGGACGGTCAACTACTTATGAACCGGGGAGTTCCCACTATACTGTGGTAGATATGGCTGATGATGCGATTGGGGTACTCGATGCATATCATATTGACGAAGCACATATTGTTGGAATGTCATTAGGTGGAATGATTGCTCAAATTGTAGCCTTAAGGAACCCTGAGAGAGTTATAAGTATAACTTTGATTGCATCAGGTATTTTTGGTTCTGAAGATAACGACCGAAATTTGCCTCCGATCGATGAAAAGATACTCGCTTACCATACTAATGCGGCCAAACTAAATTGGTCGGATGAAGAATCTGTTGCAAATTACTTGGTTGCAGGATCAGCATTACTTTGTGGTTCAAAGCATAAATTCGATAAGAAGAGGGCTTATAAGCAGGTAGAAAACGAAACAAAACGGGCAAATAATCTACTCAGTATGTTTAATCATTCCCTTCTTAAAGGTGAGGATTCTTATGAGGGGAGATTAAAAGAAATCAATATACCTACTTTGGTTATCCATGGTACAGAAGATACAGTGCTTTCATACGAGCATGGTCTTGCTCTTGTTAATGAAATTCCGCATGCTGTGTTATTACCCTTAGAAGGATCGGGTCACGAGATTCACTGTGACGATTGGAATCATATAATCAATGCTATTTTGAATCATACTTCAGTCCTGTAATCATTATAGAAATCGTATAAAACAAAAAATATTTGGAAAAAGGGTTACAATCGAATCTGTAACCCTTTTTCTCTATTAAAAATCAATTTTAGAACTGTTACTCATTTAAAGAATAGTAATACGCTTATTTATTGGTGTTTACTTCCAATAACGAAAATTATGTAAATAAGCTGTTCACTGGATTCTCGTAGAAAACTGTGGTGATATAAAATTTTTGATTTTGTAGCACTTCAAAATCTTAGCTAGATGCCTTTTTATTAAGTTTAATATCTATGACCTAAATATAATAGAATTTGAAGCTTCTTTTTATTTTAAATAAATTGAGTAATTATATTATAACGTTAATACGTATGAATGAATATCATAACAATATAATGGAGGTGATGTTATATGGCTCTTACTACAGGACCAATTGAAAACGTAGGAAATCAACCTGCTAACGCAAATAAAGTTAGGGTGAAGATCCTTAACCGTACTGCGGGCCCACTTACTGGAGTAGCTAGAGTTTTTAGACTTGACGGTTCATTAGTATTAATTGAACAGGTAAACTTCAATGTGAATTCTAATGCTTCTACTTTTGCAACTCTAAGTTTAGTTCATCCTACTTTTGGACAAGCATTTGAATATGAAGTTCAAATTGTTCCTAATCAACCTGGTGGACTATATAGTGTTTATGGACTAACAGCTGAAAATGTTATTATTACTGCACAACGTGTTGTGAACGCAGAATTGACACAGTTTCTTTAATTAAAATAGATTGGTGCCTACATGGTATCCAATCTATTTTTGTGCGTATTATTCAGAGAAAGAAAGGTTTTACACAAAAATAAAGACAGTTATGGAAAAGGGAAAAGTCGAGCTATCATCTTGATTTTTATTATTTCTGTCTTAGATTGTATCTGTTTTGTGGCACGGTTTTCTTTGAATGCATTTTATTCAAACTGTTTTTTAAAGTATTTATCAAATATGCATTATTGCATAAATAAATTTAAATTTATAAGTTAATATTAAACTACTTTTAAATTGTAAAGAATATTTTAATAATCTTTATAGGAGAAGGATATTTCTTGTTAAAAGTGAAATTGTTTGGAATGTGAATAAATAAAAAGTTTAGAAGTGATACAGACTGGATAGAGTCTTGTATTAAATAAACAGAAAAGGGGTATGGGTTTCTAAAAGGTTTCGGGAGTTAGAAAGCATTTTTTAGTGAATAGCTTCAAATTATATTTTAAAGGGGAAATGGGTATATGAAGTTTCGAAATACAAAGATTGCTATGATTACACTGTCTTCATTTTTTATTTTAGGTTCTGCATCTCTATCATTCACAGATACTATACACGGTGAAGTAGCTTCTGCATCAGCACAAGAGATTATTGTGAAAAATTATGACGATACATATTATAATAACGCAATAGGAAAAACGGGGTTAGAATTAAAGAAGGAACTGCATAATATTATTGATAATCATACAAAGTTATCATACAGTGCGGTTTGGGAAGCACTAAGAGATACTGATGAAGATCCAAATAATAAAAATAATGTGATACTCTTATATACTGGTCGTTCGCAAGGGAAACTTACGAATGGATCAGGAGTAAATAACTGGAACCGAGAGCATGTTTGGGCAAAATCTCACGGTGACTTTGGAACGACTGCAGGACCTGGAACAGATCTACATCATTTAAGAGCGACGGATGTATCTGTAAATAGTTCACGTGGAAATCTAGATTTTGATAATGGTGGTGTGAATCATTCTGAAGCGACAGAGTGTAAATATGATAGTGATTCTTGGGAACCTCGTGATAGTGTAAAAGGAGATATTGCTAGAATGCTGTTTTATATGGCTGTTCGTTACGAGGGAGACAACGGCGAAATAGATTTAGAACTGAATGAAAAAGTAAATAACAATAAAGATCCATACATGGGGAAACTATCTGTCTTATTAAAATGGAATGAACAAGACCCGGTCGATGATTTAGAGCGAAAGCGTAATGAAGTGATTTTTACAAAATATCAACATAACCGCAATCCTTTTATTGATCATCCTGAATGGGTAAATAAAATCTGGAACTAAGATCTTTAAAGGTATTATATTTTGATAAAAGGGATTGATCATTATGATCAATCCCTTCTTATATTTTTACTAGAATAAATGATTTTTATAGGACTAGTGAGGGAAATAGAATAGATATTTATATGGAACGATAGTACTTATTTATCAAGTTAAGTATTTAGTAAGGTCCCCACTCAATATTCACCCCAACAATAAGAAAAACAAGTCCTATGATAAACCAAATGAGTGCAAGTGGAGCCATGAAACGAATCCATTTTCCATAAGAAATCCCGCTTGCTGCGAGAACGCCCATTAAAACACCGGAAGTTGGATTAAGGCAGTTTACTACACCCTCGCCGAGCATAACAGCCTGTACTGTAACTTGGCGTGTAATGTGCATGAAATCAGCTAATGGAGCTAATATCGGAATAAAAATAACCGATTCTCCTGTCCCGGATGAAATAAGGAAATGTAATGCAGCACTACTTACGTACATACCGATAACGCCAAATACAGGGCTTTGTCCTTCAAGAGACTGTGCGAGCTGGTTAACGATTGTATCAAGTAATTTTCCTTGTTCTAAAATGACTGAAATACAGCGAGCCATTCCGACGATTAAAGCACCATATATGAGATTTTGGCAGCCCGCTAGAAAAGTAGAAGCGATATCGTTTGCTTTCATGCCACCTATTATTCCGGCTGTAATTGCTATGAAAATAAAAGTAGCGGTCATTTCTGCGTCCGTCCAATGTAGACGAAAAGCGCCTATTAAAAATGCAATTAATGATAAAGCTGAAACGAGTAAAATTAATTTATGACGTATCGTCCAAGGAACTTCTTTTTTCTCTGCTTCTTTTTCGCTTGAAAGAGCGTTACTTGGAAACCAGTTGTCGCCAAGAATGCTTCCTTTATTCGATTTTTTCAAGCGCTTTACATACCAATTAATATAAAGGATAGTGGCAAGTAAAAAAGATATATAGATAGCTGTGCGTAAACCAATTCCCGAAAACATCGGAAGTTCTGCGATCTTTTGTGAAATGCCTAAAGGTGAGGGGGATAAAATAGTAGCGTTAAAACCAGCATAAGTGCCTAAATAAATAATTGCTACACCGACGATAGCGTCCCATTTTAATGTGCGTGCAACGATGATACCGATGGGGATAAAACCGATAACTGAATTAACGATAATGCCAGTCGTTCCAAGAATAGAAAAAAGTGCGGCGACAATACATATGAAAAGTAATTGCTGATTACGAAATTTGTTAATAACATGATAGATTAAACCGTCAAGAGCACCTGTCTTTTCAAGAATTGCAATGGCTCCACCTGTAAATAAAATTAGAAAGATAATAGGAGCAGCAAGTGTCATTCCTTTTTCAATAGCGGTAAAAAAAGAAACAAATCCTACAGGTGATTGTGGAACAGAATGATAGCTTCCCGGTATTGTCGTTGTAACGGTCCCATTTGTAACTCTTTTAAATTCTCCAGCGGGAACGAAATAAGTAGCAATGGCGCAAAGTAAGGCAATAAAAAATAGTAGTACGTACGCATCAGGCATTTTAAACTTTTGTTTACTAGGTTGTTTTTTTGCCTCAGTTTGTATTTGCATAAAATTCCTCCTTCTTCACCTTATTAATTTTAATATTCTGAATTTAATCCGTGAAATAGATTATAATAAAGGTAGCTTCTTAAGGCAATAGTTTTTGTATCCTTTTCCCGTACATACAAATTATTGCAATATTAGACAGGGAAACGATAATAAGCCAAGAATATGTTATGTAGAAAGAAAAAGGAAAAGAGGGAACAAGATGTGGAAAACTACAGATCTATGTGATGAATTTGAAAAGGAATTACAAATATGTCGCCAGTCTTTTCGGTCTTTTGGGAAGAAAGAACAATTCCACGGGAAAATTGCAACTGTAAAAGTGAAAGATGATAATGTACTAGTGAAGGAAGGATTGCAAACATTACCAGAAGGAACAGTATTAGTTGTTGATGGCGGAGCGTCTAGGAATTGTGCGTTACTTGGTGATAATTTGGCAGCTATTGCGGAAGAAAGAAAGCTAGCAGGAATTATTGTGAATGGGTATGTTCGTGATTCTAGTGAACTAAAGAATATTAATATTGGTATTTTAGCGTTAGGGACAATGCCAAATAGAAGTGTGAAAGAAGGAAAAGGAGAACGAAATATTTCATTGCATTTTGGACAAGTGGATTGGAATCCAAATGAATATGTTTATGCGGATGAAGATGGCGTCATTATTAGTGAAAAGAGTTTACATAGTTAAGAGTTAATAAGTTATTATTCTTAGAAAATAAATCCGATAAAGCATGGACAAAATTCTTTGTCAATAGTAAAATAATACAGAAATTTAAAATTTACAGAATGTATAGGTTTATCGTTTTACGATAACTTAAATGGAAGTAAGTTGTGCCAAGAAAAGTGAATGTTATCACAATGATACGTTCATAAACAAAATTATTTTTCCTATACAAATATAGCCGCGAATAATGCGGGTAGGAGGTGTTGTACATTTTTGTTCGACACTTACAAAAAGAGAGTGTCAATCGCACGCCCTTGAAGGGCCTTTTTTTGTGTAAATGGTAGTAAGGGAGGAAATTTTGGGATGGCAATGTTGAAAAAGTGGCTGCTTACGTCGTTAATGGCAGTGACACTTGTATTTGTTTCTTTTGCGAATACAGTACATATTACGTTTGCTGAAGAAAATACAGCAAAACTTGCAATTATTGGGGAATCACAAAAAGGCATTATGTTATGCCCGAAAGAAGAGCAAATTAAAGATGGGGAAACAGCTTTAAGTTTGCTGCAAAAGGTCATGGGGGACAAGGTAGAATCTGAAACGATGTCGTTTGGAACATATGTAAAAGGAATCGACGGTTTAATGGCCGGGGCTACAAGTGCTTGGCTGTATGATGTAAATGATAAGTCTGCAGAAGTCGGAGCAGATAGTTATAAATTAAAATCTGGAGATGTTGTTGTCTTTCGCTTTGTTTCAGACTGGAGCAATATAAGCCAGGAAACATTGAAAGAAACGTTAGATAAGTTCGGGACGTGTAAAACAGAAGAACCTAACGGTGGCAAAACAGAAGAACCAGAACCAGAAGGTAAAAATGGTAAACCGACAGTCGATCCAAAACCGGAAGATGAAAATGGTAAACCGACAGTCGATCCAAAACCAGAAGGTGAAAATGGTAAACCGACAGTTGATCCAAAACCGGAAGGTGAAAATGGTAAACCGACAGTTGATCCAAAACCAGAAGGTCAAGATGATAAAAAAACAGAACAACCACAGCAAGAGAACATTCAAGTTCCAAGTGCACAATTAAATGAAGCCATTTCTAAAACATCAGACAAGATGTTACAAGATGGAATTGAAAGTGATTGGGTAGCTGTAGCGCTTTCTCGTTCTGGAAAGAATGTGCCAATTGAGGCAAAATTAAATTATGTTAAGTCAGTAACTGAAAAAGTAGAAAAGCGTATTAACCGTTTTTCAGCGACAGATTTAGCTAGAACAATTATTATGATGAATGCAATGAGTGCAGACCCTAAAAATGTAGGTGGACATAATTTAGTTCAAAAATTGTATGAGTCAGATAAAGTGAATTCTGTTACAGGTTATGCATTTGCTTTACTTGCATTTGATACGAAGAAGTATGAGATTCCAGTTGAATCAAAATGGAACAGAGTTGCTCTAGTGGAAGCACTGTTAAATAATCAGCATACAGACGGTGGATGGACTTATAATAGTTCAGGTAGTAAAGATAGTGCTAGTAGCGTTGATGTAACAGGTATGGTTTTATCAGCATTAGCTCCTTATCAAGAGCGATCAGATGTGAAACCAGCTATACAAAAAGCTGTTGCGTATTTATATAACGAACAGCTGCAAAATGGCGGTTTTTCAGCTGATGGACAAGAAAATTCAAATAGTACTGCGCAAGCAATTATTGGATTATCGCTTGTTAAAGATGTAGATCAAAACCGTCTTCATAAGGCAATGCAAAACCTATTATCATATCAACTTTCAAATGGTGAATTTAAATGGTTACCAAGTGATCAAAATGGTAACGGAATGGCTACAGAACAGGCTCTTTTAGCATTACTTCAATTTAAGGAAATGGGAAAATCTATTTATGATTGGTCTAATGTAGACGCTGGTGATGTAATTAAGCCAAAACCGATTGAAGAGCCAGAAAAGGTCGTTGAACCAGAAAATAATGTAGTAGAAAAAGAAGTTACTGAAGAACCGAAAGAACAAAAACAAGTACAACAAGAAACAAAAGATGAAAATCTAAAAGTAGTTGTAGATAACGAACCGGTTAAGAATAAAAAAATCGGAAACGGTAACAGTCTACCAAAAACAGGAGCATCATCTCATAGTGCAGCAACAGAAGTAGGTATGGGGGTATTATGTATTGCTTCTGCATATGTATTATGGAGACGTAAAGCAGCTTAACAAAAAATTAGGAGCAATTATTTGCTCCTAATTTTCGTATGAAAGGTGAGAGATAGGATGAGTAAGGTGAAATGGTTCATTTCTTTACTGCTTTCGCTCGGGCTACTTGCCGGATGTGAAGAGGCAGCTGTAAAGCCTGAAAAGAAGGTAGAACCGAAGCAAGAAGAGGTAGCGAAACAAGAAGAACAAAAAGATGAAGCGAAGCCAGAAGAAAAAGCAGAAGAAAAGCAAGCTGAATCAGAGCAAAAGCAGCAAGAAGAACAGAAAGAGAAACAAGAACAAAAAGTAGAAGAGAAGCCGAAAGAGGAAAAGCCGCAGGCACAACCAGAGGTAAAGAAAGAAGAGAAACAACAGGAACAACCGAAAGAGCAACCTGCTGTAAATAAGCAACCAGAGCAGCAACAAGTACAAGAAGAGAAACAACAACCGAAAGAGCAACCTGCTGTAAATAAGCAACCAGAGCAGCAACAAGTACAAGAAGAGAAACAACAACCGAAAGCACCAGAAGTAAAAGAAGAAGCAAAGGTTGTGAATCAGCCGAAAGAAACACCGAAGCAGGAGCAAAAGAAAAAGCCAGAAGAGAACAATAGTGTACCAGCTCCACCAACACCGGTACCACCACCAAACCCAGTGCCACCACCAGTACCACCAGTACCTAAAGCAAAACAAGTAACAATCTCGGTAAAAGGAAATAACGGATATATAATGGGTGCGAAAAAGATGGATGTACAAGAAGGCGATACAGTGTATAAAGTATTGCAACGTACAGGATTAGATGTTGATGCAAGCGGATCTAGAGATAGTATTTATGTAAAAGGTATTAATGATTTATATGAAAAAGATATTGCGGATACTAGTGGATGGAAATATCGTGTGAACGGTGCTTTTCCAAACCATAGTGCTGGTGTAGCTACGGTAAAACCAGGAGATACAATTGAGTGGGTATACGTATTACAATAAGAAAGGCATTCGGTAAAGGGCTATGAAAATAAGTTTTTCTTCTTTACATCCTTTTGTGAATTTTTTCTATTATATCGGGGTGATGATACTATGTATGATGTGTCTTCATCCTCTTTTTTTAATTGGAGCAATAGTATTAATTATTATGTTAAATGTGATGCAAGGAAATAGCGAAAAGATAAGAAAGATGCTACCGAGCACAATTGTTTTCTTTTTTATGGTAATTTTATTTAATTCGTTATTAACGCATAGAGGTCGAACTACGTTATTTTGGTTAGGTGATGACCGTATTAAGCTTGAGGCGATTATGTTTGGAATAGTAATGGGGTTATTACTAGTTGCAGTTATGTTTACGTTTGCGTCATACAATGATATTATTTCCAGTCATAAATTTTTATATTTGTTTTCAAGAATTTCACCGAAAGTTGCATTGTTAACGATGATTACAGTGAGATTTGTTCCTTTGTTTATAAGGCGATTAAAGAAAATCACACTCGTTCAAAAGACGAAAGGTGTGCAGGTAGATTCAGGTTCGATAATTGAACGCGTCAAAAATGGTATGCAATTGCTGCAAGTATTATTAATTTGTTCATTAGAAGATGCACTGCAAACGGCAGATTCTATGCAAGCTCGTGGATTTGGTGTAACGAAGCGTACGACGTATATTCGCTATAGAATGGAAAGGCGCGATTGGTATACGCTCAGTTATTTAATCATTTTATTTATAGCGGCTATTATATGTAGTAATTATGGCGGGGGGAAATTGATTATTTATCCGAAAGTCGAATCGATTCTATTTCAGCAATACGATGGGATGATGTTTGTCGTATTTACGATGTTTATTAGTTTACCAATCATAATGGAAGGGAGAGAATGGATATGGTGGCGCATGCAGAAATAAACAATTTATCATTTGTATATGCTGATGAAAATGAAAAAGCGTTACAGCATATTTCTCTTTCTGTTCAAAAAGGTGAGTTTATTGCACTTGCTGGAGGATCGGGATCTGGGAAGACGACTTTATTAAAACATTTTAAAAAGGAGTTACTTCCAATTGGTACGCGTTCTGGAGAGATGTTTTATGAGGGTGTTTTAATAGAGGAAGTAGCTGATTTGTTATCTGCCCAAGAAATTGGGATGGTATTTCAAAACCCAGAAAATCAGATCGTTATGGATACAGTGATTCAAGAATTAGCATTTTCTTTAGAAAATATCGGATTACCATCACATATTATTCAAAAAAGAATAGCAGAGCTTATTAGCTTTTTAGGATTTCAAGATTTATTGCATCAATCTGTTCACACGTTATCTGGTGGGCAAAAGCAACTTGTTAATTTAGCTGCGGTATTAGTTATGCAGCCGAAATTGCTATTATTAGATGAACCGACAGCGCAGTTAGATCCAATCGCTGCAAAAGAGTTTTTAGGATTATTAAAACGGATTAATGAAGAACTTGGAATTACGATTATTTTAAGTGAACATCGTTTAGATGAAGTTATCCCGCTTGCAACACGCGTTGTTTGTATGGATAATGGCCGTATTATGTATGATGGTAGTCCTAAAATTGTTATTACGGATATGTGGGGAGTAGAAACATTCCGTCCATTTATTCCGCAAATTCCAAGGCTATTTTTAGAGTGGAATGTGAGAGATATTCCGTTTACAGTGCGAGAGGCGCAAATGAAAATGAATGATTTTGCAGCGATATCATATGTAAATGAGCCAATAGCACAAAGTGAAAAGCAAGAGGTAATTTTAAGCGCAGAGCATATTTCGTTCCAATATGAAAAAAATAGTCCGCTTATTTTACGTGATTTATCAGTTTCGATTGAAAAAGGAAAATGGGTAGCACTCGTTGGGAAGAATGGTACAGGTAAGTCTACACTGTTAACGATTTTAGCAGGATTACAAAAAGCGAGAAGAGGGAAAGTAAAGTGGAACGGAAAAGTAATACATAAAATTGATTCGAAAGAACGTTTTAAAAGTATTGGGTATGTATCGCAGCATCCGTATTACCATTTTACATTTGATACAGTATGGGACGAGGTTTATGAACGTGCGCGTGAATTATATGGAGAACAAGGAAGAAAAATTGCAGAAGAGATGTTGAAAAAGTTTTGGTTACATGCGCTTAAAGAACGCCATCCGCATGATTGTAGCGGAGGAGAGCAACAATTACTTGCGCTATGTACAACGTTATTATCAAAGCCAACGCTATTATTACTGGATGAACCGACAAAGGGGTTAGATCCATGGAAGAAAGAAAGAGTAGGAGAGCTATTTAGGAAGCTACAAAAAGAAGGAACAACAATTGTAATGGCGACGCATGACATTGAATTTGCAGCGAAATACGTTGATCAATGTATGATGTTATTTGATGGAACAGTCATTATGAATGATGCACCGAAAGAATTTTTTAGCGGCAACTTCTTTTATACAACATCTATTAATCGATTCATTCGAAAAGAATTGCCATATGCATTAACGTGGGAGGATGTGTACGAAGCGTGTCCAAAAGATATGTTGCATTCATAATATGTATCTTTGCAGTAATAATCGGCACATTACTCTTTACGACACTTGTCATGGACGGTTATTACATGTTAAGTAGTTTGTTTATATTAGCGGTTATTATGTTACCTTTCTATATCCGTTTTGAAAGAAAGGCGTTTGTTTCACGTGAAATTGTTCTCGTTGCTGTATTAGCGGCAATTGCAGCAGTAAGCCGGGTGCCATTTTCTATTTTACCAAGTGTACAACCAACTTCTTTTGTCATTATCGTTTCTGCAATTGTCTTTGGAAGTGAAACTGGTTTTATGATTGGTGCTACAGCAGCAATCGTATCTAATATTTTTTTAGGACAAGGTCCGTGGACACCGTGGCAAATGTTTTCGTGGGGCATGATTGGTTTTATAGCAGGTCTACTTCGTAATACATTTTTTATGAAAAAGCTATGGGGAAGACTTCTTTACGGAGTAATTGTTGGTTTTTTATTTGGCTGGATTATGAATTTCTGGGGCCTTCTCGGTTTTATACGAGAAGCAACGTGGGAAACTGTCATTTCGTATTATATCGCAAGTTTTTACTTTGATTTGAGCCATGCGATTTCGAATGTTATTTTCTTATTACTATTTAGTACTTCATGGATTACGATTCTTACAAGATTTAAAAAGAAATACGGTATATTAGATGAGCATAACGTGACATAGAAAAGCATACTCATATAAGGTAGGGTCGCGACTTACATATTCGTTTGCCTCTTTCATGCTTCTTACATATTGTAAGGAGCATTTTTTTGTCAAAAAATCGATTTAATATACATCCGTTATTATATAAAATTATTTGTATAATGGTAGGTGAGAACTTTTTTTAAAAGGGAGGTGTATAGTTAATGAAGTTAGTTATTCCGAAGCAACATGGTGCATGGGCCATGCTTGTTATTCCTTTTTTATTAAGTGTCATACTTGGGAAACCTACTATTTATCATATTCCATTGTTTTTAGCGTGGTTCTTTATCTATTTAGCCACGTATCCATTTCTTACGTACATAAAGCAAAGACGAAAAAAAGGGTTTTTACAAGCTGCCATTGTTTATTTCAGTATTGCGTTCCTATTTGGGATGATTTCTTTATTATATGAGTGGCGAATTCTTTTATTCTTAATAGTAATGATTCCATTATTTATAGTGAATATGTATTACGCCCGTCAAAAAAATGAAAGAGCATTGCTAAATGATATTTGTGCAATCATTGTGTTTTGTATCGGTGGGTTAATTAGTTATTACTTTTCAATGAAGCAAATCGATCATACAGCTATATTCATTGCACTTATTTCATTTTTATACTTTTTAGGTAGTACGTTCTATGTGAAAACGATGATTCGTGAAAAAAATAACCCGAAGTATCGTCTTATATCTTGGGGATATCATATCGTATTAACGATAATCATATTTGTGATTAATCCGTGGTGTTCTCTTATTTTTATACCAAGTGTCATTCGAGCGATTATGTTGTATGGCAAAAAAATTTCTATTATAAAAGTAGGAATTTTAGAAATTGCTAATTCTGTATATTTTTTAATCATAACGGCAATAATTATGAAGTATGCCATTTGAAAAAACTTCCCATCAATTGATGGGAAGTTTTTAATCTTTTTCTAAAATATGAACGGTGTACTCGCAACGTTGAATAGCTTGTTCAACAGCATAAAGTGATTGTTCAATACGAGCGCGATTAAAATCTTTTTCAACTGTTTCGAGCGCTTCTTCTAAACAATTTTTAGCTTCTTGTAATGATTGAAAAGAATCTTGTACATATCCGCGAGCATTTTGATGCATTTCATAATCCTCCTTGCGTGTTCGTATATGGGTAGTATGAACAGTAAGGAAGAAAATATAATTTGTTATATTTATTTGACAATTAAAGTGGAATTACGTATAGTAAGAATTAAGTGAATATTTTCTTATCCAGAGAGGTGGAGGGACTGGCCCGATGAAACCCAGCAACCGCGATGCAGGTGCTAATTCCAGCAGAACATATTTGTTCTGGGAGATAAGACGAAGATATATACGTAACTTCTTCTTATCGGAGAGGTTTTTTTATTGCAAAAAAACCGATTACGAAAATTTATATTAAGAAGAAAGGGGTTGCGCATTACTGTGACACTCGAAAAATACGTAAAACTGCGTAGTACAGTTTATGAATATATGATAGAGCAAGATAAGCCGATATCATTGTTAGATATTCAAGAACATATCGTTTCGCATCATGAAGGAAAATTCACGAAAAAGATGTTGCATCAATTTTATTTATCAAGATTATTAGACGAACTAAAACTGGATGGGAAAATTACATTAGCTGATGAATATCTCTATGCTGAAAAAGGGGTATTGTATAAGGCGAGAAAAGGGAGCTAAGCTCTCTTTTTTTCTTAAAATAACGGAGTATGTAGAGTAAAAGACTGCTAAAGCAGCCTGATACAGGGAATGGTGTTGAGTGTGTAGTGTCAAAAATTGAATGTGCCTGAAAGAGGCAATTCATATCGGCTGCAAATGAAAAGAGACACCTTCGCCGAATAGGTGTCAGTCGTTTTGTCATATAGACTTGCTATTTGACAGTTATTAGAATAACATACAGGATTTTTGAAGTCAAAAGGGAATTAAAGGAAGGCGTACAATTATGTACGCTTACTTATTAGAAGATATAACGAAATGGATCCCAAAGTACATTGTAGATAAGGGATATGAATATTATGAAGATGGACATGTAGAAGATGTTGAAATACATGATAAAAAAGTGTTTGCTTTCGTTACTGGAAATGCAGGAAATTATGAAGTAGTTATCAATCTCGAAGATTTTTCAGAAAGTAGCTGCGAATGTCCATATGAGAATCTTTGTAAGCATATGGCGGCAGTTGTTTATGATATTCAAGGTGCTGGTGAGAGTGCAGTTAAAGAGAAACTGAAAGATTTAGAAAAAGAAGAATTACTTATATTATTGAATCGATTATTGCAAAGTTCGAAAAACGTACAAATTTTAGAGAAGTTATTAAAGAAGGGGAAACTTTAACGTATAGAGGGAGTTGTTATGTAGTGAACGTACTAATTGTATACGCTCATCCTAATCCTTCAAGTTTTAACGCGGCGATTTTAAATCATGTGCAAAAAGGACTACCGGAAACAAATCATTCAGTTACGCTGCTTGATTTATACAAAGAACAATTTGATCCAGTCCTCGTATTTAATGAAGAGAAGAAAAGACGTGATTTAGTAAATGAAGAAGAAACAGCTCGGTACAGAACGTTAGTAGAAGAAGCAGATACACTTCTATTCATCTATCCAATATGGTGGTGGGGGATGCCAGCAATTTTAAAAGGATTTATCGATCGTATTTTCGTAGCTGGATTTGCTTATAAATATGAAGGGGCTCTGCCGAAAGGCTTATTGAAAGGTAAGAAGGCGTGGGTGATTAATACGCTAGATTCACCGTTATGGTACGTCGCACTATTATATCGATCAGCAGATTGGATTATGATGAAGAGAGGTGTTTTACGTTTTTGTGGCATTCGCGATATAAAACGTTCAGTGTTTCAATCTGTGAAAACGAGTAAAGTATCAAAGCGTGAAAAATGGTTATTACAAATAGAAGAAAAGGCTCGTACATTATGAATGAAGTCGACCGTATTATAAACTGTGTTCAGTATGACGGCGAACTTTTTCGGAAGTATGTTACGTGTTTACTTCAATTGAAAAAATGTAGTAAAACATTTCAGCAAATTCAAATAGAGTTAAGAAATGACTACTTGATAAGAGGAATTTGTGAAAGAGAAGTTGATGAGGTAGTACGGGGAAGTAAAGAATATGAAATGCATTTTCTTCCTAAAGCGTTACAGTGGAATTTTTTGAGGGAAAATCCACATCTAATTGAAAAAGTGTGTGAAGATTTTTTTGCATTTGAGTCATTACATCTTACGGAGATAGAGTGGGAGAAGGTTATAAATTGCGTGGGAAATAAGTGATTTATTATGTAAAAAAGCTAGTATAAAACTAGCTTTTTGTTTAAATAAATAAGAAGCATAGACTAATGATAAAACCCGCATATAGTAAGTTCACAACACAAAATCCCATAATGTCACGAGCACCTAAACCAGCTATCGCTAATGCTGGTAATGCCCAGAAAGGTTGAATTAAATTCGTCCAAGCATCGCCCCATGCAATTGCCATTGCTGTTTTTGCAGCAGGTACACCAAGTTCAGCGCCAGCTGGAATCATAATTGGTGCTTGCACAGCCCATTGACCGCCGCCAGATGGAACGAAAATGTTAACAATGCCAGCACTTAAAAATGTAAAGAGCGGAAAAGTCGTTTCATTTGAAATGCTAATAAAGAAATTAGAAATAGCTCCTCCAAGTGAAAGTCCTTCACTATTTGCTCCAATCATCATGCCCATAATTCCTGCGTAAAACGGAAATTGAAGTAAAATGCCAGAAGCACTTTTCGTAGATTCTGAAAAAGCGCGAATATACTGAATCGGAGTACGGTGGAAAATAAGACCTGCAATTAATAACATAAAAATCACGATATCGAGAGTAAGGTTAAAACCTTTCGTATAAAAGTAATTGAAAATATAAATGAGACCTAACAATCCAACGCAAAGTGTAATAATAATGCTATTTTCCATCTTTTCAGCGAATGTATTTTTTTCTACTTCTTGAGCAGCGGCTTCTTCATGGAACACGCTAGGATCTACAGTTATCGTATGTTTTTCATCTGGATGCATCGCCTTATTAATGAGAGGCATCGTAATGAGAAAAATAATAACTGGAACGAGAGCGTATGGTGAGAATAACGTTTCTGTTATTGGAATCGCCTCTTTAATACTTCCAGCAGTCGTTTTAATTAACGTTTCACCGCCTGTTGCTAACGTAAGAGGGATAGAGGCAGAAAGACCCGCATGCCAAATGAGAAATCCAGAGTAAGAAGAGGCGATTGCTAGTCTATAATCTAATCCGTCCAGCTGCCTTGCCACTTCTTTTGCGTATAAAACAGATACAACAATTCCAAAGCCCCAGTTTATGTATGCACCAAGTAAACTTACAATTGAAATGGCAATAATGCCTTGTCCATTCGTTTTTGGTAGTCTGGCAGCTTTCGTTAATCCCTTTTTAATAAGAGGAGCATTTGCTAAAGCAGATCCAGTCACGAGTACAAGTGCCATTTGCATAGAAAAGGCGAGGAGTCCCCAAATTCCATTACCCCAGTGATTAATCATTTCTACAGGGGTTTGGTGAGTCGCAAACATACCAAAGAAGATAACAAAAACAGTTAGTAAACATGATAAAATAAACGGTTCTGGCAAGAAGCGTTGCACTAAGGCGACGCAACCATTTGTAAAGGAACGAAACAAAATAGATCACCCTCCTTATGTATATGTATTACAATTATTCGAGGTTGTTTAGGAGATAACCTCCAACATAAAGAAAATTCAGATATTTGTAGGGTGGTAATTTATTGATAGGTTGATATAGAGCCTTGTATCAGATTCTGCTTTTAATATACTAGAAGAAAACGGTTGGAAATGGGGTAGCACTTATAGGGATAGTATAGAGAAAGGTTACTAGCTGGCTTCAAAGCAACTGTTGCAAAGGGAGAGGAGATTCAATACAATAGTGTTGCATTACATGAGAAATATGTTTAAGCACAAACCTAGCTAAAAATGTTTATACAAATACACTTAAAATTGATGGGGGAATTATGATCAAAAGTTTTTATCTTTTAAAGCCTAAAATGTTTACGGCAGATATGTATTATAAAGTTTTTGTTACAGGTGACTGTATATATTTTATAAAGATTGGCGGACAGTTTCATAGTCGACATGCTTATAAAAAACAATTACCTGGTATTTGAGAGCTATTGTTTTTGTTTTGGTTCAAAAAAATTGAGAAAAAACAATTAAACTTAGAAACTGAAATAGATACAAAAATACATACTGGCAATATACATGAACTCTTGCAATTAAAGAATAACTTTTCAATTGAAATAAATACAATTGAAGAGGTACTATTAAATAAACGAGGAACGTTTCATACAGGTTTTAATGATAATGGAACAATTTCCTTTATGTTAAAAAATGGTCAAAAAATAAAGTTCATCATCCCGGAAGAAACTTTATTTTCATCTATAGAAGAAATTTTCGACCAATATGAACAGACAATCTTTGTAAGGGAAGTGTTTTAACGAATTCTCCAAAAGGTGTGGATGTATTAGTTAAACACTTAATTAAACATGTAAACTGCTTATATAAATTTTGATAGGCGTGTTATAAGCAGTTATTCTTTCAGCATCTTCTAATATGTAGGAGTATAAATAAAATATCCCATCATTTAGAAAAGCTTCCACTACTGTGGAAGCTTTTCTAAATGATGGGCAATATCAACATACATATTTGAGTAAGTCGAATGTATTTCATTACTTGGCGTTGCGTTAGAAGAGAAATGAACGATTACCATATTTGCTTTCGGATCGATGTAAAGTGTTTGTCCGTAACTACCTAACACTTCAAAAGCACCTTGTTCATTGTGCGGAATCCACCATTGATTATGATAAGAAATGGAAGCTCCAGGGCCAATTGCAAGTTCACCTTCTTGGACATTTTTTACACTTTCTGTAATAGAAGAAGGGAGAATTTGTTTTCCGTTATATTCTCCATTGTTTAATAGTAATTGCCCAAATCTCGCCATATCTCTAGCAGTTGCATTTAATCCAGCACTAGCTTGTTCTACTTTTGTTTCATCTGTAACGTAATACGCGTTTTCTCCCATACCAATTTGAGACCAAATTCGTTCACTTACATTTTCAGCTAGTGATTTACCAGTAATAGTTCTAATAATCCAAGCGAGCGTTTCTGTTGATCCGTTATTGTAAGAAAAGGAAGAACCAGGCGGTGCAGTTTCTTCGGCTTCTCGTAACATATCATAAATTTTCATCGGACCGTCGTAATTTTTGCCGCGGGGTAAAATATTGCTAGCTAAATATAATTGTGCATCTTGATTTTCTAGCCCAGGCTGCTCATATCCGTGGGTCGGGTATTCTGCTGAAACTTGCATGTCCATTAATTGCTGAAGTGTGGCATTACCGAACGGTGTGTTTTTTAATTCTTTTATGTAAGTGTCAGCTGTTTTTTCTAAGTCAATACGATTCTCTTCAGCGAGAGATTGTATAATTGCCCCGGTAAAGACTTTTGCTAATGATGCCATACCATGAGGTTCATTCTGTTTATACCCATTGAAATATCGTTCGTAAACAAGTTGTCCATTATGTACAACGACAAAAGCATCTGTTTTGTTATCGTCTAAAAGTTTTTTTAGAGGAGTTGTATTTCCGAATCTACGCTCCACAGCAAAATCGTCTAAGTTTTGCAATGCGGAAGGGAAGTGAGCAATTTGGTCAGGATTGTTTTTTACGTTATTAACTAAAGTGAATTCTTTCATATGGGTATATGACCAACGTAAGTAAGGGTCATTTAACCAGTTTTCTTTTGTCACATTATGTTTTGATGGGGTCGTTTTATTTTGTTTGAAGTAAGTAAACCCAAGCCCTGTAATTACAAATATGAATGTTAGTATAAGTAAGAGTAGGGGAGATTTTTTTAGTTTCATATATGGCCCTCCTTTTTATTTCTACTATAAGTATACGCTCGTCTTGAAAGAAATACAAAATAAGGAAAGTAAACGGGGAAGTTTACTTTCCTTATTAACGTTAAGCGGAAATTTTTCCGTCTGTAGGTTGTTTCTTGAATTTTTGTTTTCGTCCGTGTAATCCATAATATAAAAGTAAAGTGAACGCAACGATAATAGCTGCGATAAAATACATATTATGATAACTGGATTTCGCTGCGACAATACCTAAAATGAAAGAACCAAAGCCAATACCACTATCAAAGAATGAGAAATACGTAGCTGTCGCAGAACCACGTCTATGGTTTGGAGCGGCAGAAATCGCAATCGTTTGGAAACTCGGAATTAATGTTCCGTAACCTAAACCAATTAGCATACCTGCGCCAAGGAACCAAAATGAAGTTTGTGCTTGGCTTAATATGAACATTCCGATTGTGAAAATAATGATAGCAGGGTAAACGAGTACATTTTCACCGAAGCGATCAAAAATCTTTCCTGTAAATGGACGAGAAATGACAACAACAAGTGCGTATAAAATAAAGAAGTAACTTGCAATTTCACTTAAACCGAGTTCTTTCGCATAAATAGGAATAAAGGATAAAATACCACTATAAGAAAAGGCTAAAACAAATCCTGTAAGTGCAATTGGAATAGAAGATGGTTCGATTAAGTCTTTCCATTTCATTTTTTCACGTTTTTGTTTGCTAACAGGTGCTTCGTGTGGAATATCTACAAGTAGTCCTAATAAAAATGCAAGTAATGAAAATACGGAACAAACGATAAATAACACAGTAAACGAAAAATGAGAAATAATTGTTAAACCTAAAAAAGGACCAATTACCATCGGCAGACTCATAAATACGCCGAAATATGCAAGTGCTTCGCCTCGTCGATGAGCTGGCGCAACATCAGTTACGATCGTACCAGTAGCTGTCGTTGCCATCCCGAACCCAATACCGTGTAAGAAGCGAAGGGCAAGTAATAAGAATAAACTTTGCGCACCGAAATACATAACAGTAGCGGCTAAAAATAATGAAAGTGAAATAAATAATATTTTCTTTCTTCCTAAATCATCGAGCCATTTTCCTGTGAATGGTCTACATAAAACAGAAGAAATAAGAAACACAGTTGCAACTAAACCAATTTCCTCAGGTTTTCCTTTTAGGCCGTCTATTACATAGACAGGCAGAGTAGTCATAAGCATGTAAAATGTTAAGAAGAGAAATAGACTACTAAAACAAGTTCCGAGGAAATCCTTCGTCCAAAGTTTCTCACTTTGCATCGTCATCCCTCCAATTTAATCTAAATTTTTAATAATTTGTTGTAAAACTTGAAATGCTTGATGTAAATCATCTTCATTAATACCTTCTAGCGTTTTTTCTTCGAAAGTATCAACTTCTTCTTGCCATATTGGAATCATCTTTATCGCTGTTTCGGATAAAGAAATGAGCTTCTCACGGCGATCTTTACCTTCTGTACGAATAATCCATCCCATCGTTTCCATACGTGTTAATGTACGAGTCATCGTTGGTGATTCAACATTTAAATACTGGCACAATTCTGTTTGCGTACAAGAACCAGTTTGATTAATGCGGAAAATAACAGCCCATTGCGCACTAAATAACCCTGTTGGAGATACACGTTCATTAAATTTCTTCGTAAACTTTCGAGAAGTCTGGCTGACGATGTGAAAAAAATGTTGTTTTTCGTCCATGTATTTTGATCCTTTCAAATTAGTTACCTAGCTAACTATATACTTTTTTATAATAATTGTCTAGTAATAGACATGTTGATTTATGTAAAAAATTCTTATAGGTTTTATGTTGCGAACGTACATTCTACGTGCTATTCTTTAATTAAGTAAAGAATTTTCTTTCTATTAAATAGAATGGGGGAACTTGTGATGATTAAGCCTGCAACAATGGAGTTTGTTTCACTATCGAACGGAGAAACGATTGCATATCAGGAAGTTGGAAGGCGAAATAAAGATATTCTTGTACTCATTCACGGGAACATGACATCGTCACAACATTGGGATTTAGTTATTGAAAAGTTGCAAGATCAATACCATATTTACGCTCTTGATTTAAGAGGATTTGGACAATCAACGTATAATCAATCGATAGATTCATTACAAGACTTTGCAGAAGATGTAAAATTATTTATCGACGAGTTAAAGCTAGAGAAATTCTCATTAATGGGCTGGTCAATGGGCGGTGGCGTTGCGATGCAATTTACAGCGAATCACCCAACTTTTGTAGAAAAGTTAATTTTAGTAGAATCAGTAGGAATGAAAGGTTACCCAATCTTTAAAAAAGATACGAATGGGCAGCCGATTGTATCAAGTTTAGTAAAGACGAAAGAAGAAATTGCACAAGATCCAGTACAAATCGCTCCAGTATTAGACGCGATAAAAAATATGAACAAACTATATTACCGTACAGTATGGAATCTATTAATATATACGCATAACCAACCTGAACCGGACCGTTATGAAAAGTATTTAGATGATATGTTAACGCAACGTAATTTCGTAGATGTGAATTATGCGCTCATTACATTTAATATTTCAGATGAACATAATGGGGTTGTAGAGGGAAGTAAGCAAATTCATCGTATTAAAGCGCCAACACTCGTCATACAAGGCGATAGAGATTATGTCGTACCCCAAGTAGTCGGTGAGGAATTAGCGAAACATTTGCCAAATGCAGAGTTGAAGGTATTAGAAGATTGCGGACACTCGCCGTTTATTGATTGTTTAGATGTATTTATAAAACATGTAGAGAATTGGTTAGAACAGAAATAATCCCCGAAATGAAAGGTATTGCATATACTATAACATTGTAGGTAAAAGGGGAGATTATCAATGCATCAACCATTTTTCATCGCTTATTCGCCATATAATCATTACGCATATACAAAAATGATGATAAACCCGCTGTATATGCAAGTTTCGCCAGCTGTAGTTCCTTTACAAATGCAATATCCGCAGCCACCAATCGCTAACGCACAGCAATACTTATATGAAACTGCTTTTTATAAACATCCATACTTTAAGCAATTTCATAACAATGTGAAAGCGCAAGTTTGGGAAGGATAAGATAACAAGCTAAAAGGTTCATTCTTTTAGCTTGTTTTTTATTGTGAATATCCGTACACGCATTTGCAGAAACAGTTTATAATGAAAAGTGGAAGCGTGAGAAGGAGAGGGAAAGGGATGTCAATGCGTTTTACTTTTTGGATTATGGTTGGGATTGTAGCAATCTCAGGTTTATCACAAGGAATGCTCTTACCTGCCATTGCAATGATTTTTGAACAAGAAGGGGTTAGTTCAAGTATTAATGGTATTCATGCGACGGCATTGTACATTGGGATATTAGTCATTTCGCCGTTTCTTGAAAAACCGATGCAAAGGTTTGGAATGAAGCCGATTATTGTTATAGGTGGGTTTCTCGTTATTATTTCATTATTCTTTTTTACACAAACATTTTCGTTTTGGGTATGGTTTATCCTTAGATTTCTAGTTGGAGTCGGAGATCATATGCTTCATGTCGGAACACAAACGTGGATCACGACAACATCAGACCCAAGTAAAATAGGGAGACAAGTATCGATATACGGTGTATTCTTTGGAATTGGTTTTGCCGTTGGCCCGTATTTAGCAAGCACTGTGCAGTACGGTCTTGCAACGCCATTTATTATATCTACTGTACTTTGTTTAATAGGTTGGCTTTTACTACTTCCAACAAAAAATGCATTCCCAGCGCAAGATGAAAGAGAAGCGAAGAGTGAATCATCATTTTCTCGTTATAAACAAGTTGTTGGATTAGGATGGATTGCACTGCTAGGACCACTTGCATATGGCGTACTTGAAGCAATGCTAAACAGTAACTTACCAGTATATGCACTTCGTAAAGGGTGGTCTGTTTCAGATGTATCCTTCTTATTACCAGCATTTGCAGTTGGGGGTATTATTACACAAATTCCGCTCGGTATATTGAGTGATAAATACGGAAGGGACCGTATATTAACGTGGACGTTTAGCATAAGTACGGGCATTTTTCTACTTGCCGCCGTATTTGATCAATATTACTGGATCGTCTTTGCCTGCATGCTTTTAGCGGGTATGGTTATTGGATCGTGCTTCTCTTTAGGGCTTGGATTTATGACTGATTTATTACCGAGACATTTACTACCGGCAGGTAATATATTATCCGGAATCGCTTTTAGTTTAGGAAGTATTATGGGACCTGTATTAGGCGGCGTATTTATAGAAAAAATACAGTATACAAGCTTTTTTATTGCGGTTATGATTATAATGGGAATTCTCGCAATGTTATATATGGTCTACATGAAAAATCAATTTGCATCAAGAAAAATAGAAAGTAGGTTAGGGCATGACAAAACAACCTAATAAAAAGAAATTTGAAGTACTTGAAAATGAAACAATTACAGACTGCTTAGCACGTATGGAACAAGAAGGCTACGCTCCGTCTCGTCGTATGGAAGAGCCAATCTTTCATGAAGTAAAGAAAGACGGCAAAACAGTAGTTGAGCCGTGCGGTAGGAAGATTGTTTTTGAAGGGAAATTGAAGTAATCCAATAACAAATTTTCTTTATAGTATAGAGCCATCCAATAGTTGGATGGCTTGTTTTTTTATTAATCAATGAAGGAATTGAATAGAATGAATCTCTCGTTCATTTCTCCTAATGGGCTTCTTTATATGGGACAAAAGATTGCTACTTTTTTCGTATATTGGTAAAATAAGTTCTTGGGTCTTACTTATTGTTATCGGTATAATGTTTGTCGCTTGAATGAAAGAAATTAGTTGCAAAAATTTCGCACTATGTAAAGGGGTACAGCAACGATCCCTTTTTTGGAGGCACCTTAAACATAAAGCGAGAGAAGAGGCTATATGAACGATTCTCCTATCTTGTTTAAATATTAAACGAGTTATTGCAATTGGAATAGGTATATCAAACTAGTCGACATCCTGATGGATTATGTTTTTCTAGTAATCTATTACTTCTGATGGAATCGATAGATTGCTAGAAAGCGGAAAACAATTATTAGTATATTCCGAAGCAGGTGTAACAGAGTGTCCTTCCATAATTAAGGGTAAAACCAAAATACGTTTTTTTAAAGAATGATTTGTTAGAACAGGTTATAAGGAATAAAACAGAAAAGAGGATCACATGTTAGATACTTTACAGAGAAGTAAAAAGTTTTTTTTAGTATGTCTTATTTTTTTAGTGCTTTTAACCGCTTGTGGTAATACTGATGTTAAGACATCTAAAGCTTCGTTACCACCGGCTGAATCCAATATAGATACATCATTAAAAGCACCGAATTGGGTAGATAAAAGTCCTATCCAACAGTCTCCTAATTTTACGGAAGATAAAAAAGTACAATCGGTTGTGAATTTAATAGCTACGGGTGATAATTTATATCATGACGCAGTAATTAAAGATGGCAAACAAAAAGACGGTTCATATGATTATAATTATATTTATGAAAATATCAAAAAGGCTGTTAAATCAAGTGATCTTGCTATAGTGAACCAGGAGACTCCGATTGCCGGAAATAATTTAAAAGTACAAGGATATCCGACTTTCAATACACCTGAAGAAGTAGGCCAATCTTTAGTGGACACTGGATTCAATATAGTGACGCAAGCGACAAATCACGCTATGGATATGGGTATTAAAGGTGTTGCGAATACAAGAGAATACTGGGAAAAATATCCGGATGTTATCCCAGTAGGTATTAATGAGAGTAAAAACGAGCGTAATGAAATAAAAACGATTACAAAAAATGGTATTCGTTTTGCGTTACTAAATTATACATATGGTACGAATGGAATTAAAATTCCAGCTGATAAGTCTTGGGCTTTAAATTTAATTGATAAAAAAGCGATACAAAATGATGTGGAAAAGGCAAAGAGTAGCTCTGATATGGTGATTGTTATGGTGCATTGGGGAGTAGAATATACCTCAACACCTTCAAAGCAACAAAAAGAAGTTGCTCAATATTTAACAGATTTAGGTGTAGATGTAGTAATTGGAAATCATCCACATGTAATTCAACCAATTGAGTGGAAACAAAATAAAGATGGACATGAAACGCTAATCTATTATTCTCTTGGAAATCTTATTTCTGCGCAAGAAAAATTAGAAACATTGGTTGGAGGATTATCTTATGTACAATTTGTTAAGTATGAAGATAAAACTTTTGGTATACGACAAGCGGCAATCGTACCGACAGTAACCGACTATGCTGATGGTAAGAAACAATTTAAAATTCAATTTTTAAAAGATTATTCGGATGAAAATTCTAAAAAACATGGAATTAAAAAATTTGTCGGCCCGGTTTCTTTGAAGGATTTCAAGGAGATTCCTAGAGACGTGTTGGGAAATTGGTATAAAGACTAATAAACAAAAAGGGAATGAGATACAATTAAAAAATTTATAATTTTAGCATTGGTATTAGCAATGGGATGGAGTCTTGCTGCTTGTAGTGGAAAGCAAACATCTCAGGAAACTACTAATAATAACGATAAAAATAAAAATGAAATACATGCGAAGAAAAAAGATGTTTTACCTATCTCTGATGTTAATGATTGGAGAATTATCCTTGTAAATAGAGAGCATATGTTATCAAAGGAACTAGGAATTGAATTAACAAGTATCACTCAAAATGCGAAGCCAAATATGAAAATAGATAGTAGAATTGCAACTTCCTATCAGGATATGGTAGCAGCTGCAAAAAAAGAGGGAATCAATCTTTATTTAAGATCAGGTTATCGAGCTATAAAATTACAACAAACTTATTATGATGCTTCAGTTAAAAGCTATAAATCTCAAGGTTTGTCGGATAAAGAGGCTAGTGCTAAGGCATTGGAATATCTTCAGTATCCTGGTGCAAGTGAACATCATACTGGATTAGCGTTAGACATTATTTCAGTTGAATGGCAAAATACTGTAGAAGATTTAAATGCAAAATTTGAAACTACCGATGCATTCAAATGGTTAGATAAGAATGCTGCAGAATATGGGTTTACTCTCCGCTATCCAAAAGATAAAGAGAATATTACTGGCATTAAGTATGAGCCATGGCACTATCGTTATGTAGGAAAAGAAGTTGCCGTTTATCTAAAAGAAAAAGGGTTAACTTTAGAAGAATATAACGAAAAAATTAAGTCTGGTAAGTAAAAATATGCTTTAATTTTATTAAACATTATGCACTGCTACAAGAAAAGGTGAATCTAAGGATGTGTTAACCTTCCACCTAGTATTGTAAAAACTGAGTATGATAATTTGAGCACGTACGAACCAGTTATCGTGTAAAAAGATGTATGTATTAAGAAATTAAAGTTAAGGATCTGATATTCATATCAGATCCTTTTTCTATCGTTCTTTTAAGAGCGACTGAGCCAAAATATTGGAATGAATATAGAAACAAAACAGCCCAAGGAATAGTAAAACGAGTCCGGGAGCCTACTCGTACGCTTCATTGGGATTATCCAGAAATAGTTGTTTATGAAATAAGAAAGAACTGGTCTTACTCTCAAGCAAGGATTTAATACGAATGAATTGGATAAAAGGTAATAATAAATACATAGTCATATTGATTAAAGTTTCACTTTATTGAAGAAAAATGCGAAAGCCATTCATAAAATATGGAAATGTTAAAATCCCTTTGATAAAATAGCAATATGTAAAAATAATTATTTGTTAATTCTTAATGTAATGAATATTCATGTTTAAATATACGAATTTAACTACATAGTTATTACGCTAAAGGGGGAGAAAGATGTTAGATGAATTGTACAATGCTTTTTTAAATGCGTCTGGTTTTACAGAAAGTGCGAGGAAACGAGATCGGTATGATGATTTACATGATTATTTAAAAGATAAAGAAAGAGAGTTAAAGCAATTCATTCAAGATGCTGAATCAGCGAAGAGAGATTATGAGAGTAAAAGTAATGGTTTAGAAGCTAATAAAATTCCGGCAGTTGAATTTGAACAAAAACGTCATGAAAAGGATGAAGAATTACATACATTAGTATCCTATTTTAAAAGTGCATTAAGCGATGTTGGATCTGCAAAAAGTACAGCTTATGCAAAGTATTTGGAATATAAAGCGAAAGCAGAATCAGAGAAAGCGTCAGCATACGCTGCAGCGACCAAGGCTTTTGAAGAAAAGAAAAAGGAATTTGAAAAACTTATCCATTAAGCATACAAAGAATGGAGGGAACGAACATGAGTGGTAAAGAGGTTGAAATTATAGGAAGTAACACTGCAAGTGCCATTTCTTACGCACAAAACATTGAAAATGGTATGAAGGATTCTTTAAACCAAGCGAAAGACTTAAAAGCATATGTCACAGGTGCGAAATGGAATGGAAAAACGAGAGATGCATTTTTAAGTTATCTTGATTTGATCATTCAATATAATTCAGAAATGGTAGAGGCATTTGAAGGACATACGAAAGCTTTGAAAGAGTTAGATAAAAGCATTCAAACGTACGGAGATAAATCGGAAGTAAGGGCGATAAAACAACTGTGATGGAGAAACGAGGGATAAAAGAATGGGGAAAGAAATGAGTTTTGCACCTGCTGAATTATATGTTCTCGCAGGTGCAGCTGGGGTTACCGATATATTTGGATTGCCAAACCGTGACGCAATTATTTTACTTGATGCAGAATGTGTCACGAAAGCAACTACGAGTTTAAAAGAAAAAGGCCTACTTACAAGTGAAAATGGAATTACCCCTGCAGCTTTTCAAATAATTGAACTATTAAAGGAATATGAAAATTGTCATGAATACACGAGAATGAATAATGTATTAATTGGCTTTTTAAAAGAGGATAAAGACCGAGTGGCTGTATTAACAGAAATAGAACCAAATAAAAAATACGAGATCGACTACATACCAAAGCCGGACGTATATTTTTCATTATTAACACGCATTCCTTTCTTATTGAGAGAACCGAGGGAAATAGAAGATACATTTTTCTCAAAGAGAATGACAGAGGCAGAACAAAAAACATTTGAGGAAAAAGATTTATCAAATAAAGACGTTATAGCGATAGAAACGTATACGAGGCCTCGAAGTAATAGAGGAGGAAAATGGGAATGTTTCTTATATTTTACTGAAGGAGAAGATTTCGTTCAAATCGATGTAGATCGTAATCAATATGACTGGGTGAGCCTCTATGCGATTAATAAGAAATTGTATGACGTGTTAAAAATGCCATATAAAAAGTTAATTGACCCGAGACAATTCTCGTTAGGAGGTATTCAATAATGCAAGTATCAATGGGAGATAGTGGTTCTGGTGGTGGAGAAGAAGTATTAGTTAATTTTCAAGAACTACTTGATATAGTAATGAAGTTAGAAAATATATATAAAATCCATGTAGACGTCATTGGAACGAATATTGAGAGTTTATTAAGCTGTGATTTTTATCAAAAAGGTGAAGCGATGAGAGTAATTGAAAAATATCCTGATATATTACACAAAACACTAGAATTGGCTGAACACTATTCTAGGTCAGCGACAGTTGTAGGAAATGTATGTGTAGAAATGCTTGAAAAGGACGAACAATTACGTGAAATATTAAGTAAGTTGTAGAAATCACCATACGGCTGGGGGGATGAAAACGAGATGGATGTGAAATATGGACCTGAACCATGGCAAAACATGGGGGATGGTATGAATCGAATTACAAAAGATGCACTCATGAAATTACGGGAAGCAAATGAATCATTAAAAAGAATTGATGGAAGAATACGAGATTTAGACTCGGATGGTAGTATCCATTTTAATCCTAAAGATCAATCGCAAAAAATCGGGGAATTACTTGATAGCTATTCGACATTACAAAAATATTGCGGAGAAGCAGGGCGATTGGTCTCTGAACATATAGATAAACCTTTTTTAGTAGAAATGGATAAATTCGCTCAAAAAATGAGAGATACATCTATTCTCAGTTTCGAAACAGATAACCGAATTGGCTCTACAACAACGACAGTATTACCAGATGCGCACGCGGGATACGGAAGTGTACCGCAAACAATACAGACGAAAAAAGATAAAATAACAGTAGAAGATATTTTTAAAGATTCACCTGCATTTGATAACGTACTGAGAGAGGAATACAAAGAACTAAAAAAACAAAACCCAGATGCAAAATTAAATTATGAAGAATACAAGAAAGTAGTCCCATCCACACGAGGATTTGAATACAAATCGATAGAAGATGAACAGAAAAAACTAGAAATGGTGCGAGACATAGGAATAGGCCTAGGAATCATCATCACAACAATCCTTTGCCCACCACTCGGGGCCGCTGCCGCAGTAGTATACGGAGGTGTACAAATAAAAAGCGGTATCGACGGAGAAGACTGGGGAACACACCGGAAATTGAGCCAAGAAGAACGCACAGCAAACATCATTTTTGGCGGATTAGATGCAATCCCAGTTGTTGGAGCAGTAGGAAAAGGAGTAAAAGCATTCAAAGGCACGAGTGAATTAGCTGATTTAGCCAAAATATTAAAATTCAAAGACGGAGTGCCTGGTTTTAATCCAAATTTGGGTGGAAATGTGGTACAATCGCTTAAGGAAAATAATCTATTAAAAAATTTAAAAATACAAGGTTGGAAAACCGTAGATAAGATTAATGATGCGGACTACTTCATTAAAGGTCTAGTGGCAAAAGGTGTGGACTCCGTAACCCCATTCGCTAAAGGTGTAGAAATCATGCCAGATGGAAGTGTCGTTAGATCTGGAACGAACTATAGCGGGAAATTCCAAGAAGCCCATGATGCCTCAAAGGCGAGTATTCAGAGTAGGATCTCGAATTTGGAGAGTGGTGGGGTTAAGGGTACGGGTGAAACGGTTAAGAAGATAGGTGATATTAATGATCCTATTAGAACATATCGTGGTGCTGATTTAGGTAAGCTAGAGGCTAAATATACTGCGGATCCTCGCTTAACTGTTGAGATGCCCTATGTTGGTAAAGGGCAAAAAAACACCAATGCAGAGGGTTGGTTACGCGATAAAGATTTTTATTGGAAAGAGATGTTAGAGAAGTACCCAGAAGCGTTTAATAGGTCAAATAGACAAAAAATAGAATTAGGATTCGCACCTATAAACAATCCAACGTTTAGAAAACATTTTCCCCAATATGATTTAAAAGAATTATATAATGACACTTTAATACATCATCACATTGGTGGTGGTGGTCAAGCTGTGGCTGTACCCTCAAAGCTACATCCAGGTTTAGGAGGGATTCATAATGCTGAGAAAAGCGCAGGAGTTTGGGGAAATGACCAAAAATATGCTGAACTATTAGAAAAATTCTTAGAAAAGTAAGGGTGATTATTTTGGTAATGAAGGATGCTATGAGCAAATATTTTAATTTAAGAAAAGAATATTTTGATAAAGGGTTAGATTTTTTATTTAAAACGCCATATAACGAAGAAGTTGATTCATTTATATATCAGGGTGAAATGGATGATGAAGAAGAAATTTCATGGAAACCTATTGAAAAAAATAATAAGAATGATTTAACGAAGATTGAGGAAAGATTTGAAATTAAACTGCACACTTCAATTGATGATTATTTTAATTCTTATTGGTTTGCTGATTTAGATGGATTTATTGGTAATCATTATATTAGGCTAGAACCTGTATTACCAAATATTGAATTGGATTCCTTCGAAAGTAATTTAGAAGGGTATAAAAACAATCATAATAAGGTTGATAAGACTCCAATAGGTGTAGAGGGGAACGGTTTGATAGTTGTTTTAGATAATGTAAGTGGTAAGGTTGAATTGGAGGATTTTGAACGAGGTTCATTTGAAGAGATTTCGGATAGTTTAGATGAGTTAATTGCTAGTTTAAAGTTACAAAAATAATATACTAAGAACATTTATATGAAAAAATGTCTGATATGAAGTGTAGCCCAAGTGTTAGATATAATTGGACTGCAGTTTTTTATAGAAAGATGTAATATAAAATCAAGCGAAGACCTACAAAATTTATGCTACTAAAAAAACATATGAACTGAAAGCACTTGATTGTCAATTAAAGGCAACAAGTGCTTTTTTGCGTTTTAGCGTAGAAATAATGTGGTAGGATGACGCTTATCAACTTGCTAAGGGTAGTGGAGGTTCAGGAGTTAGTAAGGAAGGTAGTGTGGCTAAGGGTACGGGTGAAGCTACACCTAAAAAGAAAAGTGTACCGGATTGGCTTAAAGAGCGATGGGAAGCAGGGAATAATTTTAATAAGGAAAATCGTCCTCGTTACCCTTATAATGAGGTAGAGTTGGAAGCAAAAGAAGTAGGGGGTAAAAAATACGTAGTTGACTCATATGCGCACAATAAGGAAATAGTATCTAGAAAATTCACTCAACTTAGTGAAGTGCAAGAAAAGACAGCTAAGAGTTATTTAAATGAAATTACAAAAAAATATCCTTCAGGTTCTAAAATATCAAATGGTCCTTTTAATCCTAACGCTCTCAAAGGGGGGCGGCTTAAAGGTGAGTTAATATTAGAAGTACCAGTTCAAAATAAACCAATTCCGCAAACGATTCTTGATGAAGCAACAAAAAATAGGATTATTATTAGGGATATTAAAGGGAAGGTGTATAATTGACTATGAAAATTTATTATTGTGACGAATGGTCGGACATTAAAAAGAAGCCTTGGAATATTTTAGATGACCGTGATGCATACACATACCATCAAAAACATGAACCATATACGGCGGTATTAACTGAAGATGAAAACCTTAAGTATATTGTAAATGTTACAAATGAATGGGTTTTGGTGGGATTTTATGATGACTTGATTCGTAAGTATTTAAATTATGATTTTGAAGTTGTGAGTGACAGTAAGATATTTTTAAGAACAGCTACGTATTGGGAATATGATGATGAAACTGATACAGAAGTAAGTAGCTTGATTTTGGGATTCCGAGAAAATGGCTATATAGCAATGGAAAAAAGGGATTTAAAGACCGGCTTAGTCGAGGAGCGTGAGATTAGCGATACCCTTGAAAGAAACTGGGATGTATTTCCTGAATTTGGTCATTATATTCATTTGTGTAGAGAGGAAAGATAATGTTTTTAGGAGCACTCTATAGTGCCAAAGCTATCTATAAGAAAGGTGTTATATATCACTAACACATAAGGCAAGCGAACTAAAGATAATTAAAGTATTGAATTAGAAAAAAGAAAAACGATATATTTGAAAATAGAGACTCCATGAAGGTAATACCATCATGGAGTACTGTGTGCAATGATAGAATAGAAAACGAAGTACGAGCTTAGGCGAGATGACATTTTACATGGCGATGAATATAAACACATGGAATGTACATTAAACTAACGAACTCGTAAAAACTCGTAAGTTTTAACGTAGTAGTTGTCATGGCATGTAAAAGGTGTCGTACTGTTAATACAAAACTTACAGATCTTATAAATCTTACAAATTTATGCTACTTAAAAACATATGAACTTAAAGCACTTGATTGTCTATTTGAGGCAACAAGTGCTTTTTTGTGTTTTAGAGTAGAAATAATGTGGTACAATCGCCTAGGGAAAATAAGACTTTAAAGAATGCACTAGATGCTATGAAAAATACTCCTATTCCAGTAGCGGTTAGGATGGTGGATACTGGAATAGGAGTGAAGCTTCCTTCAACTGTTGGAGAAGTAACTGGAAAGTTTTCAAAGGCAAGTACGGTAACTAAGGATGACGTTTATCAACTTGCTCATGGGCATAGTAAATTAGAAGGAAGTAATAAAACTAGCGGAGTGGGTAATAATAGCTCGCGTACTGACGAAATTGGAATCAAATTTAAACGTAATCGGAAACATAATGAAGATGAGTTTATATGACAATTAAAAAACCAAGAAGATGGACTGGGAAAATTGACAGTTTATGAGTTTATTTAGAATCGGAACTAATTTTTAAAATATGGGAGATCAAAACAAGCAAATTCAGCTCAAAGATTAACACGAAAACAAGCTGTGCAAGATAAAATTGATGAATTTATGGAAGAAGGTTTTTCATTTAGGGAAGCAGAAGAGCAAGCTTTAAAGTGGATAAAGGATAAAGCTACATTACATGACCCAGATCAAATTGCGGGTGGAAATCCATTAAAAATAACTGGCATGGGTGATTCTAGAATTAATTCATCAATAGGTTCGCAGTGGAAAAGCAGGATTGGTAATGTGGATAAGGAAATTAGACGAGTTGCTGACACCTTATCAGAGGAAGAAAAAAATTTGACATATCTTAATGTTAGATTGAAATCGGAGTAGGGGGATACTATGGAAAATATAAATGATTTTATATCTTTCGAAAAACCATCAACAGAGGTTATTGAAAAGTATACAGGGAAAGTTCCAGATCAAATAATAGATTTATGGAAATGTTATGGGTTTGGGAGTATGTTAAATGGATACTTAAGAGCAATAAACCCAGAAAAATATTTAGATATATTAAAGGAAAGTTATATCCGTTATGAAGAAGCTATCCCAATTTTTACAACAGGTATGGGAGATATTCTTGTGTGGGAAAATAACTATTTATTATTACTTAAGTATCGAAAAGGTACGGTAGATGTAGTAGCTGGAAAATTCAAGTTTTTCTTTAAAAATACGAAAGATGATTATTTTTTAGAGAAAGGATTGGATTGGAAGCATTATCAGCAGGCATTAAATAAATACGGAAAGCTTGAAATAGATGAATGTTTTGGTTACACACCTTTACTTGCACTAGGTGGACCAGAAAAAGTAGAAAACTTACAAAAAGTCAAACTTATCGAGCATGTTTATTTAATTACTCAATTTATGGGGCCGATAGAATAATGAAAGAAGAAACTGGAAGGTGGATTAATCCTCTTTCAGTTTTTTTATTTAAAAGGCTATTAATGTAAATGAAGCTTTAAAAGATACGATTGAGTTAATGTTATAATATAGAAATGTGGTAACGAGAAACTTGGGTTAAATTTATAAAAAGTAATTTTTTATGAATTAAGGCTAACATAAATTCCTAGTATTATATAATTGAAAATACATTAGCAAAAGGTGCGGACTCCATATCCCCAATCTTTAAAGATGTAGAAATACTGCCAGATGGAAGTGTCGTTAGAACTGGAACGAACTATAGCGGGAAATTCCAAGAAGCCCATGATGCCTCAAAGGCGAGTATTCAGAATAGGATCTCGAATTTGGAGAGTGGAGGGGTTAAGGGTACGGGTGAGACTCCTAAGATAACTGAGATAAAAGAGAAAGATCTTGGGAAGCACATTATTAAAGGGAAAAATGGAAGGAAAGAACTTGCGCCAAACGTGCGTTATATTACTGAGAATGGTTATAAATATACAACAGATGAGCTTGGTAGAATAGTAGATGTTGAGGCAGGAGAATTAATACTTCAAAAAGGAAAACGAAACACAGGAATGCAAGTGGCTGCAGGAAGAGAAGATAGATTGCCGGATGATGATGGTGGGCATTTGATAGGGACGCAATTCCATGGATCCGGTGACATTGATAATTTAGTCGCTCAAAATAAACAGATTAATCGTTCGGGTGGAGAATGGTATAATATGGAGAAAGAATGGGTTAATGCATTAGGTGGGAAGCCTCCTAAAAAAGTATCAGTAAAAATTGAACCAGTATACTTAGGTTCATCACTAAGACCAAACTCATTTAAAATAAATACCAAATTGAAGGCCAACGTAAGGTAATACGTGAAATACTTAATAAAACAGGAGGTTGATGTAAAAGTGTTCGAATTAGAATTAAATAAAATCTATCAAAATATAGCGCAAAAAATAAATGATACAATTCCCGTAGAATGGGATATCTTTTATTTTAATGCAGAGATTTATAACCAAGAGGGTGGGGTATTATTCTTTTTCAATACCCCAGATAGATCGGATGAATATATATATTCCCATGATATACCAGATGTATTTAATGTGAGTGAAAAAGAATATGATAAGACATATGATGAATTATTTCATTTAAGTGTAGAGTTACAGGAAATATTTATAAAAAATAATCAGGAACCTTGGTATTCTTTTGATATGATTGTGACATCTGAGGGGAAAGTAAAAATTTATTATGGGTATACTAAATGGTATCAATCTACTTTTGGATCGAATGACCGAGTGGATTATTTTGAATATAAATATTTAGGGAAGAAACCTAGTAATGAAAATGAGCGAAGAAAATTCGAAGAGATGAAAGAATATGAAGAGAAAAATAAATCTTAAAATATTTTTTTGTTAAATTAAGGAATGTATTATTAGCGAGTAAATATGTAAAATATCCAAATTAACTAGCTTTAGTTGGACTATTGAAAAAAGAATAGTGACGGATTAATGTTACTTATAGAACATATGAAGTTAAAGCACTTGATTGTCTACTTGAGGCAACAAGTGCTTTTTTGCGTAGAAATTTAACAGATCACTATAATTTTATTATGTAAACTTTTTACATAGTTTTCTATACAACTAAAGAGAAGAAAAATGTTCACTATTACTTTCATTTCTGTTATAAAAATTCTACAATAGAAGACAGAACGTATATTTGGTATAATCAAAATATACTATATGAAATGATGTACATGAGTTTGAAATTCATGTAACGAGGTAAGCGCTACATAACAATGACTAATATTTAAAGTTTTCGTACCTATAGAATTCAATTCATGTTATATAAATCAATTGTTAGAAAGGAACAGGTGTAATGAATCAAATTTCATTTGAAGATTTATTTGAAGAAGAAAAAGAAAAGGTGGAGGTAGCTGAGGTATGTAAGGTACCAGCCTCTTTATCACCATTACAAAAAGATATTTTAGAATTAATTGATTCTGAAGAAATAAGTGCGCTTGAGCTATGTGAACGATTAATACGATCTGGTAAAATACCCGATGAAAGATTCACTACGAATAAGCCTAAAGCATATGGACAAGTATGTTTACTATTAGAAGGTTTTGTTACAGAAGGAAAACTTATTTTTATCAAAGATGATGAGAAAAGAGATAGGGTATATAAATTGAAAGAAGAAGTTTGAGATGTATAGTGGGAGATGAATGATTGGTTCCCTTTAACTTGCAGCTCCGTTAGTCTAGTAATGTCCACAAAAAAGGTGTCAATCTCTCCTACATTGACACCTTCATACTTTTAACACCTTACATACTTACGCTTAAAACCAAGTCTTCCTCTATCAAGTTCTTTCTAAATACTTTCAGAAGCATTTAACAAACTGCTTTTTTTATTATCACGTTTGACTTCAACTATACCAACTTCTTTTGCAATCTCGACTGCTTTTTCATGTAGTGGTACATATGAAATTGCCGCGGTGTTTAGGAAATTATTCATAGCGGATTTTGTTCGTTCTGGAGAATGATGAATTGTATCTTTCACCATTTCAAGCATATCGGAAATTTTACTTTCGGAAAACTCATTGTCTTTGCGATTTCCTAAAAGCCAACAGTAGCAACTCCAGCCGGCAGACATTTTAAGCTCGTCCCCACTTGCAATCCATTTATCAGCAACATCTTGTGCGATATTTGACTCCGATAAAGTTACTGCCACTACATAATCAGATAGCATATAAAAATATGCCCCGTCTATCCAGCGATCAAAATCAGACTCACTCATAGCTTTTGGATCGGCAATAATGCCTGCAAAGTACATAGCATCGTAGTTACCTGTGGCATAAAGCTCTTCAGCTAACTCTTGATTTAATTTTATTTTTTTAGCGATTGGTTTCATAGCACCTGTAGCTACTCCGAATACTGGCTCATGCGCACCGTTAGATATGTATATTTTTTTCGTTCGTTCCTTACCTAGAGCTTCAAGTTCTTGCATAACTGTTTTAAAATCCATAGTTGTGCAACTTCCTTTCATCATGTAAAAGCCTTTTTAAGCTTTTCATATTTCATATGTTAATACTAATTGTATTCAAGAGGTATGTCTACTTTCTAAAAGTATCGAAACCGGTTAGTAATTTTGAAGCTTTTGATTTTGTGACTGCTACAAGCTATCTATAGTTAGAAGCAAAGTATAGTAGAATAAAAAATACATTTGTATAGTTTTTCCAGTGAATATTTGGTATGATGGTGAGTGGGAAAAATATACAAGTTGTTAGTGGTTCATAAAAGGGGGATTGAATTGAAAAGAACACCTGAATTCGTATTAGGTTTAATTGGTGGCATTTTGGGAATTATTATTTCCATAATATTAATAGTTGTAGCGTTTAATATTATGGAAGGTGTTGATTACGAACTTTTAGCTTATTACTCTATTATTTTAACGGTTCAAATAGGATTGTTCATTTTATCGTGTTTAGTAAACAAGGTTAATAATAAAGTTTATGGGGTTTGTATGATTGTGATTCCTATAGTTATGTTGTTTATGTCATTATTCTTTTTACTTATTCCGACAATTTTACAAATTATATCTGGTTCATTTGCATTTAGGACATTAAAGTTAGAATCGAATGTAAGCTAAATATAATTATTAACGTCTGAATATTCGGTTTTTTAAACATTTTCGTTTGCAGTTCAAATTAACATAAAGTACAAAGTTGTACGCTTTAGGAGGAGAAATAGATGATTATTTGGTCTGGTTGGGGTTTTTTAGTCGCAATTATTGTAATTATTAATACTCTTTTGGGTAAGGCTATCTTTGGATCTATAACGGGGGATGCTACATATTTTCAAGACCATAGTTGGCCAATGGCGGTAATGTTTATTATATCAGGGGTTATGTCTTGGTATTTAGGTAAATATATTAATAAGCCAGATGGGAAAGTTTATATAGATACCGAAACTGGTGAAAAAGTTATGTTTAACAAAAAGCACTCATTATTTTTTATAAAAATGGAATATTGGGGACCGATTCTAGGAGTTATTGCGATTGTAACTTTAATTACAAGATAAAAAAAGAGGATGGGTATAGCAAGAGTAATCTATTCAAGTAGAAGGAGAAATCAGTCATGAATGCAAAGAAACTACTAGGGGTAGCAGTTCCGGTCATGTTGTTATTTGGTTGTGGAGTTTCTGAGAAAACGAACACTTCTAAACAGGAGAAAACGGAAGAGTCTAAAGTAAAAGAATCGAAGTCTAATAGTAAGAAAGAAAAAGTTTCAAAGGAAGACTATCCTAATAAAGTGTATAAATTAGGAGTAGAGTTTGATAAGTTGTTTGCGGAGCATAACAATATTACAAGAGAGGTTTTTGACGGTAAGAAAAAGAAATTAGATATAGTAGATAGTGTGAAAGAATTAAATAAAGTGTTAGATAAATTTGAGTCGATAGATCCCCCTGCAGAGTATGTAAACCAACAAAAAGATTTTGAAAAAGCAATTAGTTATTTTAGAGAGTCTTTTTCTTTAATAAATGAAGTATTTACCAGAAAAGAAAAAAGAGAAAAAGGTGATAAGACTGATAAAGAGTTAATAGAGAAATCTGAAAAGCTAGTGAAAGAAGGAGATATTTACTGGCTTAAGGCATTCAAAGATCTTGAAGGAGATATTAAAATCGGTGACGGTACAGTATCAATGAAAGATTTGAAAGAGTTAGATAAGAAAGCTGGAATTAATACAGATAACGTTATGAAGAATGTGAAAGATGGTACGGAATTAATCGGTAATTGGGGATTCCAAGGAACAGACGGTTTCAATATGTCACTCATTTTAAAAGGTGATAAGACATTTGAAACGTATGGTAAAGGTGAGTATCCAAATAAAAAGAATTATATTGAAGGAACTTGGGAATATGATAAGGAAGCTTTTACAATCTATTTACATCTCAATAAACGTTTAGTAGACGGTGTAGAAGATACAATTCAAAAAAAGAAAATAGCATATAAAGTTCAAGATTATGATGGGGAAAACTTGCGATTATTTAATGAGACGTCATTTAATACAATTAAGTATGTGAAGCAAAGTTAAAGTTATGTAGGACTAGGTTTAAATGGCCTGGTCCTTCATTAAATTGCGAGTATGTAAATAATATGTTATCTTTCGTTCTGTTTACTTAGTATCATGTTATTCTTTAATAGAGTAATAAATGGAGTTTTGCATTAAATATATGAGGTTGGTTACAAATGATAAAGAAATTTACTAGATTAGTATTAATAGTGGTTATCCCAATCAGTCTTATTACAGGTTGTGGGGCTGCTGAAAAAACTGAAGCACAAAAGCCGAAAGCGGTACAAACGGAGAAAAAGGACTATATGGATTACTCATATGGTAGCAAAGGTATATTAGTAAGTGGCAAAGCGAAAGAACGGCAACAATACGAGATTGGATATATGGATGATAATAAGTTAATTGGGATTGACGAAAATATTGAAGACTGCATTATTTTAGATAATAAAGATGAAGCAGGTCTCATTTGGAAGCAAATAGAGCGAGGATCTATTATTGAAGTGCAATACGGTAAGGATCGCAATGATATCGTAGGCGTGCAATTCGTAGGAGATCGTGAGTCATATGAAATTAGTGATAAGTTTGATCGGAATACGATAAATGAGATTGTTGAAAACGTTAAAGGGAATTTGTAATAGATGTATTTCGATAGTATAGGATCTCTTATTATGAAATTGTATACCAGTTATTTGTCTAAGTTTAAATTGATTATTTTGACGGTATTTGTAATTAGTTGTAAAATAATGTTTGTTGACGAATTTTATAAAAAGTATGTTAGATGAAATTCATCTGTAGGGATGACATATAAATATTTTCTTAATGAGTATAAAATGAAATAATTAAAATATGTAAATAAAAAGAAAATATAATAGAAGTACATAGTAGATTCATATTTTTAAAAATTAATGTGACAATAAAGGGAGGTTGAGATACATACACGGTGGGAGTGTGTATGTATTTATTATAATAATGAATAAGACAATCAAACAACAAGTAATCGCACTATCAACAAGTCTAGTGATTTTAGGGAGTGTACCTTTATCAGCATCAGCAGAAGAGATAAACAAATCTCAAACTGATCAACTTAATATTGCCCAGGGAGAACATGGAACGAGCGGATTAAATTATTCTAATTTCAAGTTGGAAGTTCCTGATCATGTACAAATTAACGAAGCAGAAGTATCTGAAAATGAAAAAATGCTTTTAGAAGAATATAAGCATAAACATGATGAAACAGAAGAATTAAACAAAATGCAAGATGCTAAGAAGGGACAAGTAGCAGAAAAGGAAGCTATTTCAAACATTGAAAAGGCATTTGAATCTGTAGATGGTCGAAATGATGGGTCTGATCGTCAAATGAAACCTGTTGCAAAGCCAAGAGGTATTCAATATAGTGCACAGAGTACGAAGAAATATGGAACACTTGCAGGAGTTCCATTTGTGGAATGGATTGTTCCAGCAGGAAATCCTGATATTCGTCCTGCAAATCCGATGAAAGCACGTTACATTACAATTCATGAGACCGCAAATACAGCCGCTGGTGCTAATGCTGAAAATCATGCGAAATATTTATACAAGCAAGCAACTGAAGGCACTTTCCGAACAGCTTCATGGCATTTTACTGTAGATGATAAACAAATTTATCAACACTTACCAACAAACGAAAATGGTTGGCATGCAGGAGATGGAGATGGTTCAGGAAACAGGGAGTCTATCGGTATCGAGATTGCGGTTAACCAAGACGGTGATTACAATAAAGCGTTAGAAAATGCAAAACGACTTGCAGGTTATTTAATGAACAAAGAAGGAATTGGTGCAGATCATATTTACAAGCATCAACAATGGAGCGGGAAAAAATGTCCTGACATTTTAATTTCACGTGGTAATTGGGCTGGTTTCGTACAAGGAATTCAGTGGTATGCAAATATAAATGCGCAGATTGATACGCCTTTACAAGATAAAAATGACTCATTTAATCCAAATGAAAATAATCCAGCTGAACCTAGCATGGAACTAGTGGTAAATGGTAGTGGCATCAATGTACGTAGTGATGCGGGTATTGAACATCGTGTTGTACGTAAAGCTTCAAACGGAGATCGTTACAAAGTATTAGCGGTTAAAAATGGTTGGTATAAAGTAGGTAATGGAGAATGGATTTTCTATGACCCAAGTTGGATTAAAATTAACTACAATGTACCAAAGGAAGAAGTACAAAAACCAAAAGATGATATTACAGGTGGCTGGTTTGAAGGGCATATTCGTAAATTAAACAGTCTAGGTATTATGCAAGGCGAAGGTAATGGTGTATTTGCGCCATATCGAAATGTAACGAGAGCGGAGTTTGCGAAATTAATCTCGAATGCTCTTAAACTACCAGAGGGAAATAAGTCATTTGTAGATATTAATGAGGCACATCCATCACTTCATGACGGTATTAAACGTTGTGCAAGTGCAGGAATTATTAATGGTCGTGGTGAAGGGATTTTTGATCCTAACTCACCAATTACTCGTGAAGAAGTATCTATTATGATTGACAAAGCATTACGATATAAAGGAATTACAGGTGAGTTAGTAGCATTACCATTTACAGATAAGCATTTAATAACATACAAAGAATCGGTTCAACGATTATACAGTCTAAAGGTAGTTAATGGTATTGGAAATAATGAGTTTGATCCTCGAGGCACAGCAACTCGTGGTCAGGCAGCTGCCTTTATTGTGAAGATGTTAGATTCAATGCAAAAATAAAATGAAACTTTAATCAGTGAGGGTCACTCGCATTGCAATCGAGCAGTTTATTCACCGAATTTTGAAATGAGAGTGTTACTGCCCGCAAATAGCAGAAGAAATTGTATGTAGAAGCTGACATTGGTAGAAGTAAAAAATAAGAAGAGTTTGAAAGGAGCTATCCAAAATAATAATTTGGAATAGCTCCTATTTAGTAGGAAGAACAAATTGGATTTGATAGATTGTAATGTAGAATGCCCTTCCAAGCCCCTCATAAGCCCCTACCAAGTAATAAATCACTAAGAAAAAACAAAAACAAAAACAACTACAAGAACAAAACAAGCACGAAAAAATGAAACCGGCGTTGTAGTAGTAAAAAAATTGTAATTCGAATGCCAAAACCATTCCCGTATGCCTATCTTTATAATGAAGGATTAAAATTTTCCTATTTACTAGCAAAGAGTGGAGGGAAACATATGGCGGTATACCGTAATGTGCAGGTGAACTTTTGGCAAGATGAATTCATATTAGATTTAACGCCAGAGGAGCGTTATTTTTACATATATTTGTTAACTGGTACGAAAACAAAGCAATGTGGTATTTACATATTACCGAAGCGTGTGGCAGAGCTTGAAACAGGTTATAGTATGGAGACTGTTGAGAAGTTGCTAAACAGGTTTGTTGAGTATGGAAAGATTTTATATGATACGGAAACGAAAGAGGTATTCATAATAAATTGGTTACAATATAACCCTATTTCAAATACGAATGTGGAGAAGTGCGTATTACGTGAGTTAAAGACTATAAAAAGTAATGAGTTCATACATATATTTTTACGTAAATGCCTTGAAGAAGAATACAAGATTCCATTATTATTGCAGCATTTTGGTATGCCAAAAGAAGAGGATAATAGTAGTTCACAAGTAGTTATTGAAGAGAAAGAAGAAGCGGAAGAGATAGAGGTGGAAACCATAGAAGAGGACGTTCCAAATAGTGAAGTTTATAAGTTTTATGAACAAAATATTAGTAGTTTATCCCCATATATTGTGAAGGAATTGAAGAATTGGATACAAAGACTTTTTGGAGAGAAAGTGTTAGAGGTACTTAAAATTGCGTTTGAAAATAATAAGAAAACGTTAGCTTATGTGAAGGGGATTTTGAGGAATTGGTGTAGTGAAAAATTAAAGGATTTTAGTGGGGAGAAGTGCGTAATGGGAAGTTTAGAGAGAAGGAAATGTATTTTGAGTAGTGTATTTTAATTTACATTAACTTAACATAGAATGTATGTTCGTTTTTGTGAGATTTATGCTATACTACCATTAAATAAGGGTATTTTTATAATAGATAAAAAGATGCGGGGGGTACAAAGTTTGACTACTAGTACATCTGAGTTGTTTCAATATATTAATATGACAGAAGAACAGAAACAATTATCACAACGATATTTACAGACAAAAGAAGAAGAGATTTTAAAAGATATTCAACTAACGACAATTCGTGATCAAAAAAGAAGCGATTTTGCGGAGCGATTTATAAACGATTTTAGGAAAGTGCATAAACAAGATCCGGATTTTTTTCGATTATTTTACCATATACTCGAGGAGCAATTATTAAATGTTCTTGTAGTCCGTTTTGCGCATGTCAGTTTTTCTAAAATGAAGATTTATTTAGAAAAAAGTGCACTTCCTTTGGACAAACTTGTAGCAATCGCATGCAAATATTTATCCAGTATTTCAAGTTATGTGAATGAAGCAGATGTTTTTCTTAGAGAGTTAACAAGAGAGAATCCGAACTATATAGAGGGACAATTACATACTTTACCAACTAATCAGCAAGTAACATTACTTCTTGTAATGTTTGATGTAGATTATGAAAAGTTTCGTACATATAGTTCTTTATTGAATGAGAGGTTAGAAGAACATACAGAATTTATATTGAAACTGCTAGGGGAAGAGGAAAAGGTTGAAGCAGTTAAACGGTATTTAAAAGGTAAAGATGATAGTGAAGTATTTATAGGTGGGAATTTACCGGAACATATTTGGCGGCTATTATTTTGTGTTCATAAATATTCGAATGTTGCGAGGCGATATATTGAAATATTGGCGAAGAAAAATGTTTGGGGTTTTATAAACTATGCAACACGTTATATGTGTCACACTCTCGGTCAGTCTCAAAACTACAAAAAAACTGGTAGTGTAAATAGAGAAACATATGAAGAAATTCAAAGTTTTTGTACACAGTTTTGGATTTCTAAGGAACGATTTTTTGCGCATCGTCTAAGGCAACATGATTTGAATAGTGAGGATTTTTGTAAGACGTATGAATATGAATTGCTATGCTTTATGTTGGAGGAAGATCCTGAATTTATTCAATGTACTTTGCAATATGTAAGTAAAATGAATTATCTCATCATCGCACGCACGTTAGCTGAAAAAGGATATGAGCTAAATATAGGGAAAATGCGAGAAGAATTTTTTGTTGCTGCTTTGCAAATAAAATTGTCTACAGTGCGGGATACATATCGTGATTATTTACTAGGGAAATTGTCACTTGAGGATATGGAGCAAATACTTAAAAATCCGAAATATAGAAGTATGTATTGGGGCATGCCGGTGTTAGAGGTTGCGCTTCTTTGGGATATAGATGATGTAGCGAAGAGGGAAGCTGTACTTACACTACAGTTTGGAGATGAAGATAGTGTTAATTTATACGAACTTCTTTACGAATGTTCTATCAGGGGAGTAGAACCGAAACAAGTATTAGAAGATCTGCTTTCGTATGGATTAAGTAAGGAAAAGCTTATCGCTTATGCAGTTGAAGAAGCTGCATGCTACAGTGAAGAGCGAAATAAGGCGAAGGAAGCGCTTGTTTGTGTAATTGTAAAAGAACAAGCGTACATCATTGAACGATTTGATGAGTATTCTGCTGTGGCCAAAGCATATATTTTAGAAGAGTTAGCAAAGGATAACATGATTAAAATGCGTCCAATTTTAATTAAAAGCTTAGGAGATTCATCTAAAAAAATGCGTGAGTCTGTAGTTAAACTGCTTTCAAAAGATGTAGAAGCTGCAGCAGATGTAGCAGTTGAACTTCATAATAAAAAGAAAATTGTTCGTGAAAATGTGATGAAAATACTTATAGAGTATAAGCTTGAAAAATATACGAAACTTGTACAGGAAGCTTTGCAAGAAAGTAAAAATGAATCTTTCGCAGGAAAATTCTCGTTTTTATTTCAAACGGAGGAAAAAAAGATAGAAGAACTATGTGCACGTATTTTAACTGAACAAACAAGAAATTCACTTCTGCAATTGATTGGGGATGAGCCACAAATCCGTTTACGTGACTCTGATGAAATTGCTGATGCTGCAATTCCGTTAGCCTATTTACAACAGTATATTTCAGATGCTGTTATTGAGAAGAAAGAAACAGCAGAAGTAATTGGTAGAGCTTTAAATGAAGAGGACTTAAAAGAATATGTGCAAACAATATATCAAATATGGATTTCTCAAGACGCAGATGTGAAGAAACGTGGAATTCTTTCGTTATACGGAATGTATAGTGACGACAAAATGGTCGACATACTTATAAAGCAAATTGATGAATGGGTGCTTCAAATGAGAGGAAAGATAGCAGCGGATGCCGTTCGTGCTTTAGGTTTGTCTTCATCTAAGCTTGCACTTATGTCTATTCATGCAATAGCATTTAAATATAAACATAAGCAAGTACGTAATGCAGCAAAAGAAGCGCTAAGTCTTGCTGCGAAAACACGTGGTATAACAGAGGAAGAGCTGGAAGATCAATTGGTGCCGGACCTTGGCTTTACTATACATGGTGAAAAAATAATTGATTTCGGGAATCGAAGTTTTACTGCTATCTTAACTACAGAGTTAAAAATTGAATTAGAGACAGAAGAAGGAAAACGTATGAAGTCACTTCCAAAGCCGAATGCAAAAGATGATGTAGAAAAGGCTGAAGAGGCTAAAAAAGAATTAGCCTCTTTAAAGAAGGAACTCCGAAATACTCTTTCCATGCAAAAACAACGATTGGAAACGGCACTTTCATTAAAGCGTTATTGGTCACATAATGCATGGAAGTCTGTATTTATGGATAATCCAATTATGAAGCAATTTTCTATTTCACTCATTTGGGGTGAGTATAAGAAAGGGAAGTTGCTAAAGGCATTCCGTTATGCAGAAGGTGGCGTGTTCTGTACAATTGACGGGAAGAGTTATGAACTTTCATCTGGCACTGTTATTGGTTTCGTTCATCCATTAGAATTGCCTGAGGCGGAGAAGGAATTATGGAAAGAGCAATTAGAAAGTGCGGGAATTGTTCAGCCGTTCCTACAAATTGAGCGTCCAGTGTTTGTAGTAGAAGAGAATGATGGGAGTGCTATTGAGAGATTTGGCGGTATTTTACTAAATGGTCGTTCGTTATTCGGTAAGATGACGAAGCTTGGATGGATCCGTGGGTCTGTTCAAGATGGCGGTGTATATTATACATTTTACAAAGAAGATACTCGTACCGGATTAGGCGTGCAATTGTCATTTAGCGGAGCGCCGATTGGTTATGAAGATGAAGAAGATGTATGTGTATTTGACATTCAATTTTATAAAGCAGGTACAGTGAATCGTGGTTCATATGAATACGATGAGATTGATGATGAAAGACGCATTGTACCAAAAGAAGTAGATAAACGCTTCTTTAGTGAAATGTTATATGATGTGCAAGTAGCGACAGATTCAAATCTTGGGCATAATGAAAGTTGGCGTAGCGAACGATAAGAAAACCCCCTTCATTGGTAGGAAAATGAAGGGGGTTTTTCAATGTTTCAAAAGGTTCTTTCATAATAAAAGCGAATTAGGGGGAAGAGGATTTTTATCCTTTTAGAAGGGATTGGTATCATGATCAAATAGATGATTGGGTAAATGGAGAGTATCATACGACTACACTGAATACAGCGGGAATAGAAGGGAAAATGTTAACGTTACAGCCACGGTAATGATAGAAAAGACTTTTACTATATGTAAGAGTCTCTTTTTTTGTAAACGCGACAAAATTTGACAAAAAAATTTGCAGGAACTTGTTATAATTTCTGTTGGAATATTTTGTTTAATGAGAAATGGGTGTATAGCGTAAAAGATTTCGATGTCATACAAATACATTTTTTGTTTTACATTCAAGGATTTCATAAGAGAAGAATTACAAAAATGAATGACATGGAGAAGTCATAGGGGGAGAGGAGATTTAGCATGAGTATTAAAGTAATAAGAGCAACAGGGGTAATGGGAGGAGCAGCAAGAGTTGCTGTAAAGGTAGATAACGAAGTAGTAATGAAACTTGAGAATAACGAAGAATATACGCTTCCTTTTGAATTAGATGAAGCGAATATTAAAGTAAAACAATTCTTTTTTGGAAGTAAAGAAAAGAAAGTAAAGGATGGCGATGTAGTAGAAATTAAGATAAATAGTATTGCTATGCTATTACTGATGGTGTCAATGATGGCTGTTTTATTTGGTTCGTCAATTGGTGTAAATATTGTTGTTTTTGGTGTGATAGGAGCTTTAGTTACATTAGTATACGGATTGAATAACTGGTTTCGTTTAGAGGTTAAATAATTATTGTATATATATTTATTTATTTATTTATTTATTTCAATTGATTTACTATACATGGGATGAAAATATTTTTAAGTGGGAAATGGGGAGAATCAGTATGAAGAAAATGGTTGTAATATCTAGTTTGGCGCTAATAGTAGGTTTAACAACTGGTTGTAGCAGTGAAAAAACAAGTGGACCTAAAACAGTATCTGTAAAAAAAGAAAAAGAGTTAGTAGCGAAAGATATTTTTAAAAAAGCAGCTGACGGATTAAAACAAGAGGAATATCTTACATTGACATCTCTTATGTCAATGAAGGGGAGCGGCCAATCAGAAGAAATTAAAATGAAAATACAAATGGAGCCGAAACTGAAGAATTCTAGAGCTGAAATGAAAATAAGTGGTACAGATATTGTAACGTATGAAGTAGATGGAAAGGTCGCTGCTCAAGTGAAAAACCCTGATACAGGAGAGTTAGTTACGATACCTAATGATCAATTTAATGTAAATGATGTAATGGTCAGTAAAAATTTACTTAATGAGTTAGATTTACCGGAAGCTTTGGCTAAGAAAATGAAAGCAAAGAAAGATGGAGACACATATAAACTTACACTTGAATTAAAGGGAAAAGAAGCGGTAGATACGTTACAAAAAATTAATGGAGATATGAAAAAATTAACGGAAGGATTTAATATGGATGCGTTTAACATTGAATATATAATAACAAAAGATTATAAATTTGAAGAGATGCGAACAACTATAAAAGTGAGTGAAAGTAACTCTGATAAAAAAGCTGGTACAGATAAGGAAAAATTGGATGCAGTTGTGAGTATAAAGATTGATTCATATGAAAAGTTTGATCCAATTAAGTTACCAGAAGGGATTCAATAATTTCAATTGTAAAAGGATAAAAAGGAGCGGAAATCTGCTCCTTTTTTATTTTTCCTACTATTTTTAGAAGATTTATATGAATATAGTTGAACGGAACTTCATTTTTTTCTGGAATAAATGTGAAACGTTGTATAAAATAATCAAGAAAGTCAAAAATTATAGGGGGAAAGTTGTGAAGAAAAATAAGAGTTTAATAAGTTTTTTAGGAGTGTTTATTATGTTGTTTTCTTTTTGTTTTCAAGGAAATGTACAGGCAGATGTAAATACTGTTCAATCTGGAAAAATCAAATCAGGAAACGTAACAGTATGGGAAGTTGGAAATGTAGCGAAAGTATTAGCGGATGTGGAGCGCTTAAATTTAAATACAGTAAATGTACCGATTCAAGTAGATATCCCAAATGTGACTTCTACTAACATGGTAATTAATCAAGCGCAAAAGCAACAAGCTATTATTTTAATTCAAGAATTATTAAAGCGTAATATTCAAGTTATAGTGGAACCGTTCCCATATATTCAGCAGGGGAATGTTGGAGAGACAGAATGGAACCCAAGTAACATTAATGATTTCTTCTGGAATTGGAAGACGGTTATTCTGCAAGATATTTTTAATTCCATTACAAGTAAATACAATGTGTATGGACTAAAGATTGCTTCTAATTTCGTGAATATGGAGTATGCAGAAGGATACTGGAGCGATACAATTGATTTTGTTCGTAATCAGTATAAAGGAAATATTTTGTATCAAATGAACTGGTGGTTAACAGCAAGCTGGGACTCTTCTTATGAAGAGAAGTTTATAGAGAAAATAAACCGTCCGTATTTAAAGAAGGTAGATATTGTTAGCATAGACAGTTGGTTTGAAGTTTCTGGAAAAAGAAATCCGTCATATGAAGAAGTGAAGCAAAGTTTATTTGCGACGACAGTATATAATCGTGGGCAAAATGTTGTTCAGCAATTGGAACAATTACATAATGCAACAGGAAAGCCAGTTTACTTCGGTGGATTTAACGTTCCAGCACGTGAACTTGGATTACAAAATCCATGGAATCCAGATGTTTCAAATGTGTTTTCGAAAGATGTACAATTAAATGGATGGCGTGCTTACCGCGATGTATTAGAACCGAAACCATATTTTAAAGGTTTTTCAATTTGGTTTATTGGCTCTAATGATAGTACACATCCGTATCAAATACATAGTAAAGAAGCAGAGGCAGTTATTAACGGCTGGTACCGAAAATAATTTTTATAAAATAGGTAAGTTTTGAAGTTTACTACATATATTTCTAGTGAAAGGCCTTTCACCATCTTATCACCTAGGGGGCAATCATAATGAAATTTTTGTCTTACCTTACAGTAATTTTGGTGATTCTCGGCGGTTTGAATTGGTTGTTTGTAGCGTTAGATTACAATGTAGTTGAGAAATGGTTTGGTTCTATGCCGGCGCTTGTGGACACTATTTATTGGCTCATTGGTCTTTCTGCTATTTATCAAATTTTTGATCGGTTCTTCACGGACAATTAGCAATTATACTTTATTACTAGAGTGTTAAGTACGATTATGTACTTAACACTTTTTTGTATGTTTATAAAAATAGTTTGCACATGCAAGCGATTCCATTGCGTCTTGCGCCGTAATAATAGAAAACAAATTGACCACGTATTATATTTTGGGTTATAATTCAGAAAGTTTAAAAATTAATAAAAATAAGAAATAGGGAGGTTATGAGGGTAATGGAGAGAGTCTATAATTTTTCAGCAGGACCATCAATACTCCCTTTGCCAGTTTTAGAGAAAGTGCAAAAGGAGCTTGTAAATTATAACGGGACAGGCATGTCTATTATGGAAATGAGTCATCGATCTTCTTATTTTCAAAGTATTATAGAGGAAGCGAGTAACTTACTTCGTGAATTAATGAGCATCCCTGATGAGTATGATGTTTTATTTTTACAAGGCGGTGCGTCATTACAATTTTCTATGATACCACTGAACTTAATGAATACGTATAAAAAAGCTGGATACGTACTAACTGGCTCATGGTCTAAAAAGGCACTGCAAGAAGCCGAAAAAGTTGGGGAAGTACAAGTGATTGCTTCTTCCGAGCAAGAGAAGTTTACTACGATTCCTAAACTGGACGGTTTACTAAGCGATGAAAAACTAGATTATGTACATATTACAACGAATAATACAATTGAGGGGACAAAATATGTGGATATTCCACATATAGAAAGAGTGCCGCTCGTTGCGGATATATCTTCAAATATTTTGTCAGAACAATATGATGTTTCGAAGTTTGGTCTTATATACGCGGGAGCACAAAAAAATTTAGGACCAGCGGGCTTAACGATTGCTATTATAAAAAGAGATTTAATTGGGGGAGCAGATCGCTCTTGTCCGACAATGTTAAATTATGAAACTTACAGTAAAAATAACTCCTTATATAATACACCGCCATCCTTTAGTATTTACGTAACAAAACTTGTACTAGAGTGGTTGAAAGAGCAAGGCGGAGTATCTGCGATTGAAGAACAAAATAGAATGAAATCTTCACTTATTTATCATTTTTTAGATGAATCTAAATTGTTTACTTCACCAGTTGATCCTGCGTATCGATCACTTATGAACATTCCATTTACAACACCGTCAGAAGAACTTAACAATGAGTTTTTACAAAAAGCGAAGGAACGCGGCCTTGTTACGTTAAAAGGACATCGCTCAGTTGGCGGTATGCGTGCCAGTATTTACAATGCGATGCCAGCACACGGCGTAAAACGATTAGTAGATTATATGAAGGAATTTGAGCTTGAGAATAGATAGGGAGATGGGGATATGTTTCGTGTTCAAACGTTAAATCAAATTGCAGAAAAAGGCTTGCAAGTTTTTACTGAAGAACGTTATGAAGTAGGAGATAGAATCAATCATCCAGATGGAATTTTGCTTCGTAGCTACTCTTTACATCAAGAAGAGTTTTCAAAAGACTTAAAGGCGATTGCAAGAGCTGGCGCTGGTGTAAATAATATTCCTGTCGAGAGATGTACAGAAAAAGGAATTGTAGTATTTAACACGCCGGGGGCAAATGCAAACGCTGTAAAGGAACTCATTATTGCCAGTCTTATTATGTCTTCACGCAACATTATTAATGGTGTAAGTTGGACGAAAAACTTAGAGGGTGAAGAAGTACCACAGCTTGTTGAATCAGGAAAAAAACAATTTGTTGGATCAGAAATTGCAGGGAAACGTCTAGGTGTTATCGGACTTGGCGCAATCGGTGCTTTAGTTGCGAACGATGCGTTAGCGTTAGGCATGGATGTTATCGGATATGATCCTTATATTTCAGTTGAAACAGCTTGGCGTCTTTCTACACATGTGCAAAGAGCATTTAGCCTTGATGAAATTTTTGCAACGTGTGATTATATTACACTGCATATTCCTCTTACGAATCAAACGAAGGGGATCATTGGGGAACACGCTGTAGAGAAGATGAAAAGAGGGATGCGTCTATTTAATTTCTCTAGAGGAGAACTTGTAGATGAAAAGGTTCTTCAAACAGCATTAGAAGAAGATATTATTACACATTACGTAACGGATTTCCCGAATGAAAATGTAATAAAGATGAAAAATGTAACAGCGACGCCTCACCTTGGCGCATCAACGTCTGAATCGGAAGAAAATTGTGCAGTAATGGCGGCGCGTCAATTACGTGAATATTTAGAGACAGGAAATATTCGTAATTCAGTAAACTATCCAAACGTAGAATTGCCGTATATCGGAAAGAAACGAATTACAATTATGCATCAAAACGTCCCGAATATGGTAGGGCAAATTACAGGATGCTTAGCGGAACATCATATTAATATTGCCGATATGATTAATCGTAGTAAACATTCTTGGGCATACACAATGATTGATATCGATAACGGAATTGATGATATAATAAAAGAGAATATTGTGGAAAATATAAGCAAAATTACAGGTGTTGTAGCCGTTCGAATGATTGTGTAAAGGAGAGAGGAATGTGGCAAAAATCCGACCGTTTCGGGCCATTCGTCCAGTAGAGGAAAAAGCAGCACAAGTTGCAGCTTTACCGTATGACGTATTAAATAGTGAAGAGGCAAGGGAAGTTGTAAAAGGGAATCCATATTCTTTCTTGCATGTTGATAAAGCAGAAATTGATTTAGACCCTGCACTGTCACCGTATGATGATCGCGTGTATGAAAAAGCGGGCGACAATTTAAAGCAATTTATACGAGAAGAAGTGTTCATACAAGATGAAGAGCCAGCGCTATATATTTATGAACTGACGATGCAAGGAAGAACGCAGTCAGGCCTTGTCGTTTGTACATCTATTGATGAGTATGAAGATGATACAATTAAAAAACATGAAAGAACACGTCATGAAAAAGAGTTAGATCGTATTCGCCACGTAGATGTGTGTGACGCAAATACAGGTCCGATCTTTTTAACGTACCGTACAAAAGATGAAGTAAAGCATTTAATTAGAAGCTGGAAAGAAGAGCATGCGCCAATTTATACATTTACAGCAGAAGACGGTGTTAAGCATGTTGCGTGGAAGATTGCAGATGAAGATGTAATTACGACTTTAGTAAACGCATTTGAAGATATTCCTAATCTTTATATTGCAGATGGGCATCACCGTTCTGCATCAGCTGCAAAAGTAGGACTTATGCGAAGAGAACAATATCCAAATTACACAGGAGAAGAGGAATTTAACTTCTTCTTATCCGTTCTATTCCCTCATGATGAATTATCGATTTGGGACTATAACCGAGTTGTGAAAGATTTAAACGGTTTATCAGAAGAACAGTTTTTAAAACAAATCAAGCAATACTTCTATGTAGAAGAGGCACCTGTTTCTCCGTATAAACCAAATGAACCAAAAACATTTGGAATGTATGTAAATGAGAAGTGGTATAAGCTTACTGTGAAAGAAGAAACATTTGATGCGAATGATCTTGTTAGAGGTTTAGATGTATCTATCCTGCAAGATCATTTATTAAGCCAAGTACTTGAAATACATGATCCGCGTTCTGATTCACGCATTGATTTTGTTGGCGGAATACGGGGGCTAGAAGAACTAGAACGCCTTGTGAACAGCGGCGAATACAAAGCAGCATTCGCATTATATCCGACATCTATGGAAGATTTATTAGCAATCGCAGATGCCGGAGAAGTCATGCCGCCGAAATCAACGTGGTTTGAACCGAAACTGCGTAGTGGGTTGTTTGTTCATTCTTTAAAGTAAATATTGACTTCTATAGTTTTGAAAAACCGAAATGATTTGAGTTTCGGTTTTTCTTATTTTGGCTCAGTTAACGTTTAATGTTGATTTTCATGTTAAGATTGAAATATGTAACAGCAGGTCGCTACAAAAAAATGGAGGAAATACGATGAAAATGCATCTTCAAAAAAGTTTTTATGTTGAATTGAAAAATGCAATTCGTTGTCATTATAACGAACTTTTAACTAGGTGCGGTGTTGACACAATATATGGGTACTCCATATTAACAGACGATTGTGTCAATAGCATTGGACCAGTGGCTAATGAAGAAAGACTAATCAAAGTTAATAAATCGGACCCTTTATACAATTATTATAGATACGGAGCTGTTGAGTGGAGCGAATGGGACGATTTTGGAATGTTTGATGAAGTGAAAAAAATTATTAAGAAATATCATAATATTGTCGAAGATGACTTTAATATACGAGTAAATACACTGTTGAAAGAAACGTTAAATGTGTTAATGGAACTTGAATCAGAAGGATTGTTTGGAGATAGAGATGATAATCGATTTATTGTCATTTGTGTAACTGATTCTTCGAACGAAATCATGATTGAATCAGCTCGATTGCTTAATACATTAAAGACATACGAAGAATATGCTTCAGAATTTGCATAAGAATAAATATAAGTAAAACTGCTCTCTATAAGAGGCGATTTTCATTTGATCGAAAGTCACCAATTAATAGTAACGATTCGTTGTGACGTAACAATTGAACAATTAGAACCTGATGAAAAAAACGTACAAAGATAATTGCGATGTTTACATGTGTGAATCAAGTTGGAAAAGAAGTTATGAAGGGAAGTTTTTCGGGGATTATTCTTTAATAGGAGAAGTAATGAATAAGTGGGTTCTCCATGCCTCTCAGGCTTAGCGTTTTAATTCCCCCATAACGTATATTCTGTTCTTTTCTTAACTATTAGAAAATAGTTGAATAAGCTCGTCAACAAAAAGGACATTCCGAGTATTACAAGAAATGTCCTTTCTGCTAAAATGTAAGGTATTTTGCTAAAATTCAAACTCTAAAATCAGTTTACTAGTTTGACCTGTAAACTGATAATTATAGGACCCTCTCAGATTTTCTAAGTTACCGGTAGCTTTAATAATTGTTCCTGGGGAATCTAAATTTCCTTTATCAAATATTCCTTGCTCTATAGCTGTGAATGTCCCTTGTTGCCCCTTATAAATTCCTTCAAAGTGTAAAAATCCAGAAATTTTAGCCGTAGCCAAGTGACCATCATTTATATTTGAGTCTACATAATATAATAAGTATTCAACAAAAGCTTTTCCTTTTAATTCTCCATCAATATCATATTCAACATGGGCAATATTAATAGGGAAATCTTTTCTAGTATCATCAATTAGTTTTTCATCCCATTTACTTACTGTAAATGTTACTTCCATACACGTAAATCCCCCTTTATCATTAGATAAGTAATCTTCATATCATTTGAAAAGTACCAATTCACAGTCATATCTTATAGGAGTGTTTTTTATTTATTTGAGTCCTGTCATATCGTTATCTGCTCCTCCCCACGAAGGACTTACTGTTGCCACGGTATCTCCTGGCTGTAATCTCTTTGGTTTTTTTAACATGCTAACTCCGCTCCTACATAATGTAATGGACTACGATTATACAAACTGTATCATTGAAAAACATGATGTATGACATTAGTTTCTTCATCATCAATCCGTTTACCTGCTGGGATTCAAGAATTCAGTCTTAGTGTTGAATATAGGAATAACCGATTTATATTTGAAAATTACAGTATGCAACATTGCATGAGGAAAACGGTTGTTATTTTCACTACCTGTAACTATAATGATTACAGGTTGGTCGATACCAATCAAAAAAATAAAATCATCATGAATGGAGATGTTTCATAATGGGTATGAAAAAATTAATTTTAGCAGGTGCTTTAGGGATCGCAGCATTATCAGGAACAAATTTACCAGGACTAGAAGTAACAAAAGCGAGTGCAGCTTCTATTGAATCGAATTTCTCGACGTTAGAAGGACGAGTAGTAGAAGTAGATAACGGTGTAATTGTTGTAAAATCTAAGCAATATGAGGAACCGGTTAGTGTGTATATTGATTCACTTTCAAATGTGAAAGTAGGAGATGAAGTAAAAGCTACTGGATCTATGATGCGTAATTTTACAGAATATATGGTTGCAACTGCAGTTGAAAATACAACAAACAAGTTAGGTATGCACATGAAAGAAGATGGCTCACCTAATTATGTAATTGGAGAAGTATCAAAAGTAGGAACGATGGAAGATGAGGGAGACGGTGCTACTAAATATGTTGTAGTTGAGTATCCATCGCTAAATGGAAAGAAAGCTATTATTGATGTTTTCTTAACAAAGGGACAAGTATTTAATGCGGGTGAGAAAGTGAAAATTGATATGAAGTATGTAGGCTGGGGTGGTATTTCTATTAACTGGAACACAGTTGATCATATTGAAAAAGTTCATGAAGCAAAGACGAACGCTGAAAATAATGATGATGTATGGATTTGGTCTTAATAAGGCGAGTATAGGTCGTTATTTGCAATTTTCTCCAAACAATACATGTAAAAACTAAATGTATCATGCAGTACCCATCTCATTGCGTATGACAATTAGATGGGTACTTTTTTATTTGAAATTTGCGCAAGTCAATGTTCAGCATTTCTTTTTAAGAGTAAATTACGGTTGAAATCAAAACTTTATTTGCAGTACATAATAAATAATGTTGATTTTTTATCTTATATTAAAATAAAAACAAACCACTGTTCGATTTGAATATTCCACGATATAATGGTGAGAGTTTATGACAGAATAAATATTTACATAAGAAGTGAGGTACTGTATGAAAAAAAGAACGACAGACATTATTTTTATTATTATTGGTGCATTTCTTTTTGCATTAGGTGTCAATTTGTTTGTTATCCCGAACGAGTTTGGTGAGGGTGGGGTAACAGGTATCACGATTATTACGTACTATTTATTTGAATGGTCACCAGGCTTAGTTAACTTAATTTTAAATGCGATTTTGTTAATAGCTGGTTATAAATTTTTAAATAAGATTACAACAATTTATACGATTATCGCTGTAGTGACTAACTCGCTATTTCTTCATTTAACAGAAGGCTGGACAATTGCTTCGGATGAAATGCTTGTAAATGCCATTTTCGGAGGAATATTTATCGGGTGTGGTATTGGTCTTATCATTCGCGTTGGTGGAACGACAGCAGGTACTACGATCTTAGCAAGAATGACGCATAAGTATTTAGGCTGGAGTATTAGCTACGGTCTACTGTTCTTCGATTTAATCGTTGCGTTTTCATCTTATTTCATCATTGGTGCAGAAAAACTGATGATAACAATTATTATGCTATATGTAGCAACGAAAGTGATGGAATTTGTAATTGAAGGGTTAAATCCGAAGAAGGCTATTACGATTATTTCTGATAATCCAGATGAAATTGCCGGGAAGGTGACAACCTTAATGGGGAGAGGGGTTACCGTGTATTCAGGTCATGGCTATTACACGAAAACGCCGAAGGATATTCTTTATGTTGTTATTAATAAGCAAGAAGTAGTGAAGCTAAAACGGATTGTTCAAACTACGGATCCGGCGGCGTTCATCGCTATACACGATGTTCGTGATGTGTTCGGAGAAGGATTTGTTGATATTTCGAAGGCTTAGAAATTGTTTTTGATTAAAATAATTTTAATACTAAAACGTGAGAATCTATTTTGAATAGTCTTTTTTCAAAATAGATTCTTTTTCTTGCAAAAAATTCAATTGTTTCTTAAGGTAAGGATGTAGAAGGATGAACAAGAGAGGGTTTAATGAAGATGATACATATTTTATTAGCTGATGATGATAAGCATATTAGAGAGTTGTTGCATTACCATTTACAAAAAGAGGGGTTTAAAGTTTTTGAAGCAGAAGATGGAAAGGTAGCGCAAGATGTTTTAGAGAAGGAAAATATTCATCTTGCGATCGTAGACATTATGATGCCGTTCGTTGATGGCTATACGTTATGTGAAGAAATCCGGAAGTATCATGATATACCGGTTATTTTATTAACGGCGAAAGATCAGTTAGTTGATAAAGAAAAAGGATTCATTTCTGGTACGGACGATTATATCGTAAAACCATTTGAACCAGCTGAAGTGATTTTCCGTATGAAAGCTTTATTACGACGTTATCAAATGCTGAGTGCAGATATTATTACGTTGCACGGAACGACAATTGATCGAAAAGGTGTAGAAGTAAAGTGTAACGGTCAAACAATTTTGCTTCCTTTAAAGGAATTTGAGTTATTATCACAACTTGCTAGTTATCCTGGAAGAACATTTTCAAGAGAAGAGCTAATTGAATTAGTATGGGGAATGGATTTTGAAGGAGATGAACGAACAGTTGATGTTCATGTGAAAAGGCTGCGAGATCGTTTCTCAAAACGAACGGATGATTTTCAAATTACGACAGTGCGCGGCCTCGGGTATAAGTTGGAGTTGAACTAAGATGAAATCACTATATTCTAGATTTGTATTTATGACGGTCGGCATTATGCTACTTAGTAGTATTATCGGCTTTTTATTAACGAACGTATATTATCAAGTGAAGTTAAAACCGTATAACAGTGAAAAGATTTTAAAGTATGCTGAAGAAGTTAAATCGTTATATGAAAAGCAAAGTGAAGAAAATCAAGAGGCGTACTTACATTCTATCGCAAAGTTAGGGTATGAAATTTATATTGTCGATGATCAAAAGAATGGAAAGCGTATCGGTAATGCGTTTCGTAAGACGTCTATTAGCGATGCTACTGTTCATAAAGTATTGCAAGGAGAAACGTTTAATGGTGTTTCTACATATCCAACGCGTCTCTTTATTACAGGGTTTTTCGATAATGAATTAATTAATAGCGTCGGTGTCCCAGTACAACACGGTGATAAACAGTACGCTTTATTCATTCGCCCTGACGTTCAACAACAATTCGGCGAGATGAGAATTTTTCTAGCGGTATTACTAGGGTTTATCGTACTATTAAGTATTATTTTTATAGCGATTGCAGCAGGTTATATCGTTCGCCCAATCCGTAAATTTACGAAGGCTACGCAAAAAATTGCGAGTGGGGAATATGAAATTGAATTAGATGTAAAACGAAAAGATGAAATAGGAACGTTATCTACAAGCTTCCAAAAGATGACGAAAAATATAAAAGAACTAGATGAAATGAGACAAGAATTCGTTTCGAACGTTTCACATGAATTTCAGTCGCCGCTTTCTTCCATACAAGGTTTTTCAAAGACGTTGCAAACAGAAAAGATGAGTGAGGAAGAAAGAAATCATTACTTACAAATTATTGAGGGTGAAAGTAAGCGAATGTCTAGTTTATGTAAACAGTTACTTACGCTCGCTTCATTAGATAAAGAGGAAAAGGTTCTACAAATAAGAGAATTCAATCTGCAGAAGCAAATTAAAGACGTCATTTTTATGCTTGAGTGGAAATGGCGGGAAAAAGATATCGCCGTTGAATTTAATGTGCCAGATATCACTATAAAAGGTGATGAAAACTTACTTCACCAAGTATGGAGTAACATTTTCACGAATAGCATTAAGTTTTCAAACGATGGTGGAACGATTGAGTTTTTCGTCGAAGAGTTAGAGTCTAGTGTCATTATTTCTATATCAGACAACGGAATCGGTATGGAAAAAGAAGAAATGGATCGTATTTTTGACCGTTTTTACAAAGTAGATACAGCAAGGACGAGAAACGTAGAAGGTAGCGGTTTAGGGTTGTCGATTGTGCAGAAGATTGTTGAACTGCATCATGGAAACGTTTCGGTGTATAGTACGAAGGGGGAAGGAACGACCGTTCGGGTGGAGCTTCCGAAATAGATGGAAAGAAAGAGGCTGTTTCGGAACGGCCTCTTTTTTTGTCGTTTTATGTCGGTAAGTCGATATAATCGGAAAATCGCTGATATAATTTGAGTTGCGCCGATATATTTTGAAAATCGCCGATATAATTCTATTTGCGCTGATATATTTGAAAAATCGCTGATATAAATTTCACGTACTGTATTCCTGTTACAAAGCAGTACCTTTTACCCGTTCTTCCTTAAACTGAAGCTCAAAAGTATCCGCCGTAATTTCATCTGCTTTCGGCAAAGCCCGTAATTTCGGATGAAGCAGCCATACGAGAGAAATGAATAAAATTCCAATGCTAGCGAGCGCGAAAATAAGTTGGCTACTATATACATTAGCAGTGTATCCGCCAATTAAAGAACCGAACGGCATAGCAATTGTGCCCATACTTCGTGTAACTGAATTGATGCGCCCAAGATACTGGTTTGGAATTACAATTTGACCAATTGTCGCAAATAATATGTTGGTCGCCCCAATTGGTATCCAAGCTAAGCCAAATAAGAGAATAGATAACCATTGAAACGGTACAATCGTAGAGAGAAACCAAAAGAAAGCGCTAGTCGCAAAGCTAATAATGGAGACACGGCCAACACTATGTTTACCAACCCATGAACTGAATAGTGCTCCAATTAAACTACCGGCGGATATAGCGGCTAAAAAGAAACCGTATAATTTCACCCCGCCTAAGGAATCAGTGAAAGAAGGGAGTATTGCCATCATCATACCGATTGAAAAATTAGCGACAACGGAACCGATTAAGAAGACGCCCATTAATGAACGAAATACGATTGAAAAACCTTCTTTTAAATCAGAGAAATATTGTTTAGTTGAAAGTGTTGTGTCTGATTCCGTTTGCTGTGGCATTTTCAATGAAACGAACAAAAGGGCAGTAATCGCGAATGTAAAAGAGTCGATTACATATAAAGTGATTGCGCCAAGTAGTGCTACTAATATTCCAGAAAGCGTCGTACAAATTAAATCAATGCCTTGATATGCAAATGAAAAGAGTGAATTTCCTTTTAATAATTGTGTTTTATGCAGTAGAAGTGGTAAAGCTTTCGATTGTGCGGGATAGGCGAATTGTTCGATAAAGGCTACGATTGGCATGATGATGAGTAGTAGTTGGACTGTTAATAGGTCGAAGTAGTGTGTAATAGGAATGATTAAAATAAGAATGCATTGCAAAACTTGTGTGATGACGAGGGTGTTTTTAATTGACCATCTATCAACGAATGGACCAGTAAGAAATTGAAGTGCAGAAGGTAATAACGTAAGGAAACCAGCTAATCCAGAATAAAAGGGATTGTCACTTAGCTTATATACGAGCCACATCGCTGCTACATAATACAAGCTATCTCCTATGTTTGTAAAAATTCTCCCTAAAAATAATAAGACGAAATTTCGGTTTTTTAATATGTCCACTTTATCTACTCCTTTATAATAATTTTATTCGGTAAAATAAAATTGACCGTCTTGGTAAAAAAAATCGTATTACGATTTTTCTTCTTCTTTAACAAATTGCTGCATTGTTCTCTCAGCGATTTGAAGTGCAGTAGTAGAAATATAATAAGGTTTACTATTCGGATCTTTATCTGCACCTTTTGTAATTTCGTTTAATTCAGCCATCAATTCATGAAACTTTTTCACCCAAACTTGAAATTGTTCTGGCGTAGCATCAAACTCCCAGCAGGATGAAACGTAATTCCACTCAGCTGGATCTTCACTTGCATTTCGTAATGTAAAAGCTTCTTCTGGCGCAGCGAAGATTTGGTTTTTTGTTCTTTCTATCATTTTTAAAAAGATTTGGCGACCTGATTTGCTTAATATTTCTAAATGAGGTAATAGGTCTGCGGCAGGGGTAAAGCCTCTAGCGACAGATTGATAAAACTTTTGAATGATTCCATTCTTTTCTTCTGTATAAACAATTTCTATAAGACTATTCTTTTCTAATTCTTTTAAATGATAATGAATTTTCGCCCTTGAAATGCCGAATTTCTCAGATAGTAATTGTCCTGTATAAGGACGTTCGCATAGACGCATCATCATTTCGGCACGTAGTGGATCGCTTAATGCTTTTAGTTGACTATAAGTAGTTAGTGTTAATACGGGCTTCAACATGATCAACTCCTTGAATTAAATTACTCGGTCAATATTATTTGACTGAATTGTATCAAGGATTTTAATTTTTTTTAATACTTTCTGAAAATTAAATCTTACTCTCTGTAATCTTCTGTTCATATTCCGTTCATATTTCTTTTTTATGATTAGTGCATAGAAAGAAAGAGGAAGGAGCGAGCGAAATGTTTTTAGCTCTGCGTGAATTGAAACAATCAAAATTAAGATACGGATTAATCGGACTGATTATGGTGTTATTATCATTTTTAGTTCTTGTTATTTCAGGATTAGCAAATGGACTATCATATGATAATGCTTCATCGATTCAAAATATGGAGGCGAATAAGTTCGTTTTAGCAGATGATGCGGAAAATAAATTACTTCGTTCACAAATTAAGAAAGACGATGTAGATAACGTAGTAAATCAAGTAGGCGAGAAAGAAGCCGTTCCGTTTCGTGTGAAAGTTTCAACATATGAAAAGAAAGATAGTTCGAAAAAGGTTGATATCGCTATTTTCTCAAGTGAACGGGATTCATTTTTAGAACCGAAAATTGTAAAAGGGGAGAAATTAGGTACAGCAAACAACGAGATGGTTGCTGACGAATCGATTAAAGAGAAGGGAATCGATCTTGGAGATACAATTATCGATCCTGTTTCAAAGAAAGAATTTAAAATCGTCGGATTTACGAAAGATCAAATGTTTAGCCATACACCAGTCGTTTATGTAAATGAAGACGTATGGGGATCCATTTCACAACCAAACCAAAAAGATTATAGTGCAATTGCACTTAACGCAGATAAAGAGATTAAAAATGCTCATGTTATCGATAAAAAAGAAGTACTGCAAAGTATTCCAGGATTTAAAGAAGAGCAAGGAACATTAACGATGATTATTGCGTTCTTACTTGTTATCGCTGCGTTATTAATCGGTGTATTCTTCTACGTTATTACACTGCAAAAAACACAGCAATTAGGTGTATTAAAAGCAATCGGTACAAAGAACTCGTATTTAGCAAATAGCTTAGTCGTGCAGGCGTTATTCTTATCAGTCGTTGCGATGGTAATCAGTATCGTTCTTGTACAAGGGTTAGAACAAATTTTACCAGCAGGTATGCCGTTCTTATTAACAACACCGATGATTGCGCAATATGCAGCAATCTTTATCGTAATTAGTATTTTAGGAACACTTATTTCGTTATACCAAGTATTAAAAGTTGATGCATTAGAAGCAATTGGAGGCGGGATGTAATGACTTCATTATTAAAATTAGACAAAGTAAGTAAAGTGTACGGAGAAGGGAATACGGAAGTAACAGCCCTTCATCCGATATCGCTTGATGTGAAAGCCGGAGAATTTATCGGAATCGTCGGTCCTTCTGGATCAGGGAAAAGTACGTTATTATCAATCGCGGGTGCATTATTATCACCATCAAAAGGGGATATTTACATTCGTGAGCAAAATATTACACAGTTATCAGAAAAGGAAATGACAGACATTCGTTTGAAAAAAATCGGCTTCATTTTCCAGTTTGCAAACCTTGTTCCATATTTAAATGTGAAAGAACAGTTACTTTACATTGCAAAGCTAAAAAAAGAAAGTAAACAAGAATCCGAAAAGCGTGCAGATCATTTATTAGCGGCATTTGGATTAGGAGAAAGAAAGAATCATTATCCAAATCAACTATCTGGCGGGGAAAAACAAAGGGTAGCAATCGCTCGTGCGTTCATGAACAACCCAGATTTAATATTAGCGGATGAGCCAACGGCAAGCTTAGACTCAAAACGCGCACGTGAAGTTGTTGAAATGATGAAACGCGAAGTGAAAGAGAGCCAAAAAGCAGCAATTATGATTACACATGATGAAAGAATGCTTGATGTATGTGATCGTATATTGACGCTTCGAGATGGACAGTTAATATAAAAAAAGGAAAACCGTACATGTATGTGCGGTTTTCCTTTTTTTATGGACTTATTTAGAGAATAACGTTTTAATTTTATTACGAGTAAGTAATAAAACACCGCCTAATACAGATAGCATTCCTAGAGCCATATTGTTTGATTGCTCGCTACCAGCGTTAGGAAGTTCTTTAGCGTTATTGTTTTTAGTACCATTATCTGCTTGCGTTTGTTTAGACTGTGATACTTCATTAATCTTGTTATCAACATTTTGCTTCGTTGTATGTAACTCAGCTAATTTGTCGTCAATTTTTTTCTCAGTATGCTTAAAGTCGTTGATTTTAATATCTAAGTCTTGTTTTTTCTTTGATAAATCATCTGAAACAGTTTGTTTCGATTGTTTAATTTCGTTAATTTTATTAATTAAATCTTGTCTAGCTTCTTGTAAAACAGCTAGTTTGTTTTTTACATCTTGTTTAGCTAATTCTAAGTTAGCGGAAAGACTGTCTAAATTGCCTTTAATTTTCTTAAGTTCCTCTAACGTGTTACCGGTATTCGGCTTGTTTTCTTTTAGTTCAGCGAGTTTGTCCTCAGCAGTTTGTTTCGCTTTCTTTAACTCAGCTAATTTTTCATCTACTTGTTTTTTAACTTCCTTAAGTTCATTAACCTTTTGATCAATGTTCTCTTTATGTTGCTTCATTTCATTCACTTTTTCATCGACAGTTTGTTTATGTTCTTTAATCTCATTCACTTTGTTATCGATATTTTGCTTATGTTCTTTTACTTCAGCAACTTTATCTTCTACTTGTTTTTTATGCTCTTTAATTTCAGCGATTTTATCTTCGGCGATTTGTTTGTCTTGCTGCAGTTTTGCATCTAGTTCTTGTTTATGCTGTTTAACTTCGTTAATTTTTTCATCAGCAACTTGTTTACGTTCATGTAGTTCATTCACCTTCGTATCAACATTTTCCTTAACCTTGTTAAGTTCATTTAATGTTTGATCCACGTTTTCTTTGTGTTGCTGCAATTTTGCATCTAACTCTTGTTTATGTTGCTTAATTTCAGCTAATCGATCTCCCGTACTTTGCTGAGGAGTAGCATCATTTACTTCAGCATGAGCAGAGTTCGCGCTAGCAATCATTGCTAAAGCTAGTGTAGACGCAGCAATTGTTTGTTTTGTTTTCATATTTTTGTACCTCTTTTCTTTCATATGCATGAACTGTTTTGTGTAAAAATGAGCATATAGAAGTAGATTCTTCCATCATTATATACCATCTGCGCCGTCTAGAGGAAGTATTTGCATAATAATCTATGATTATGTAATTTTTATAATCTCTTATTTTGGAGTAGGGGATAAATCTTTAGCTAGATGAACAATTTCTTCAATAGTAAAGCTTACATCTTTATTATTGCGAATAACAAACAAATAATCAGCCTCATTTTCTATAGGATCTACCACATCATCGTGAAGTGATTCAGTTTGTTGTCGATCAAATACTTCTTTGAAACTAGAATATCCACCTCTAAAAATATTGGTACTTCGCGTGCTTCGAGCCACTCTTTCGTAAAGTACATCATCTGGAATGTCAAAATGAACGAGTATGCGTACATATTCATTCTGTGGAAATAATTCGTTTAGTAAATATAACCTTCCATTTTTACTGCGATTGGAGTTACTAATGATAAGGTGTAAATTTGAATGTTCTTTCGCATAATCAACAATGAATTTTGAAAGACCGTGCTTAAATGTATTAGGGCCTTTAGCCGGCTGTAATTTTTCGTAATGCGTGTTAATAAATTCAGCTTGATTATCTTGATCCATAACGAAAGAGTGGGGTAACTCTTTTTCTAATGCTCTTGCAAATGTAGTTTTTCCACTGTGTGTTTTTCCAACTGTAATGATGACTAATCTTTTCATGACGCCCTCCATTTGTATTGTTATGAACTGGAATGTTCGGTGTAGATCGAAATCTTCCTGCTAGAGATTACACAAATTATTGGAGCGTTAGTAGGCTGAAAACTTGACAAAAAAACTTATTTATGCTATAATTTACCGATATAAAAATAAGGTGTATAATAGGGTTCTCCTGGCCAGGGGAACCCTATTTTTGTTGTGAAAATGAAGGAGAGTGTATGTGCGTGAAACAAGGTGAAGCAAGTGTAACGTCGTTAGTATCAGCATTCGGAAGGGCGTATCATAGTGAATTTGATAGTCCTAAAATCTTTAATGATTATGTAGCTAAAGATTTCATTTCACAAAAAGAACGTAACAATATTGAAACGAACATGGTTCAAGGGATTCACTTTTTCAATACAGACATTGCAGAGCAGTTTCAAGACAATCCAAAAGAAATATTAAAATGGATTACACAAGTTCAGTTATCACCAACACCTTTAGCACGTGCCGCATATTGTGAAAGAGTATTACTACATGAAATTACATTAGGAGCGAAACAATACGTCATACTCGGTGCAGGCTTAGATACGTTCAGTTTTAGAAACCGAGAGTTAGAGAATAAAATAGAAATATTTGAAGTGGATCATCCTTCTACGCAGGCGTTTAAGAAGGAAAGAATAAAAGAAGTAGAACTTGAAGTTCCAAATAACCTTCATTTTGTTTCGATGGATTTCACGAAAGGATTTTTCTATGAGCAGTTACGGAATGAAGGATTTGAAAATAAAAAGACGTTCTTTAGTCTATTAGGTGTAACGTACTATTTAACGAAAGAGGAACTTTCTAGTTTAATAGAATGTTTATTTGAGGTGGTTCCGGCAGGAAGTTCTATCGTTTTCGATTATCCCGATGAAAACTTGTTTACGGAAAAGGGACTGTCCAATCGAGTTGAAAATATGGTAAAAATGGCTGCGGTAGGCGGAGAACCGATGAAATCATGTTTTTCTTATGCCGAAATGGAAGCACTGTTAGAGAAGGCGGGCTTACTCATTTATGAACATTTATCGCCAGAAGACATAAATAAATTATATTTTGAAGGACGAAACGATTATTTGAAAGCTTTTGAGACAGTGCATTATGTGCATGCGGTGAAAAGGTAGGAAATTAGTAGGCATGGGGAGGAATCTCTGTGTCTTTTTTTATAAAAAGGAAATGAGCTGTAGTGGTGGAAAATATAATTATAAATATGTATAAATTAATGTTTTGTAGAAACTAAAGGGAAGGGGAAATAGAAGATGTTGAAATTACGAGGAAAATACAATGAAGCAAAAGTATATACTACGAATGTAGAAGAAACGGCAGCAGGTCAAATTATTGATCTTTGTAACCAAGAATTCGTAAAGGATAGCAAGATTCGTATTATGCCAGATACACATGCGGGTGCAGGTTGCACGATTGGGACAACAATGACAATTCAAGATAAGATTGTTCCTAATTTAGTCGGGGTTAACTAATCGGCTCAGACTTTAAACTACTCACTCAATTGACTGGGAACCCTAACGATAAAAGGCGAGGGCAATCAGCAGCCAGTGGTTATGGTGACATAATCGAATGGTTCAGAGACTTGTACCATGTTAGCAGACTAAGGTACAGAATTATTCTTCATCCATTTTGAGTTGAAGAGGAATAATTAATACGGTGAGCCTACAGTAGAGACTGCATATCTCGATGACTGTAGAGAAGGTATAGTCCACACTTTCAGGAAACTGGGAGGTAAGTACGATATTGGTTGTGGCATGGAGGTTGTTATAATTAATAAGAAAAAAGAGGAAATCAACTTCGATTACTTAGACGAAACGATACGTAAATTTGTCCCAAGTGGTTTTCGTATTCGAGATAAGGAACATAGATTTTCAAAAATGATTGATTTTAATAGTGTAAGAGCCCCGTTTACATTGCAACGTGCTCAAAAAAGTATTGGTACACTTGGCGGGGGCAATCATTTTGTCGAACTGAATGAGGATGATGAAGGAAATGTATACATTGTTATTCATAGTGGTTCGCGTAATTTAGGGAAACAAGTAGCAGAGTACTATCAAAACTTTGCTTACGAGCAACTTATAAACGTTAAATCTATTAAAGAAGAAATGATTGAGCGTTTAACGAAAGAAGGCAGACAACAAGAAATACATGAAGCTTTACGTGAAATTAAGAAACCGGTGATTCGTAAAGAATTAGCTTATTTAGAAGGACAAGGATTTAAAGATTACATGAATGATATGAAAATTGCACAAAAATATGCGGAGTTAAATCGTAAAGCAATGATTGATGAAATCGTCACTAAAATGGATTGGAAAGTAACAGATCAATTCACTACAATCCATAACTACATCGATATGGACAATATGATTCTAAGAAAAGGTGCTATTTCAGCTCAGAAAGATGAACGAGTAATCATTCCAATCAATATGAGAGATGGTTCAATCATTGCATTTGGTAAAGGAAATCCAGATTGGAACTTTTCTGGCCCTCATGGAGCAGGGCGTATTATGAGTCGCAAGAAGGCGAAAGAAGTACTTAACTTAGAGGATTTTCAAAATACAATGACAGAGGTTTGGACTACATCTGTTGCAGAAAGTACTTTAGATGAAGCACCAATGGTATATAAGCCAATGGATGAAATTATTGAGAATACAAAAGAAACAATTGATATTAAACATATTATTAAGCCACTTTACAATTTTAAGGCTAATTAAAAGAGGAGTAACGTTTATTAAAGAAAGAGAACTTGAAAAGATAGCATATTTTGTGGCGGTTATATAACAGAGATTAAAAAGACAACATATTAAACTAAGAGATTCATCATATTCATTTACATTTATGTAATGTAAAAGACTAGAAAGCTATATTGGCGCGAATTGCTAATTGTGGAGTGTGAAAAAAGACAAAATCTCTTAAAAAACACTTAATTTTTTATTCCATTAATCTTTACAATCTCCCCCTATAATGTGAATTGGACAAGCACCTAAGAGAAAGCAGAATATGTCAGTTTGTACATTCTATTATTAGGGGGAGAATTTGTATGAAAAAGACAGTTGCTTCGTTAGCAGTTATGGCGGCATTATTACCGACATTTTCAGCACATGCGGAAGGGAAAGAGCAAGTTCGAAAATCAGCTACAACTTTTAATGTTATTAGTGACATTCAAGGTGATTTAGGAGATTTTGATCACGTATTAAAAGATATGAATAAAGTAACGCCACTTTCTAGAGCGCTTATTATGAATGGGGATATAACGCCGACTGGACAACAGTCACAATATGATGATGTAAAGCGTGTGTTAAATAAAAATAAGCATCCGGAAAATGTATGGTCTACTGTGGGGAATCATGAGTTTTATGCTGGTAAATGGACAGCGGATGGGAAACTCTCTCAAAGTACATGGCCAAATGGTGTAACGGAAGAAACACTATTTGGTCGCTACTTACAATTTAGTGGACAAGAAAAGGTATATCATAAAAAAGAATTAGATGGCTATCCACTTTTATTTTTAGGAACTGAAAAATATATGAAATACCACGATTCAAAAATGTGGGACGAAGTATATATGAGTGATGAGCAATTAGGTTGGTTAAAACAAAATTTAGAAGAGTATAGTCAAAAAGATAAAAATAAACCAATCTTTATTTTCTCTCATCACGTTTTACCTGATACAGTATCTGGATCAAGACAATCACCATATTTACAAGATTATTTAAACGTGGATAAATTGTACGATATATTAAAAGACTATCCGCAAGTTGTTTTCTTCACGAGTCATACGCATTGGGATTTAAACTTACCTGACTGGGCTGGTAAAAAGAAAATTAAAGGTGGAGATGAAAAAGGTTTCACTGTTGTAAATACGGGCGGGATTGAAACAGGCTGGATGTCAGCAGGACCAAATGGAGGAGAGAAAACTGCTCCAGATGGCTATTCATTTAAACAAGGGTTACAAGTGAAAGCATATGGTAACGATGTAATTGTGACAGCTTACGATTACAAACGTGATAAGGATATAAAGAAGTTATTAATTAGTGATTCAAAAATTGCGCAGATGGCACCAAATGTAACGGCAGATGATAGTGAAAATATAATTGTCGGTGCAACTGAATATATGGAGTATTCTATAGAAGGAACGAATGAGTGGCATACGTATAGTAAAGCAAATCCTCCGAAATTTAATGGAGATAAAGTCGTATACGTACGCCATAAAGGTGAAATGAATTTAGAGCCGGGATTAACACAGTTACTTCGTTTTTCGGTAAATAAGTGATTGGAGGGAGTCTGCATTTGAATGTGTGGGCTCTTTTTATTTTGTCACTTTTTGTCGGTAAGTCGATATATTTGAGAAATCGCCGATATAAATTGAGAATCGCTGATATATTTTGAAAATCGCCGATATAAATTGAGAATCGCTGATATATTTGAAAAACCGCCGATATAAATTTCATGTACCGAATTTTAATACATTTTTAACCGAGAAAGGTGACTTCACCATTTTTACGTGTAATAATAGTAACGTTACATATATTGTGAAAGAAGTACAAAAGGAGCGTTACAATGAATTTAGCTAAATTCCCGAGAAAAAAATATACAGAATCATATACACCAATTGAAAAGTTAAACAACTTTTCTGAAGCACTTGGTGGCCCGACTATTTATTTTAAACGAGATGATTTACTTGGTTTAACAGCTGGTGGCAATAAGACGAGAAAATTAGAATTTTTAGTTGCAGATGCACAGGAAAATGGTGCAGATACGTTAATTACAGCTGGTGGTATTCAGTCAAATCATTGCCGCCTGACACTGGCAGCTGCGGTAAAAGAAAAAATGAAATGTATCCTTGTATTAGAGGAAGGGCTTGAGCCAGAAGAGAAGAGAGACTTTAACGGAAACTATTTCTTATATCACTTATTAGGTGCTGAAAATGTAATTGTTGTACCGAACGGAGCAGACCTGATGGAAGAAATGCATAAAGTAGCAAAAGAAGTAAGTGAAAAAGGGAATACACCATATGTAATTCCAGTTGGTGGATCAAACCCTACGGGCGCTATGGGATACGTTGCTTGTGCGCAAGAAATTATGGCGCAATCATTTGAGCAAGGAATTGATTTCAGTTCAGTTGTTTGTGTAAGTGGTAGCGGCGGTATGCATGCTGGGTTAATTACTGGTTTTTCTGGAACACAAAGCCATATTCCTGTAATCGGGATTAACGTAAGTAGAGGAAAAGCTGAGCAAGAAGAGAAAGTAGCAAAACTTGTAGATGAAACTTCAGCACACGTTGGTATTCCAAACTTTATCCCGCGCGACGCTGTTACGTGCTTTGATGAATATGTAGGGCCAGGCTATGCGTTACCAACGCCGGAAATGGTAGAGGCAGTTCAGTTACTTGCGAAAACAGAAGGTATTTTACTTGATCCAGTGTATACAGGTAAGGCGGTAGCGGGATTAATCGACTTAATTAGAAAAGGTAAATTTAATAAGGAAGACAATATTTTATTCGTACATTCAGGTGGTTCACCAGCTTTATATGCGAATACTTCTTTATTTGCGTAAGTGTAAAAAGCATTGGGTATCCAATGCTTTTTTGTTATATACTGGAATTATCTAGAGGTGGGAGGATTATATGAACTCAAATTTAAAATGGATCATATATATGGTACTCGGCATTTCTATTCTATTAATCTTATTTGTGGCTTATGGGGTGTATTCTTATTTTACATTTTAAAACGTAATGGAAGTGAACCATAATGTAATGTATGTTATAGTTTGATATGTTAATTACTTACAATAATTTCTACAAGGAGAATACATAATGAGAGCAAAGAAACTAGTAACGTTAGCAGTTCCATTTATGCTGTTAGTCGGATGCGAGGTAGGAGATAAAGATTCTACTCATAAGACTGAGCAAACTAGTAAAGCAATAACGAAAACAGTAATTTCTGAACAACAGTATCCGTACTACATATGTGAGCAAGTGGTAGAGTTCCAATTTAAGAAGGATGAACTATTACTAAACTTAGGAGAATCCTTAAAGGACAAAGAAAAAGCAAAAGCTGTTTTAAAAACATCAAACGAGATAGATAAAATTTTAGACAATATGGAACACATAAAAGTACCTGATACATACAAAGACATTCACAAATCCATACAAGAAGGGGTAACAGAGGCAAGAAAAGCAACGAAGTTAATTAAGGATGCTGGTAAAGAAGATAAACAGAAGATTCAAGAAGCTACAATGAAAGGTACTGAATTTTTATCAGGTGTAGACGGAGAGCATTGGAAAAAAGCAATTTATGAGTTATCACAGGAAAACAAAGATGCTTATAGTAAGGCACTTGATAAGAAAGTAAAGGAGCACTCAAAGTAAAACGGTAACTTGTAACAATACATATCTACCTAAAATTTCCGCGAATGCTATGCTAGGAAGTTAGGCGGGAGATTACTGTCCTTAAATGTGGTTGATTAAAGCTACAGCCACATTCTCCTGTTCTAATTAACTAAAAGAAGAACTTCCCCATCCCGATTAGACTACTGATCATTCCTATTCCACTCATGGTGCCTTTTCCTGCTGTAAGTAAGTTTCCAAGCATTCCTAGCTGACCGTTACCTCCGTTATTTCCCCATCCCATTGGGGCCCACGGACCACCCCATCCTGAAGGGTTTCCAAAAACACCCGAGTTATTGGTATTGAAATGAAAAGGCTTGGCTGGCGGCGATAGTAAAGCTGCAAGATGACCTTGTGCGAACATCCCTGTATGATTGAATGGTTGTGCCCAGGGGAAGGGAGGTTTTTGAAAATTAAAACCTGCATGACTTGGTAATGGAGTCCAATTAGCAGGATGACCTTGGGGCATTATCCCTGCATAATTAATTGGCTGCCCCCAAGAGAAGAGAGGAGGGTGGGGATTGAACCCCGTATAATTGGCTGATGAATCCCAACTAACTGGATAGACTCGGTAACTCCAATTCTCAGGAATCTTCAAATCATTCATTACCTCAGATGTAGTTATTTCGGACTGTGAATATAATGAAATTTGGTTATTATATTGTTGCCCATTTCCCTGTGAATTCAAATACCAATATTGGTCCATACGCTTATTCTCCTCACTTTAAAAATGTAATGTTAGACTTAGCCTATGTAATATTCCTTTTTATGGATGGTTACATAACTAGATCTACAAGCCTGTATTTAAAGGAATGGGTGCGTGGTCTTTTTGGTTTTTCTCGCTGCCTGTAAAATTCCCATTGATTTAAAGCTTCACTTTATTTTAGAAGGGGATTTTCAGTTGCTTATTTTGTGTATTTCAGCCTAATTTAAATTCCGTTAACAAACATTTTTATAAAGGTTTAATCAACAAAAAGATTTTAAAATGGTATGTTGAGCAAGTGGAATTGCTAAAAAGAGAATATCCATTCGAAGAGTTTGGCAAAATACTGCAAGGGTAATATTTTCTTGTGCAAATATGTAAACGATTTAAACGAATCAATGAAATTTATAATGAAGGGGCAATTAAATATATGAGTGAAACATTACATAAAAGAAAACCACCATATGTAATGCTTGTAATCCTTTTTATTGGGGCATTTGTTTCATTTCTAAATAACTCCCTTTTAAATGTAGCCTTGCCATCAATAATGAAAGATTTAAACATTCAAGATTATTCAACGATCCAGTGGCTTTCTACAGGGTATATGCTTGTAAGTGGTATATTAATTCCGGCCTCAGCATTTTTAATAACGCGTTTCTCGAATAGGAGCCTATTTATTACATCTATGGTGATTTTTATTCTTGGTACTGCCTTAGCGGCTGTAGCACCTAACTTTGGTTTATTACTTACTGGTCGGATGGTTCAAGCGGCAGGCTCTTCAGTTATGGGACCTTTGTTAATGAATATTATGCTAGTAAGCTTTCCAAGAGAAAAAAGGGGAACAGCAATGGGGATTTTTGGACTAGTTATGATTACAGCTCCAGCAATTGGGCCGACACTATCAGGTTATATTGTAGAGTATTATGACTGGCGTTTGCTTTTTGAAATGATTTTACCGTTAGCAATCATTAGCTTACTGTTAGGGATTTGGAAATCTGAGAATGTCATGAAACAAAACAAAAATGCAAAACTTGATTATCTCTCATTACTATTATCTTCTGTCGGTTTTGGCGGTTTGTTATATGGATTCAGTTCTGCAAGCTCCGATGGCTGGACGAATAAAGTTGTCTTAACAACCTTAATCATAGGCGCTATTGCCCTAATTGCTTTCATTATTCGTCAATTAAAAATGGATGAGCCGTTATTGGATTTACGTGTTTACAAGTACCCAATGTTTGCACTTGCGTCTGTAATTGCAATTGTCAACGCGGTGGCCATGTTTTCGGGTATGATTTTAACACCAGCTTATGTACAAAACGTCCGTGGTATTTCGCCGCTGAGCTCTGGGCTGATGATGCTTCCAGGTGCGGTAATAATGGGGATTATGTCACCAATTACAGGTAAACTATTTGATAAATATGGTCCTCGGATTCTTGGCATAGTGGGGCTTTCCATTACAGCTGTTTCAACGTATATGTTGGCAAGTCTGCAAATTGACTCTAGTCACACACATATTATTCTTATCTACACACTGCGGATGTTTGGGATGGCGATGGTTATGATGCCACTTATGACAAATGGTCTTAATCAATTGCCAACTCGCTTAAATCCGCACGGTACAGCTGTTAATAATACAGCTCAACAAGTGTCCGGTTCGATTGGTACTGCTATTCTTGTTACGATTATGAATTCTGTAACAAAAACGAAAGCTGAAAGTTTAATGTCTCATATAGATCCAACAACCTTCACAGAAACTACGAAGGCAATAGTAACTCAGAAAGCTTTATTATCTGGAATTCAATATTCATTTTATGTAGCGCTTGGCATGAATGTTGTTGCACTACTACTAGTTTTTTTCGTTAAACGTGTAGATACAAGTGCGGAAGCTGTCGAGAAGTTAAATCGGTAGAGAAGAATAAAACCTTAGATAATGATTCCTACAAGTTTTTTACTGCTAAGGCGCCAGTATTTAAAATGGGAAAAGAACTGAAAGAAGCAGTGACATAATTATGTAGTGAAAGAGGACCTGATGTTCATATCAGGTCCTCTTTCACTAGTAACACGGTATATTTGCTTATCGTATTGCTTTAACTAAACTACTGATTTTTCGAATACTACAATCTTAAGAGCGTCAACTTCTTTGTTTTGGGGTGTTTTAGAAGAAAATGAATCAAAATAATCGTTTTTATAAACAAATACAAGAGATGAGATCCATTTGCAATTTCTCATAAACATTACAAGTTTAGATTATCTTTTAACCTCAACATTAAAAGGCTCCAACTATATTTATTCGCTTCATTTTAATTTAGTATTTTTCTACAAGTTATAAATCTAATTGCCAAGCTTATACGTAATATCATAATCATGAATAGTTAGGGAAAAGATAAAATAAGGTAATCAATTACATATCTTTATCCCAGGCGATTAGTTGCTATTTCCTCTTTATTAAATGGGATATGTTATTTCATGCTTTTTTGAAAGGGTGTTTTAAATGGAAAAAAAAGTATCTGCCATTCCTCAGCCGAAAACATATGGACCGCTGGGTAATCTCCCATTAATCGATAAAGATAAACCGACTCTATCGTTTATTAAGCTGGCGGAAGAGTATGGTCCCATTTTTCGAATTCAAACTTTAAGTGATGCCATAATTGTCGTTTCCGGACATGAACTGGTAGCAGAAGTCTGTGACGAAACACGGTTCGATAAAAGTATAGATGGTGCTTTAGCAAAAGTTCGTGCCTTTGCTGGAGACGGATTATTTACAAGCGAGACTCACGAGCCTAACTGGAAAAAAGCTCATAATATTTTGATGCCTACATTTAGCCAACGGGCAATGAAAGATTACCATGCCATGATGGTCGATATTGCTGTACAACTCGTTCAAAAATGGGCAAGACTGAATCCGAATGAAAACGTAGATGTTCCAGAGGATATGACTCGCCTTACGTTAGATACAATTGGTCTATGTGGTTTTAATTACCGATTTAATAGCTTTTATCGTGAGACACCTCATCCTTTTATTACTAGCATGACCCGTGCTCTAGATGAGGCGATGCACCAATTGCAGCGGCTGGATATAGAAGACAAACTTATGTGGAGAACGAAACGTCAATTTCAGCATGATATCCAATCTATGTTTTCTTTAGTAGATAATATTATTGCTGAACGTAAAAGTAGTGGAAATCAGGAAGAAAATGATTTACTTTCCCGTATGTTAAATGTGCCAGATCCGGAAACTGGTGAAAAATTAGATGATGAAAACATTCGTTTCCAAATTATCACTTTTTTAATAGCTGGGCATGAGACAACAAGTGGATTGTTATCTTTTGCAATTTACTTTTTATTAAAGAATCCGGATAAATTGAAAAAAGCCTATGAAGAAGTAGACCGTGTTTTGACAGATGCTACTCCAACATACCAACAAGTTATGAAACTGAAGTATATACGGATGATTTTAAATGAATCACTGCGTCTATGGCCTACCGCTCCAGCATTCAGTCTCTATGCAAAAGAAGATACAGTGATTGGCGGGAAATACCCAATTAAGAAAGGAGAAGATCGTATTTCTGTTCTTATTCCACAGCTACATAGGGATAAAGATGCATGGGGAGACAATGTGGAAGAATTCCAACCTGAACGATTTGAAGAGCTGGATAAGGTTCCTAATCATGCTTATAAGCCATTTGGAAATGGCCAGAGAGCATGTATCGGTATGCAATTTGCACTTCATGAAGCCACTCTTGTAATGGGAATGCTTCTTCAACATTTTGAATTAATCGATTATCAAAACTATCAGCTGGAAGTAAAACAAACATTAACGCTAAAGCCCGGCGATTTTAAGATTAGGATTCTACCCCGAAAACAAACTATTAGCCATCCTACTGTTCTTGCACCTACAGAGGACAAGCTGAAAAACGATGAAATTAAGCAGCACGTTCAGAAGACACCTTCTATTATTGGGGCCGATAATCTTTCACTTCTTGTTCTGTACGGCTCGGATACAGGTGTAGCAGAAGGTATTGCAAGAGAATTAGCGGATACAGCTAGTTTAGAAGGAGTTCAAACGGAAGTGGTAGCTCTTAACGATCGAATTGGAAGTTTGCCAAAAGAAGGAGCGGTACTTATTGTGACTTCTTCTTATAATGGAAAACCGCCAAGTAATGCAGGGCAGTTTGTGCAATGGTTGGAGGAACTAAAACCGGATGAGCTAAAAGGGGTTCAATACGCAGTTTTTGGTTGTGGAGATCATAATTGGGCTAGTACCTATCAACGGATTCCAAGATACATTGATGAGCAGATGGCTCAAAAAGGAGCAACAAGATTTTCTAAACGCGGAGAAGCAGATGCAAGTGGTGATTTCGAGGAACAGCTCGAGCAATGGAAACAAAGTATGTGGTCTGATGCAATGAAGGCATTTGGATTGGAGCTCAACAAAAATATGGAAAAAGAGCGCAGTACTTTGAGTTTGCAATTTGTCAGTCGTCTTGGAGGATCTCCTCTTGCACGAACATATGAAGCAGTTTATGCATCTATACTAGAAAATCGTGAACTCCAATCATCCAGTAGTGATAGAAGTACACGACATATCGAGGTATCCTTGCCAGAAGGCGCTACATATAAAGAAGGAGACCACCTTGGAGTGCTGCCAGTTAATAGCGAGAAAAATATCAACCGAATTTTAAAACGTTTTGGATTAAATGGGAAGGATCAAGTTATACTGAGTGCAAGTGGACGAAGTATAAATCACATACCTTTAGACAGTCCTGTTAGTTTATTGGACCTTCTTAGTTATAGTGTCGAAGTTCAAGAAGCAGCCACTCGTGCACAAATACGAGAAATGGTAACATTCACAGCATGTCCTCCTCATAAAAAAGAATTGGAAGCATTATTAGAAGAAGGAGTTTACCATGAACAAATATTAAAGAAACGGATTTCAATGTTGGACCTTCTTGAAAAGTATGAGGCTTGTGAAATCCGATTTGAACGCTTTTTAGAACTTCTTCCTGCGCTCAAACCGCGTTACTATTCTATTTCAAGCTCTCCACTCGTTGCACAGAATCGTCTGAGCATTACGGTCGGTGTTGTTAATGCGCCTGCATGGAGTGGGGAAGGGACATATGAAGGAGTCGCTTCTAATTACTTAGCTCAGCGTCATAATAAAGATGAGATTATCTGTTTCATTCGAACGCCACAATCAAACTTTGAATTACCTAAAGATCCAGAAACACCAATTATTATGGTTGGTCCAGGTACTGGAATTGCACCATTCCGTGGATTCTTGCAAGCGCGTCGTGTTCAAAAGCAAAAAGGTATTAACTTAGGACAAGCACATCTATATTTTGGTTGTCGTCATCCTGAAAAAGATTATCTTTATCGTACAGAACTAGAAAATGATGAAAGAGATGGATTAATCTCTTTACACACAGCTTTTTCTCGTCTAGAGGGACATCCAAAAACATATGTACAGCATTTAATAAAACAAGATAGAATCAATTTAATTTCGTTATTAGATAATGGAGCTCATCTTTATATATGTGGTGATGGAAGTAAAATGGCTCCGGATGTAGAAGATACCCTTTGTCAAGCATATCAAGAAATTCATGAAGTCAGTGAACAAGAAGCAAGAAATTGGTTGGATCGTGTGCAAGATGAAGGGCGATATGGAAAAGATGTTTGGGCTGGTATATGACTGTTTCTTAATTAGATACATATTAACTAATGAACTTCTTTCGAATAAATTTCACTTTATTAGTATAGTGTATTTAGATGAATAGTGATTAACCGGACTATTTAGTATCTACTAAATAAAAAACAGGACCTGATATGCATCTATCGGGCCCTGTTTCACATAGACATTATACATCGATATTTTCCACGCATTATTAATGTTTGTAATGTAGTTAGCCTTTTGAGTCAGCTATAAAATCAGATATTATTTTTTCAATATCGAAAGGAGTAATCCCTTTATCCAAAGAAAAAATGCTTTCTGCTTCTTCGATGTCTTGAACGAGTTCACCTCTAGCTTCAATATGTAATCGGAACAAGTCATATAAATTCGGTTTAACTAAATTAGTTAAAGCCTTTCCGACTAGTATCATACCTTTTTGATTAGCCTCGATGGTATTATCATAAGTTAGATCTCTTGTAAGAGACAAATCTGTCCAAATCAATTTTCGTTCCTTTAAGTCTAAAATAACTGGAATAGAGATTTGGGTGTCGGCAGTAATATCCACTTTATCTTGAACAGTAGAAGGTTCAAATATTTCACCTGAACCAGGATATTGACGAACCATCCAACCAGTAAAGCATTCTGGTAAATCTTTATACGGTTGGTCTGTGTAAGAAAGCAAAGTCATGACTACATAGCGTGCACCATATTTCAGCACAGACGGAATATCGAAATCAATGAATTCAGATGCCCCCTTTGGTGCAGAAGTAATATCTCCGCTATGGTAGGCTTTGAAATTTTTTGAACGTAAGTTCGTGAAGGATACATGTTCTTTGTATTGCCAATCTTCGTCGTACATTGCAGCAGATAAATCAATGTCAACACGTCCTGTATGTTGTCCATTCACATAGCCTTCTTTCCACCATAGGAAAAAACGAATCGTATCTCCTTCTGGCAAATCTACTTTACTTCCTCGAGATAATGTGCGAAGCGCTTTGCTGGCTGAACGTTGAGAGAAGGGAACTAAGTGATTTTTTAACTGTTCATCCAAAAATACTTTTCCGAGACTTGGAAGTTCTGCGAAGCGATTTTTTAAAGTATCTTCACACATTTTTACAATCATTAAACAAATATCCTCTGAGATAAATGGAAGTGTATTTTCAATACCTATAGCTTTTGCTACATTTCCCTTTGGAAAAAAGGTGCGAAATTCATTTTTATCATTTCGATGCTTAAAATGAGCTGTGAGTTGAAGTAATACAGGAGTAGAAACGTTTCCTATTATACTTAGAAAATCTTCGAGAATATTGAAAACATCTGTTGACTTATCACTACATAAACGGATTAAATGATCCAAGCGTCTGGCAAATTCCCCCGGGCGAGTTTTTAAAAGATTTTTTGCTGTCATGATATCACGATTCAACAAAGCTGCTTCTATTTTTCCATTAAATGTTTCAACTTTAATGTTGTTGCGAAGAATCTCAAATGCTCGGTGAGTTTTTGGGAAACGAGTATGATATTCTGCTGGATGAAGAATTTCACCTAAACGAATCCAACGTTTTTTGTATCGAAGCATATCTTCGGTAATGTTTCCGCATTGCTCTGACAATCCTAAAAGGAAGCGTCTTTCTGCTCGGTTAAACTTCTTGAATCGGACGGAGGATGCTAAACTCACATCCCCTTCAGATAAAGCAACTGCAAGGCGAAGAACATCAGTTGCTGTTTTAAAATACTTTGCAGCAGCATCGGCTGATATTTTTCTGTTTATTAATAAAACCCCAATTATAAAAGACATATTTTCCTTATGAGGAATTACATTAGGTAGAAAACAGGAAACATCTTCAGTGTGTGTAATAGCCCATTCTACATCCGTCTTATCAGTTGAGGAAATAGAGCTGTTTGCACTAATCAATTGAGAAATCATTTGATTGAAATCTTCTTCACTTCCTAAGTCAATAACTTTCAAATCAACTCTATCTAAAAGAGGGAGTCGTTCTTCTACTTTTGATACAGGTAGGCGCAACGTCACATAATGAATAACGGCATTGATATATAAATCAGCGTCACTTAAATGCATCATTTGTTGCGGAAAGTTTGGATACATAGGAGTAAACTGAATATGTGCACCAACCATTTCTTTTAAATGTTTTACCAACTCTTTGTAAAACGATGTGAATGCATCAACCGAAAGTGTTTGCAACTCTTCTATTAAAGGCTCGGAAAAAGTAAATCCTAAACTTTCCAAGTTTTTTAAAACAGTGGCTAAATAAATGTTCGGTAGTTTATTTTCTTCTCTTTTTATAATTACTTTCAAACTTCTTCTTATATAAATAGAATTTTTCATGAGAACGCCATCTATTCACGCCTTATAAAAGAGGGGAATAGTCTGACTGTCCTCCTTTCAGTGGTAGATTTTTATTTTTATATGTATAAACACAATAATTGTAGAAAAATGCACAGAGGGTACATAGCTATTTTTTAGTGAAAAATTAGGGGTATAACATTTAGTTGTTAAGTGGTAATTTGTTAATTAAGAAAAGAAAACCTCTACATCAATGGTTGATAAACTAAAGTTTATGCAATCCCAAAGAAGAAAGAGGTTTTATAGTCTAATTATTTTTCATAGGGAATTGACAACTCTAAAACAATTTGAAATTTCTACAAAGAAGGAAGAATTGTCATAGCCTATGTGTTTAGCAGGAAAGTAACATCCCTATTTGGCCAAAGAAGTTAGAAGGAAGGAACGTCATAGCCTGCTTTATTAGTATATTCTCATGCGAAGAGAAATTCAAGTATACTGTCTGATTTTTTATTTTTTTCTTAAAGGGGAATTTTCATGTTCAGCAAGTAAATATGTTGAAGTGACCCAATATGAAAGTTTTATATGAATCAAACTGTTATTTATGAGAATTTAGTTCGTTTGCAGCGTTTTGGGAGCAACTTATTCTGTTAGATTTATAGATATAAGGAAGGAACACTTTTGAATGATTTATTACTTGTAAGTGACTGTTCAATGCATCGTACTATTAAAAAATCTAAATTTAATCATTAAATTGCGATAAAATGTGGTCGGAAATAATGAAATTTTAGGAAAAATAAGGTACACTAGTTTATGATTTTAGTTGAAAATCGTTTGACGTTAATGCATACGGGGGAAAGATTGATGAACAACAATACAACAAATGAATCAGTTGAAGAAATTGATCAAAAACGAGTAAGATCAAAAAAACGTTATACAAATTGGAAGTTTATTGCAGCGGGTATTGGTGTATTTGCACTTCTTATTGGGGGAATGAGTTATTATCAGGCAACTCACTTCAATTCGAATGTTACAATTAATGACACAAAAGTTGGTGGTCTGAGTGCTGATCAGGCAATACAGAAATTAAAGACATCTGGACTAGCAAACAAAGTCTATGTTGATCAACAACAAATTTTAGATGAAAAAGATACAAAAACGGAACTTACGGAAAAAGATTTGCCTCAAGTTAAGAAACTATTAAAAAACCAGTGGACATTTTTCCCTTCCTCAAAGGGAGAAAATTATTCATTGCTACCAGAGAAGGCAGATCAGTATCGTAGTGAAACGATGAAAAAACTTGTAGAAGAAAAGCTCATCTCTATGAATGAGAAATTAAAAGCGCCTCAAGATGCTATGGCGAAGCTAGAACAAGGGAAAATTGTTATTTCGAAAAGTGTTGAAGGAAAACAGTATGATGTTACTAGTCTACTGAAAGATTATGATAAACAAAAATATAAAAGCGAAATTCATCTGAAGTCTGCATACATAAAACCTATTAAAGAAGACGATCCGATTGTCAAAAAAGAGGAGAAAGCACTACAGAATCTTCTTGGGCAGTCTGTTGAGTATAAAGTGCAGGATGAAGTTTATCCTTTAAAAGCGAAAGATTTAATTCAAAATGCCTCTATGTCAAAGGATATGAAAGTTACAATTGATGCGAGTGACATTAAGAAGAAAATTACTGAAATTAATAATGCCAAATCAACATTAAATAAAGATTTCTCATTTAAAACTCATTCCGGTTCAGTCATATCAGTAAAAGGACAAGGATACGGCTGGGCACTAGATGTTGAAAAAGAAACTAAACAAGTTCAACAAGCCTTTGAGAAAGGCGACAAATCGCTTTCTGCTTCTAATATTCAAGGGAATGGTTGGGAGAAGGAAGGTATCGGTTATAAAACAACATCGAATAATGGCATCGGAGACACGTATGCAGAAGTTTCAATTGCAGAGCAACAAATTTGGATTTACAAAGATGGAAAATTAGTCGTTACAACAAATGTAGTAACTGGTAAACATAGTACTGGTGAAGATACATCACCAGGTGTGTGGTACGTCCTATATAAACGAACACCATATACGCTAAGAGGTAACGCAGTAGGAAAAGCTGATTATGCGGTTAAAGTAGATTACTGGGTTCCATTCACAAATAGTGGTCAAGGATTCCACGATGCCGGCTGGCGAAAAGACTGGGGAAATAATGCTTATTTAACAGGAGGATCAGGTGGGTGTGTGAACCTTCTTCCTAATGTTGCAAAAACTGTATATGATAGTTTGAACACGTATGATCCAGTTATTGTGTATTAAAAAATAGCTACGTATCAAGAAATAAACAAAGCAGGAAATCTTACCTGATGGTATATGAAAAAACACCTCTTGCATTCGCATACTAAGTGTGCAAATGCAATGGAGGTGTTTTTGTTTGAATACAAGAGCTTATTGCTTATAAGAAACAAAGTAGAAAGAAATAATAAGTATTCAAATAGTCAATAAAATTGACAATGAATATCATTTTCACTTAATATAGAATCGTTGCATTTAATTAGACATGAATTTTTTGTTAATATAATAGATTTCTATTAAGTTGTCACATTTAAGAACTATCATTAAATATTTTAAGAATTTAAACGTAGGAAAGGGTAATATAAAATGAACTGGAAAAAAGGCGGATTATGGGTTATTATTTTTTTCGTTGTAAAAGGCACGATTTCTACACTTTTAATCGTTACAGGTGCTAAATATTTTGATTTATCATTTATGCAACTTATCTTATTAATTCTGACCTTATTAGTGATTTCTCTAATAAGCCGAAAATTGCTGTATAGATATAAACAAAACAAAAAGCAAAAAGAGCTAAATATATAAGGAAGCCCCAGAGACCATTGGATTTCTGGGGTTTTATTTTGATAGTTTTTTCGCATGTATATCAATTTAACAGAATAGGTTGTCCAAAATGATAAAATCGATGATGTTTAAAATGCGTCAGTTATTTTTAATAACGATTGATACCCGTATTTCTACAATCTATATAAATGACTCAAGCTTCGCATCTTATGAATTCCCTGAAGTGCTAAACCTAAGCAAAGTAATGAACTATCTTAAGGAAGAAAGTTGAGTTAGCCAATCGCATATGTTTTATTGAAAGGATGTGATTGAATTATGGAACGGCCGAATTGGGGAATTGGAGGATTAGTATTCGTTGGCTGTATGTTTCTTGGTGGAGGAGTGGGATCTATGTTAGGTAATGCCCAAACTGGATGGCTAATAGGAATGGGCGCTGGATTTCTTGGTATGGCTTTAACGAGACTGTTCAGAAAATAATGTAACTGAGATTCTTCTTCTGGTAAATAAGGAAATATGTAAGTAAGTCATGGCATAAGAGTTCTATAAATTATAGTTAGAATCTTCTCTTTTGTATTTGTTTTTTCTAAATTTCTCCATACATAGATACGATTCTCAAGTCGGAGGATAGCACCTTAGGGTGTCTTTTTTATGCTTTTTAAAAATGTCTTACCATATAATAGCTGAGTTTTGCTTTCAGTCTCCGATGCCCATTAAGCATAGAATAAAAATTCTGCACCATTTAAACTCTGATAACAATTCATACAATCAAGAATAATTGAGTTAATAGCTTTCGGTAGATTGCCATCATTTTTTTATAATAGATTAGATTCATTGCCGTTTCAGACCTATGTATGAATTCATAATCTAATAGTAAAAGGAGGAATGATTAAAGGTATGGCGGTTAATGAGGAATCAATTTGTCAACAGTTTGCAAGAATCATTGGCGGTCAAGAAGGATTCGCCGGTGGGAAATGCGTGGCAACAATAAACCGAGATGAAATACGAGCAACAATCTTGGGAAAACGTTTTAGAGTAACAACTTCCTTTTCATTCGAATCACGAGACAATAAAACCGGACGGGCATTATGCCTAGGCCGAGTAGCACTCTTACAAAAAGAAGTCACTGAATTTGTGGCGACAATTATTAAACAAGGAATAATCGTTTCGTCTATACACAATGAGTGGTTATGTGATGATCCAAATTTAATTTACGTTAATATCGAAGACGTTGATGATCCACTAAATTTTGCAAGAAAAGTGAGAAGAGCGTTATGCACGTAATCAATTTCTTTAGTTAAACGAGTCATTATATTAAATTGAAAAGTTCAGCGTGTTGGATGGTTTTATAAAACGAAAGAAGGTGTTTCATATTTGGAATGCCTTTTCTTTATGTTTTCGTTACTAATGTGGGTGGTTAACTGATTACATGCTGTTTATCTTGCAACAGCAAGAACTGGATGAGGTATCTTTAAAGGTGTTTGACTGTCTATAGATACCATATTTTATCAAATGTTATTAGCATATCATAAAACGATAAGGGAGAAATCGCCTTCATACCAACCAATCAAAATCTTGAGGTACTATTCTTTATGTTGTAAGGTTCCACTATTATTTTCATCAATTACTCAACGTACTGCTTCGATGTTTTCTGGAGTCATTTTAATAAATCCTTGCTTTTCATGAGATAATACTTTTTGATGAGTCATTTTGTGCATGGCATTGATTATATGACGATTAGAATTGAGGTCAAGTATTACCTCTTCACCTTTAATTCTATCAGTCTGCTTTTCCTTAACTCCTGATTATATTAGCTTCAATAACATATGATCATTCTTAAGAATATCATTGAAATGTACGAATAGATGTTAGTGCAGCAAAATAAATTGTGTTATGATATGAGGAAATATAAAGCTATGTAACGGAGGGAATAACATGCCGCATGTTGTGTTTCGTGGAATTACTACTGAACAATTAAAAAGCATAAGCAAGCCATTAGTAGAAGAACTCGCAGATATCTGTGAGTGTGGTACGGATAATTTCACCTTGGAACTACCAAGTTCTACGTTTGTATTCAATGGAGAAGAAATAGAAGCGTTTCCTCTTATTGAAGTGAAATGGTTCGAGCGTGGACAGGAAATTCGTGATCGATTTGCCAAGGCCATTACTACATATGTAATGGATTTTGGACTTCCAGAAGTAGAGGTTGTATTTACAGTTTTCACAGAATCAGCGTATTATATTAACGGGAAGCATTGTGCAAGTTAGAGCTATTAGAAAGATTTTTATTCCTATAATAAAATATGTTTCATTAAAAACAAGGGCCGGAATTCCGGCTCCTTTTCTATCCTAAAGCTTCATTTTATCTCTCCGTCTCAAAAAACTCAATCCATTCTCCATCAGGACCAGCGAAGAATATGTAACGTGTTCCATCTGGTAATGTTTCAATTTCTTCTCCTAGTAAAAAGGTTACTTTTTGTTTCTTCAGTCTTTCGATCTCATCCTCTAATGAATCCACTTTAAAGCAAATGTGATGTACTTTTCCTTCTGCCGGAAGAGAAGAGTTGTAGCCTTCAATGAGTTCTAGTATCGTTTCTTTTGATTCTTCCACACCTAAAAAAGCGAGTTTTAAGTCTGGATTCGGGTGTCCCATACGTTTCATGAGTTGTAAGCCGACTACTTCTTCATAAAATGAAATAGATGTTTCTAAGTTTGCAACCATAAGTCCGACGTGTTCAATTCTTCTAACTGGCATGTAGATTCCTTCTTTCTGAAAATTATATACAATATGTTATTGAAAATTAAGAAAATAAGCAAGATAAAAACCTTACAAATTTTAGCGTTTTATATGGTATAGTGAGAAAGTATGTTTGGGGAGAAGGAAGGAGATTATACGATGAATACAACTACTCAAACTCCTTCATTATCGGAAACGATGAAAGAGTGGCATTATGCATTAGCATATGAAATTAAACATTGGAAAACGATAGGTGGTAGTAAAATTTCTATCATGAATGGTCGTTTTTTATATACAGATTATGAAAGTACAGTATACGTATTTCAGCTTATTTCGGAAGTAAGCTTACCTGAAGGTTCACCCATTCGAATTGAGTTTGATGGTGAGGAAGCGACAGGAGAAGTATTGTCTGTACATGGATTAGAAATAGAACTGAAATTAAATGATTATATACAAGGTGAAATACGAGAAGCTGTTTTATATAGTGAACCGTGGCAATTGTTAGAGCAACTACAAGAGAGGTTGAAGGAAGCACGTAAAGATAAGCTAAAACGTAATCGTATAAAGCGTCTTGTTGATGGGACGAGCAGTCCGAAACATATTGAGAAGATGAAAAATCCGAAAAATGAATTGGCATATCGTGCGTTTTATAATCCGACAACTTACGTATGGGGACCACCAGGAACAGGGAAGTCTTACAATTTATCACGTATTATTTCGGCTCATTATCAAAAAGGAAAATCGGTACTTGTGTTGGCTCATAGTAATGCGGCAGTAGACGTATTAATGAGTGAAGTAACGAAGCAAATTGAGAAGAAAAAGAAATGGACGCCTGGCGAAATTGTTCGTTACGGTTATAGTCAACATGAACATATACGAAATCATGAAACGTTACTTGCGTCGAAGTTAGTTGAAACAACGAACGGATCTTGGGGTGAGGAAAGACTCTATTTAGAAGAGACGCGACAAGAGCTTCGTGAAAAAATCTTATCGTATAAAGCAACATCTGCTGATAAGAAGCGTATACAAGAGATTGAAAGTGATCTTCGAAAGCAAAAGGCTAAAATTAAAGAAGTAGAAAAAGAATATATTGAAAATGCGAAAGTAATCGGCGCAACTTTATCGAAATGTGCCATTGATTCACTTATTTATGAGCGCACATTTGATTTAGTTGTTGTAGATGAAGTAAGTATGGCATATGTTCCGCAAATTGCATTAGCTGCTTCACTTGGAAAACGTATCGTCGTTTGCGGTGACTTTTTACAGTTACCTCCAATTGCGATGGCAAATCATGAACTCGTTCGCAAATGGCTTGGGGAAGATATGTTTTACCATGCTGGGATTGTTGAGTCTGTTAATAAATCAGAAGCACACCCAAACCTATTTATGTTGCAGGAACAAAGACGTATGCATGCGGATATATCGAAGTTTACGAATTCGTTTATTTATAAAAATAGAGTATACGATCATCCGTCTGTTTCAGAGCGTAAAGAACTTGCGCAATTGCAGCCGTTCGCAAATGAAGCGAGTGTTTTATTTGATACGAGCCAAATGGGAGCTTTTTCGTTAAAAGATGCTGCTTCTGGTTCACGTTTTAACATTATGTCTGGTTTAGTAGCAATGCAAATGATGTTAATCGGATTGTTAGACGGTGTGCAATCAATCGGTATTGTGACACCTTACAGGGCGCAGTCACGCTTTTTATCAACGTGTATTAGAGAAATGTTGCAGAGAACGAAATATCAAAACATACCAGTTTTAGCGGCGACAGTTCATAAGTTCCAAGGTTCTGAAAGAGATATGATGATCTTTGATACGGTTGACAGTTATCCGCAAGAACGACCTGGCGTATTATTCTTTGATCACAAAAACCATCGCCTCGTCAATGTAGCAGTGACAAGGGCGAGAGGGAAGTTCATTCAATTATCAGATTGCCATTATATGCGTAAAAACCTTTCAAGAAAACAAGCGTTATCGCAATTAACAGCTCATATAGAACGTCACGGAGATGTGTATGATCGTACGACATCAAGACAATTGTGGGAACGGAAAATTTCGAAACGTTTACGCTGGTTTATGGAAATGAATCTTGAGGAAACGAAAGGGTTATTGAAAGATATTTTAGTCGCAAAACGAAAAATTATTATTTCACTTCCAAGTACAAAACAAGTGGATAAACGAGTATGGCAAGCGTTAATGCGTACAAATGCGCAAATAACAGTGTATAGTGATGGACCAGTTCCACTGAAAAATGTAAAGTTACAAAGACAAAATAAAGCATTCCCGTTTATCGTAATTGATGATGAAATCTTCTGGGCAGGCGCACCGCTTACATCCCAAATGATGTTTGAAGGTAGTACGGAATTTCCGTACGTATGTGCAAGACTGCAAGCACCTGAGACAATTGGTGTATTAAAAGGATTTTTAGATATTCGGTAAATTCGGATAGGAATTCCTTGACTTTTACTTGGAATGAACTTAGAATAAAAAATAATTTAATATAATTTTATGAAAATTCTTATCACGAGAGGTGGAGGGACTGGCCCTATGATACCTCGGCAGCGGATTCGTTATGAATACTGTGCCAATTCCAGCAAGGTAACTTGAAAGATAAGAAAGAAGCTCATTTTGACTGTATATACAGAAGCCTCTTTCTATCTTTTAGAAAGAGGCTTTTTTATGTGAAAATAAAAGGAGGAAGAAAAATGGGAGCGACAGGAGTAGCGTCACAAAGAAAAACAATTGAAGAGAGTATCGAAAGAAATAAGGAAAAGTACATAGAAACAAGTCATGATATTCATGCGAATCCGGAAATTGGTAACCAAGAGTTTTATGCATCTAGAACGTTAAGTTTATTGCTAGGCAGTGCAGGATTTCAGTTGCAGCACAATATAGCTGGACATGAAACGGGATTTATCGCGCGAAAAAGCTCTGGAAAACAAGGACCTGCAATCGCATTTTTAGCGGAGTACGACGCTTTACCAGGACTAGGTCATGCGTGTGGTCACAATTTAATTGGCACAATTAGCGTTGCAGCAGCAATCGCATTATCAGCAACGCTTGAAGAAATTGGCGGGGAAGTTGTCGTGTTTGGTACGCCAGCAGAAGAAGGCGGGCCAAATGGTAGCGCGAAATCAAGTTATGTAAAGGCAGGTTTATTTAAAGACATTGATGCGGCGCTTATGATTCATCCGAGCGGAAAGACAGCGACAACGAGTCCTTCATTAGCAGTCGATCCACTTGATTTTCATTTTTATGGAAAAACAGCTCATGCTGCAGCTTCGCCAGAAGAAGGGATTAATGCATTAGATGCGGTTATTCAGCTCTATAACGGTATTAACGCACTTCGCCAACAACTTCCGTCAGACGTGAGAATTCATGGGGTCATTACAGAGGGCGGAAAAGCACCTAATATTATTCCTGACTACGCTGCAGCAAGATTCTTCATCCGTGCAGCAACGCGAAAAAGATGCGCGGAAGTAACAGAAAAAGTAAGAAACATTGCACAGGGAGCAGCGTTAGCAACAGGTGCAAAAGTAAAAATCCATCAATTCCAAAATGAAATCGATGAATTACTCGTAACAAAAACATATAACGATATCGTAGCGGAAGAACTAGAACTATTAGGTGAAGATGTAAATCGTAAAGAAAGAGTAGGGATTGGTTCAACCGACGCAGGAAACGTAAGTCAAGTCGTACCGACAATTCATCCGTACATTAAAATCGGACCAGATGATTTAATTGCACATACGAATGAATTTAGAGAAGCAGCACGTTCAGAACTTGGAGATAAAGCATTAATTACATCGGCAAAAGCACTAGCGAATACGGCATATCGATTAATTACGGAAGAAGGGTTGTTAGAGAAGGTGAAGGAGGAGTTTAGAGAAGCGCAGAAGAATCAGGGGTAGATGGTTAAAGGGAGTGGGGGATCCACTCCCTTTCTTTTTTGCGTAACACTGATGCTAAGATTTTTTTGCAGTAAAATCAATATTAGTAGAATTTTTTTAATCAAACTTTTTTCTAAATGAACATAAATACTTGCAATATTTAAATTAGTACTATATAGTTCTAGTTATGACAAAGGTAAAATTAATGAATCAAAGACGTGTGATTGAAGTAGCTGCAACATTATTTTTAGAAAAAGGGTTTGCTTATACAAGTATGGATGAATTAGTACGTGTAAGCAAAGTTTCAAAGTCTAATGTGTATTATCACTTTTCTAATAAGGAAGTATTATTAGAAGGGGTCGTTGATTATTGGATTGAAATGTATCAATCTGCAATTGATGACGTACTTTCTCAGAACCAATTTTTAGTTGAAGATCGTATCCAACTGTTTTTAAAGCAATTATCACAAGGAGTTCAGTCGAGAGAGTATAAGGGGAGCTGTCCATTTATTACTCTTTATATTCAAAGTCCTAAACAGGCCACGCAAATAAAAGAAAAAATAGGTCTTTTTTTTACAGGATTACAAAAGAAAGTTTCTCTATTACTTAAACAAGGGGTAGAGAATGGAGAATTCAGAAATACGATTCATATTGATGAGGTTGCATCACTTTTTATTACAAATCTTGAAGGAGCGTTATTTATTTCAGAAACATTGAAGGATGCAACTGTAATCACGAAAACAGCAGATCATTTTTTTAAATTGCTTCGATAAAAGAAGCATTTTTTTTACATCAAATTAGTACTGAGTAGTACTAAAAAGGGGGATTTTATATGAGAACAGTATTTTTAACTGGTGGAACAGGCTTTATTGGAAAGCAATTAGTGAAAGAATTAGCCAAAGAGGATGTGAAAATTCTTCTTTTAGTCAGGTCGAAAAGTAAAGCAATACGCCTTTTTCAAGAAAGAGGCATCTTAAAAAAGGAAGTTATGCACTTTATTGAAGGTGATTTGACGAAAATAGATTTAGGTCTAAGTGCTGAAGATAAGGAGAGGGTATTGAAAACGGATGTGATTATTCACGCAGGAGGCCCCATGGATATTCAAGCGACAAGTAAAGAGGCAGCTTCCGTATTTTTAAATGGCGCGAAACATATTAGTGAATTAGCTAAAAGTATTCATCAATTGAAGGGCTTGCAACAATTTATTCATGTTGTAGGTTATATGAGTCCCTTTGATGATAAAAATAGCAAGATTGCAATTGATGTGTTTCAAGAAGGAAACAATTATTTGAAAATAAAAAATCCATATGAGAGAACAAAATTTTTAGCAGATCTTTATATCCGTCAGCAGGCATCAGCAGTAGGTTATCCGCTTTCTGTAATTAATCCGCCAACTGTAGTCGGTAGTAGTAAAACAGGGAGTACAGAGCAGATAGCAGGATTAGGTTTGCTTGTGAAGAGTATGCGAAGAGGGCTCATGCCAATGATTCCTGGAGGTAAGGGATATAGGTTACCACTTATTTCAAACGATGGGCTTGCGAAGTTTATTGTGCAGGTTTTCAGATTGGAGCAATCGACTATTCAAACATATACACTTGTTGAAGACAAACCGCACGATCAGAACATGGCTGAATTATTAAGTATTATGTCGGAAAGTATGAATATGAGGGCACCAAAAATCTCGGTCCCAATGCCACTTATGAAAGCAATTATGAATAGTGGAGTAGGTAAAATAACAAAAATTCCTTCTGATGGACTGAATTTTATTACAAAACGAAAATTTTCAAATGTTTCAGCGAAAAAAATTATGGGAGGAGATTGGTTTAAGAAGGCGAGTGTAATGAAATTTTTCCCTGCCGTAGTAGCTGATTTGGATTATCGAATGATGTATCAAAATGGCCAGCATAATCATGTATTTAAACGAACATTATGCGATAGCACTACCCTTTACCAATTACAAGGAGAGGGTAAACCGTTTATTTTATTACATGGTTTATTGAGTGATGGAGAGGATTTATTTCCTTTGGCACAAGAGCTTCATGAAAAAACTGGTCAACCTGTATGGATCTTGGATCTTCCAGGTTTGGGACGTTCTCCTTTTAAACGAGAGAAAAATCTTCTAGCTATCTATTTGAATGTAGTGAAAAAGTTATTGGAGAAAGCTACGAATGGTGCACATCTAATTGGCCATTCATTCGGTGCGTTTATTCTTCTGGAAGCATTGGTACAAGAGTACATAGATGAGAAGTATACAATCACTTTACTTCAGCCACCTGTTGCTAAAAAAAATGCTAAATCGCTAAATGTTCCTCAATTTATAAACAAATGGACATTAAAATTGGCAACTACTAATTTGATAGGGCGTTATTTATTAAGTAATGGTTTGTTTGAAAGTATGGAGAGTATCCCTGAACATTATATTGAAAAAATAAGTAAAAGTTTTACTTCTCCTAGAATTTTAAATACAACGGTTCAGCTTAACAGTTTACTACTGAAAAACGATCAAGATGATTTCAATGAAGTAACAAAGTATAATCTTCACATTATTTGGGGGGAGTATGACAGAGCCTATTCTGCTCCATCGCATCTTGGTAAAGTTGATTTTGTTCCATATGGCCATCATTTTCCTCTTAGCCATCCGAGTGAAACGGCAACATTAGTAATAAAAAATAGTAATACTAGCAGATGAGAGTGTGGGATAAATAAAAAGTGTGTAGTAAGATCGTTGTGTCTTTGAAATAAAATCGTACTGTGTGGGGTCTCGCGAACAAGACGCGAATTTTGCACGCTAAGCAAAAAAACAATAAGCTGCCCACATGGACAGCTTATTTACATTATTCTCGTTATTGGAAGTTATTTTAACTTTTCCTGATCCGAAAGAGTCAATCTTTGTTTTGTTCTTCTAACAGTTGAATAACCTTATCTAATTTTGTGCGACTGAATCTTGCTTTTTACGATTGTTAGTATGACGAATTATACGTATAATGCCCCTAAACATTGCACAGATAATTAATAAAATAATAGCAACTCCTATGGAATAAATAGAGTTTTCCATAAGATAATTTATCAATAATTATTCTTTTTTCTCCGGCTGATAGGAAAGAATAACGACACCTGAACTGGTCGTTCTTGTTTCTATAAGTTTTAATGCTTTTGTATTGTTCTGGTCTTTAAAGAGACGCTTTCCGCTCCCTACGATAACGGGATTGACTATAAAGTGATATTCATCAATGAGGTCATGTTGCATTAATGTTTGTGTAAGATCACTGCTGCCATAGATTAAAAGGTTCTGACCAGGCTGTTCCTTCAGTTTCGATATTTCTTCTACAATATTACCCTTGATAAGATTTGCATTCCATTCGGTTTTTTCCAAAGTTGTTGAAGCAACAAATTTAGGCATGCTGTTCATCTTATCAGCAAAACCCTCTTCATCAGTCATAGAAGGCCAAGCAGCTGCAAAACCTTGATAGGTTACTCGCCCTAGTAGAAGAGCTTCACTTTCAAACAGTAAATCGGATTGAAACTTTGCTACTTCTTCATTGAAATATGGAGCAGTCCAAGCTGGTTCCTCCATGACACCATCTAGTGAGAGGTACATCGATACAATTATTTGTCCCATTTTGTTCTCCTTTAGTTTTAAATTGAGATTTTTACATATTGGTAACACAATTATTAATTCTTCAGCTAGAGAAATTCTCCCTTTTTAATAGTTTCGACAAAATATATTTATGTGTGTTTCGGAATAATCTAATATATATTAATAACTTTGAAATATTGTATAACTTCTAATTTTTATGCATTATTGATTAGAATTGCTTATTGTGCTAACGAATCAGGATAGTGTGGCGACCGACTAAATAGTTGCTTAGCCTCAATTATTAGAAGGGAAGTTCTATCATTTCGCGAATTTATTAGACATAGACGAGTGCTATAATTTTCTATATCTACATAAAGAGGTGACTACGCATGAATCAAAGACCGTCAGAAGAAGAATACGCTGGGAGCTCCGGCGAATATATCCGTTTGGTGCCAGACGGTAACATCATCGACATTTTGCTCGCTCAGGAAAAGCAAATGACCGAGCTCCTGGCATCGTTGACCGAAAGCCAGGCCGCATATCGGTATGCGGAAGGAAAATGGACACTGAAAGAAGTTGTGGGCCACATTACAGACGCGGAACGCGTCATGACCTACCGCCTGCTCCGGTTCGCAAGAGGGGACCAGACTCCGCTGACCGGTTTCGATCAGGAATTGTTCATGCCTCCTTTTGGAAGCTGGACAATCGCGCAACTGGCCGAAGACTACCAGGCCGTCCGGCAATCAACGATCACATTGCTGCGCGGGCTACCGGCTGAGGCGTGGAATCGTAAGGGTACAGCCAACAACCTAAGCATTACGGCGCGCGCCCTCGCGTACGGCATCGCAGGACACGAACTTCATCACATGGGGGTCATCCGAAATCGGTACTTGAGTTAATCGTCGGCTGAGGCCTTTTGAATGGAACTAACACTTAGATACCGTTCTTATTGGGGCCCGCCCCACAACCATCAACTTAAGGATTTAAACTATTTTTATGAATATGCACCAAAAACAAGAGTTATATCGATTTTTCTCATTTTGGGGTATTTGTTTTTCTTAGCTTGATGGGGCACTACTCTATAATGGTCAAATTAAAATTTAAAACAGTTATAGAGACTCCATCGCTGGGAAATATTATAACTATTAAGTTGTAAAAAGAACCGTAGTTTTTCATTGTTGAAAAAGCTATGGTCTTTTTTACTGTAACAAAGATAGGATGCGAGGAAGTTTTTTTGATAAATCAAAAAAACTTGATTAATTAGTTGCATATAGAACCCATCTGCGTATATACTATAAATATCAAAAAAAATTGATGAAGGGAGAGGAAACTACAGTGGCACAAGATTTTAAGTTATATGAGAAAAAGTTTAAAGCGTTGGCTGATCAGAAGCGTTTAGAGATTATGTATGAACTTTGCCAGCGAGGCCAGACTTGTGTATGTGATTTAACAGAGATTTTTGAAATGACGCAATCTAAGTTGTCCTATCATTTAAAGATTTTATTAGACGCAGGTTTAATTGTAAAAGAAACAAAAGGTACGTGGAGTTATTATGATTTAAATGATGCGGAAGTAAATAATTTATTATCAGAAGAATTATGCTGTATCTTTAGAAAAACAGGTAAAGGTAGCTGCTGTTAAAATTTTGAGTAATTAATCAAAAAAAATTGATTAATAATATATAAAGAGGAGGAATAAGGTATGAGATATATTCACGTCGGTATAAACGTTACGAATTTAGAGAAGTCTATTGAATTTTACGAAAAGGTATTTGGTGTATCACCAGTTAAAGTGAAAACAGATTATGCAAAATTTTTATTAGAGACGCCAGGACTTAATTTCACGCTGAACGTGCGAGATGAGGTGAATGGAAATCAAGTAAATCATTTTGGTTTCCAAGTGGATACAGCTGAAGAAATTACATTGCATAAAGAACGATTAGAAAAAGAAGGTTTCTTCGCGCGTGATGAGATGGATACGACTTGTTGCTATGCAGTACAAGATAAGTTTTGGGTAACGGATCCCGATGGGAACGAGTGGGAATTCTTTTATACAAAAGCACAGAGTGATGTTCATAAAATAGAAGAGGCATCTTGTTGCACGACTTCTAACGTAGTAGAAAAAAATTCTTGTTGTTAATAGGAGATGGAAAATAAAATGAAACGTTTATCTTTTCTAGATCGATATTTAACACTATGGATTTTTCTAGCTATGGCTGTTGGGATTGGTTTAGGGTTTGTATTTCCTAGTGTAGTAGATGGACTGAATACATTACAAGTTGGAACAACGTCTATCCCGCTTGCTGTTGGTTTAATTATAATGATGTATCCACCGTTAGCGAAAGTTCGTTACGAGGAAATGGGCCGCGTATTTAAAGATGTAAAAGTATTGGTTTTATCTTTAGTACAAAACTGGATTATTGGACCTGTACTTATGTTTGTTTTAGCAATTATTTTTCTTCCTGATAAACCAGAATACATGGTCGGACTCATTATGATTGGGTTAGCACGGTGTATTGCCATGGTAATCGTTTGGAACGATCTTGCAGATGGGGATAAAGAGTATGCAGCAGGTTTAGTGGCTTTTAACTCAGTATTTCAAATGTTATTCTTCTCCGTTTATGCATACGTGTTTGTAACAGTCATTCCAGAATGGTTAGGGATTGAAGGGGCTATTGTCGATATTACAATGGGAGAAGTAGCGAAATCCGTATTTATCTATTTGGGAATTCCTTTTATAGCAGGCATGTTAACACGTTTTGTACTCATTAAGTTAAAAGGAAGAGAATGGTATGAAAAGGTGTTTATACCGAAGATTAGTCCACTTACATTACTTGCATTATTATTTACAATCATCATTATGTTCTCTTTAAAAGGGGAAATGATTGTTAGCGTACCATTAGATGTAGTAAGAATAGCAATTCCATTACTCATTTATTTTATTGTGATGTTTTTTGTTTCTTTCTTTATGGGAAGAAAAATTGGTGCAAACTATCCGGTGACAACAACGTTAGCATTTACAGCAGGTAGTAATAATTTTGAGTTAGCAATTGCTGTAGCAGTTGGTGTGTTTGGTATTCATTCGGGTGCAGCATTTGCAGCTGTTATTGGGCCGTTAGTGGAAGTACCTGTAATGATTGCACTTGTAAACGTCGCTTTTTGGTTTAAGCGTAAATATTTTAATGATCAACCAGCATAATTTAAAAACAAAGGCGGAAAACAACATGGAAAACAAAAAGACAATCTATTTCTTATGCACAGGAAATTCATGCCGAAGCCAAATGGCAGAAGCATGGGGTAAACAATATTTAGGTGATAAATGGAATGTATATTCTGCAGGAATTGAAGCACATGGAGTAAATCCAAATGCTATTAAAGCGATGAATGAAGTAAATATTGATATAACGAATCAAACATCAGATATAATCGATTCAAATATTTTAAACAACGCTGATTTAGTCGTTACGCTGTGTAGTCATGCAGATTCTGTTTGTCCTTCGACACCTCCGCACGTAAATCGTGTTCATTGGGGATTTGATGATCCAGCAGGAAAAGAGTGGTCTGAATTTCAACGTGTTCGCGATGAAATTGGAGAACGTATAAAGAGATTTTCTGAAACAGGGGAGTAAATAAAGGAAAGAGCCAATCTTCTATCTTATAGGGGATTGGCTCTTTTTTTATTGTACATAGTCATGACTGTATTGGTTCGCATAAATTACCGGAAAATAGAGGGTATTCTATTGAATTGATAAAATTAGAAATCTATTTAATCATGTAGGTGTTCACAAATAATAAATTCATTTAAAAGATAATATAGTTGCTTAGAATTAGAGATGGTATGATGAATAATTACAATATCTTCCTTGTTTTATGTATAATTTAATAAGGGGATTTTTAGATATTGAAATAATGGGTATTATATTAGCGCAAGGGGGAGAATGATGGATAAGTTGTTACAAGAAATAATAAATTGGTTAAGGATGAGCGATGAAAAAATTGTTATTGGTATTTCAGGACATGGTGCAGCTGGAAAAACAACGTTTGCTAATAGACTCGTAAATCTACTAAATCAAAATGAAGTAAATTATATTAATACAGATCCTTACATTGTCAGTTCGGATATCCGTAAGCATGCAGTGATTCACTATACATATCAAAATGAAAATCATCGTTATAAAATGACAGCTTGTCATCCAGCGGCACACCATTTGGCAGCTTTAGAAAGAGATATTCAGATGGTTAGAGCTGGGCTAGATTTTTATACGATAGATACGCATTATATGAAAAGTAAGTTGATTTCTTCGAAAAATAAAGTAACGATTGTGGAGGGAATGAGTGCCGCATTTATTAACCCTGATTTATTTGATTTGAAAATTTATTTTTATACAGATGGCGAAACGGAACTAATGAGAAGATCAAGCCGGGATATAGCTGAAAGGGGAGCGGATATAAGTTATTTAAGGCAGTCTCATGAAGAACGACGGATTCAATATGAAGTATTTATGCATTCGTATAGTCAGCGTTTTGATATCATTATCAAAACTTCTGATGAAACAATATGTTTAGAAAAGAATACATTTGAGTTTTATAAAATTTAAATGAAAATCCTCACTTTGTTAATTACATTATGACGGTTAATTTTTCTTACGGAGTACTTGTATTAAACAAATGTATTATTTAATCAATAATACATTCACTATGAAATATCTAAATTTTAAAAAAAGATTTAGTAGCCTTCTTTCATCTACATAGATAGAAGGCTACTGTAATTTTTGCATGAAAGGAGAATAGAATGAAACACATAATAAAAGACATATTAATAAATTATTTTAAAGAAATTCATTCACTAGCAGTGGAAGAAGAATTGCATAAGGATAGTTGGAATACGGATCTGCATTATAAAATAATGGTAAATGGAAAGCGATATTCCGCAAGATTTATAAATAGCAAGCGAACAATCAATCCAGCCTTTGGGGCGTTATCAAACGAACAACTGATAGAGCAAGTACGGTTTACCTATTATTTACGCGAACATGAAATTCCTTTTATGCAGATAAACAAGAATAGGGCAGGAGAGCCATTTACACTTGTCGCTTGGAATGATGAACAATACCGATTTGTATTGTCTAATTGGATTGAGGGAGAACATATTATGCATTGCACAGAAAATATTGTAGAAGCCTTCGGAAAGGAAGCAAGAAAGATTCATGATATTTCTTGCGAATTTCAAAGCTCGATTTTTCAAAAAATATCTCATTTGGATGGGTATGTTGAGTTTATTAATATGTTAGAAAGTAGGGCAAGCGCATGTAAGGAATTGCGGGAGTATATAGATCTTGCTAAATATCATATAGAGTGCGCATATACGAGTGAACTAGAATTTATCGTACAAACAGATTTAAATCCTTTGAATGTTTTATGGGACTCAAGTCAAAAGGTAAAAGGAATTGTGGATTTTGAATCTATTAGTTATGTTGACCGCATTGAAGGACTAGCCTTTTTAATAAAATGGTATTCTCGAACAGAAGGAGTACAGTCTCATGAGGTGTGTTCGAAGGTTGCTAGTTCATTTTTAGTAGGGTATAAGGCCCATAATATTTTAACACCAAATGATTATAAGAGATTTTCTTCCTTGTTATGGTTATCCGGTAGTTTGAATTGGAATTTTGTGAAGAAAACGCTAGGTGTAATAAGTGATGAGAGGGAATTAGAAGAACATTTGGAAGTTTATAGAGTGAGGGGAGAAAGACTATCTTCATTATTAACTTGTACATAACATGTATTCTCCTAGTCTGGGACTCAAATAAGAAACCATTTTGTTAATTGTACCTGGTGGTGGCTGGAATCATAAAGCAGAGCATGGGGCACGAAAGCAAGCAGAGCTTGGAACTTTGACTAAAATGATTAGCGAGATGCACAATGCAGGAACAATCGTTGCTGGTGTGTGTACAGGAGGTATGCTATTAGCTGCCTCTGGTATATTGAACGGTCGAAAGGCAACGATGCACTATTTGGCACAGGATGAAATGAGTGAATACGGGGCAGAGCTTCTTCATTACAGAATTGCGGATCAAGGGGATGTTATCACTGCAAGAGGAGTCACTTCAGGAGTTGATTTGGGACTTTGGATCACGGAAAGATTCGCAAGCCCTAAAATTGCGGCTGCTGTTGAATACAGAATGGAATATGAGAGGCGAGGTGTTGTTTGGAAGTAATTTGCTTTCTTTTTTATCCTATTTTAAATGGGAGGGGGAGCTGCCCATAAAAGCCCAATTCATATGTACTAATAATCAGTGGGGGTGACAAAACTCCTACTGATTAAAGTTTCATTTTATAATTTTTCACCTTATTAAAAGTAGATTTGTTAGAAAGGATAATCATTTATTGATATAATGAATGGATGCGTGGCAGGAAATAGATAGAAAGATACTGCTAGTAATTTATACTTAAAATGTAGGGAGATTGAACAGAGTTATGGGGACAGAAAAAGAAATTAGTTCCGCTAAATTAATATGGAAGATGACGCGCCCACATACATTAACGGCGACGTTTTCTCCTGTAATTTTAGGAACAGTGGCATCACTTTATATTGCCAAAATTGATTGGCTGTTATTTATTGCGATGATGGTTGCGTGTTTAGCATTGCAAATAGCAACGAACTTATTTAATGAGTACTATGATTTTAAACGTGGATTAGATACCGCTGAATCCGTTGGCATCGGTGGCGGAATTGTCCGTCATGGATTGAAGCCAAAAAATGTGTTAACAGTTGCGCTTTTATTATATGTCGTAGCAGCTTTTATTGGCATTTATATTTGTATGAATAGCAGCTGGTGGTTAGTTGTCATTGGTTTAATTGGGATGGCAGTTGGCTATTTATATACAGGCGGTCCATTACCAATTGCGTACACCCCGTTTGGAGAATTAGTTTCCGGATTGTTAATGGGGACATGTTTTGTACTCATTGCTTTCTTTATTCAAACGAATACGATAACGATTGAAAGTGTATTGATTTCCATTCCAATTGGAATTTTAGTCGGTGCAATCAATATGTCGAATAACATCAGAGATATCGAAGAAGATATTAAAGGTGGAAGAAAGACATTAGTAATCCTCCTTGGGAGAGAGAAAGCTGTGGTAACACTAGCGGTAGCCTTTTTCATTGCGTATTTATGGATTGCCGTAATTGTATTAATGGGTTATATAAGCCCTTGGGCATTAGTTATGTTCCTAGGTTTGAGAAAGCCAATTTCTGCGATTCAAAGTTTCCAAAAAGGGGCAAAGGATCCTGGTTATATGCGCATCGCAATGAAATCAACAGCGATGACAAATACGATTTTTGGCTTCTTATTATCAGCAGGATTATTAATTAGTTATTTGTTTTAAATAAAAAATATGGTTAAATAACTTAACCCCAGTTTCTCAATTTTAATATAGAGAGATTGGGGTTTTTATTTTTGTATTTCTTTAATAATGATTAAACTCTTTTATAAATCTACACTATTTAATAGTTTAGTTGAGATAAAGGTCAGGATGGTTAGAGGAATGATTTTTATATTTGTTTAAGTTTAGTACTTACTGTCATGTAGTATTCCTCCTTGTAAATGTATTTCAAAATATAGAGTGCCTATTTTGAAGTACATTTACAATGTTAGGGTTATGCGAATGAGAAATTTTATAGTTAATCATTCAAAGAAGGAATGCATGGAATAGTTTTGTCCCAATAACAAAAACTAACAGAAATAAAACGATAATATATAAAGGAGATTAAATATGCTGAAAAAGATAGGAAGAATTTTCCGAGTATTCCTCTTTTTATTTATCGGTGGATGTTTAGTTCTGTTTGTTTGGGGTGAAATTGACAGAAGGATAGCCGAAAAAAATGGGGTATTTAGCCAGAATTCTAGCCAATATCCTATGCGCCAAAGTGATATTGCTATGTATACAGATGGGAAACAGTTAAACAATCAACTATTCTCAGATATAGAGAAAGCAAAGCATTACGTGCATATTAACTTTTTTTCTATTGCTGATGATAAAGTAAGCCATCAGTTTCTAGAGTTATTGCGGAAAAAAAGTCAAGAAGGTGTAGAAGTATACTATGCTTTGGACAGGTTAGGTGGAATTTTACTAAAGAAAAAGGAAAGAGAATTATTAGTTAAAAAAGGAGTTCATTTTACATATTACAATAAACCTGCTTTCCCTTATCTTTTTTCTTCTTTGGATCATCGGAATCATCGTCGTATTTCAGTTATTGATGGAAAGGTTGGTTACATTGGTGGATTCAACATCGGGAATAAGTATTTGGGGGGGAAGGAAAAACTTGGTTATTGGAGAGATTATCATCTTCAAATACGAGGAGAAGGAGTTCAAGATTTAGAACGCCAATTTGTATTAGATTGGAAGAGAAACTCAGAGAAACCGATTCCGATACACATTGCGATAAAGGAAAAGGGAGCAACCTCGCAACGATTTACTGCATATTATAGTGGAAAAAAACTTGGGCAAGATTATAAAATGCTGTTTGAACAAGCAAAGGAATCCATTATTATATTAACACCTTATTTTATACCAAAAGACAAAACTATTTGGAACGCATTAGTAGATGCAAGAAAGAGGGGAGTCCGTGTCAAAATTCTATTCTCACCTCATTCGGATGCACTATTAGTTAAAGAAGCAGCATATCCATATATCCGAAAAGCATTAAAACAGGGGATGGAAGTATATGGTTATAAAAAAGGGGTGTTACACGGTAAAGTATTTTTGATTGATGAAAAAGTATTGATGGTTGGGACCGTGAATTTTGATTCACGCTCGTTTCATTTAAATGAAGAAATGAACTGTTATATTCATGACCCTATCTATATTTCGAGAATAAAACCAGTGATTAATGCAGACTTACAAAATTCAAAGCAAGTAACATCCTCTGACGTCAATCAATTATCTATAAAAGAAAAAATAAAAGAAAGGGTTGCAAAAATGTTTGAGTATTATTTGTAAAGACAATGTATTTTTATATTTGGGTAACAGGGGTTATATGTTTAGTGATTTTACGTATTCTCCATGGAATCAGCTGGGCAGTTGCTACAAGTTCGATAGAAAAGGTTGTGATTGATGTATTCCACGATCTCGTCGTGGAGAAGCAATGGTATGGCATGGTTTTAGGACCAGTATTAGGTCTTTGGTTAATAAAATCATTTTCATTCCATTATCTATTTCTTCTATGTACAGGATTAGCACTTGTTGCATTCATACTTGAACTTGGTACAAAAATAACATCAATTCAACATGCATCAAAAAAACGCTAAGCAAAAAATACAATAAGCTGCCCATATGGACAGCTTATTTACATAATTTTCGTTACAGGTAGTTCATTATTTATAAGTTAAACTCATTTATTTTTTGCTCTCTTTACTTGACGTTGTTATAGAAGAAAAAGTATAAATTATAAGAGCTAACCAAATAAAGGTAAAAGCTATAAAATGAGCTTTTGTTAACGTTTCGTTATAAAGAAAAACACCGGCTATTAGTGACAGAGTTGGTGAAATATATTGGAGAATACCAAGCATAGATAATGAAACTTTTTTAGCACTCTTTGTAAATAATAAAAGTGGTAGAGCTGTTACTACGCCACTCCCTATTAATAATAAACTGGTTGAAACAGAATTGAAAAATTGTATTTGAGATTGAAACATCAAATAAGCCAAATATACTAACGCAATAGGCGAAATTACCATCGTTTCAAGTGTTAATCCAATGACTGAATCTGTTTTAATCATTTTTTTGGCTAAACCATAGAATCCAAAGGTAAGCGCCAAACTAAGAGAAATCCAAGGAATCACACCATAATGGAACGTTAGTGTTAATACACCAATGCCTGCTAATATAAACGCAAGAATTTGAGAACCACTTAACTTTTCTTTTAATGCAATTACACCGATTAACATACTTGTTAAAGGATTAATGTATTGACCAAGACTTGCTTCTAATATTTTCCCATTGAGCACTGCCCACATAAAGATGCCCCAGTTTGAACTAATCAGTACTGAAGCAATAAAAAGTGACCAAACTAATTTTGGATTTTTAACAATTTCTTTCATGAATTCAACATATGTAGACCATTTCTTCATGAAAAATAAAAGTACAAGCATAAAAATAAAGGACCAAAAAACTCGTTGTGCTAGAATTTCTCCTGAAGATACGTGTTGAATAAGCTTCCAGTAAATTGGAGTAATACCCCACATAATATAAGAAAGTACTGCAAACACAATGCCATCTTTTTCATTATTTAATTTCATTCTGAGCCTTCTTCCTAAATATTTAAGTGTTAAATTAGCTGGTTTGTTTTAAATAGCTATTAGTAGTAGGGGAGTAGGGAAAGTACTGGTGTAATCCATTTTATTACAAATCATGATTTTAAATCAATATATTATCGTTCTTTTTTGATCGGAAAAGGAACGTCGAGTTTTTTTATATCGTCCGAATGAGATAGCCTATTTTCAATAAAATTCATATTTTCTGCGAGTGATGGAAACATAGGCTTTATTTTAGTTGTTGACTGCTTTGAGTTTTGATGAGTCTGTTTTATAATTTTTACCCCATATCAAATAAAGTTAGGCTGTTACCTTTTGTCTTTTATAGAGACATTATGTTAATCATTTCATCATATATAGCTTTTGGATTCTTATTTTATTTGTAACTAAACGATTTTTGGCTGAATTTATAGACATTGAACAAAATTTAATGTCCTTTATCTATTTGCAATCTAAATATAGAGATCTAAAATATTCACATTTAATTCAACAGAAAAGATAATGTCTTTTTTGCTTTATAAATAGTGCAAAATCTTAGTTTAATATTGGTGGGATGTTTTTAAATAAATTTTTCGGTACCTTGCAATGAACAGTAGCATATGGTAAGTTATTACATAATATGTATCAAATAATGTTCAGTACTGTTTAATGAATAGTACTGAACATTCAAGAAAGGAGTGAGGATTTATTAAATATACAAATATAAAAAGGATATTTTGGAACAGTTTGTCCTTGTGTGGGTGTATGAGTCGGAATTTTCAGTCTATTGAATTTTAAGGAAGACTTCAACTTAAATCAAAATGAAAAAATAGTAACAAGAGTGTTCTAAGGAAAAGAAGTAATTTCTAGGTTTAAAATACATGTGAAAAGAGTAGGATTACCGTTTGTTAAGACAGAGTGATGCTTGTAAAAATAATCATTATGAAGATGATTACGAATTTGATGTTACCCTTTTAACATTGGTGGAGATAATAGAGCTAAGTAGTTAATACGAACAAGCAAGCAACTACACTTACAATACGAATAGAGGAGAGGAATGCCTTTTGAAAATACGTAGTCAAATTACATGTGCAAGTCTGGCCCTTTTAATAGCTGGAAGCTCTCTATTATACACAACACCAACTTCAATTGTAAAAGCAGAGCCCACTCAAAATATAGTTGGTTCATTACAAACAAGTACTCAACGAAATCGTACCTTTGTCAAACAAGCAATGCAAGATACATTGCAACTTGGATACCCAGGAATACTCGCTAAAACTTCTCAGGGTAGAAAAACGTGGGGGTATGCCGCTGGTGTAGCGGATTTAAGAACTAAGAAACCAATGAAAACGGATTTTCGTTTTCGCATTGGAAGCGTGACGAAGACGTTCACGGCAACAGTTATCCTTCAATTGGCCGGAGAAAATCGATTAAACCTAGATGATTCAATTGAAAATTGGTTACCGGATGTTATACAAGGAAATGGATATGATGCTAAACAGATTACTATCCGTCAAATGTTGAACCATACAAGTGGTATCGCTGAGTACTCAAGATCAAAAGAAGCTGATTTTACGAATACCAAAAGATTGTATACCGCTGAGGAGCTAGTGAAGATTGGAATCTCAGCACCTCCAGATTTTGCTCCAGGAAAGGGCTGGTCTTATTCAAATACAGGATACGTATTACTGGGTATGCTTATTGAAAAAGTAACTGGAAATAACTATGCAGAAGAGATTGAAAATCGAATTATTGAACCACTTGAATTGTCAAATACATTCTTACCTGGAAATTCAAGTATCATTCCAGGCAACAAGCACGCCCGTGGCTATGTCCAACAAGAAGAGGGAAGCGAGCTAAAAGACGTTACTTATTTTAATCCAAGTATAGCTAGCTCAGCTGGTGATATGATTTCTACTGCAGACGACTTAAATAAATTTTTTTCTTATTTGCTTGGTGGCAAATTACTGAAAGAAAAGCAACTAAATCAAATGTTTACTACAGTTCCCGCAGGAAGGGGAGGAATCAATGGATATGGTCTAGGAATTTTTGAAATTAAACTTCCTAACGGTGTCCCGATATGGGGACATACAGGTGGCATTCCAGGGTTTGATACTTTTGTTGGAGGGACACATGGAGGTAGGCATATGTTGGCCGTCAATTTGAACAGTATGGGTAGAACTGAGAGTCCTGGTCTTTTTAAAAGTATTTTACTTGCTGAATTTAGCAAGTAGATAGAAAGATAAAATGGTAATTTATGAGATGTTTGTAGTTGAACAAATAAGGAATGAAATCAATCATTTATCTAAGGAGGTAGTTCTCTTATGGAAAATAAACAATTTGGGATGTTAGCCGCTACCTTGGCTCTAACGATGACCCTACCAACAGGAGCGATAGCGTTTTCTAGCAGTAAGGATCCGATTGTAGCTAGCCAAGAAGTTGCTAGTAAAGAATTAGAAAAGATTGCTGCAGAGAACGCTGCACTGCTTACGAAGTCCTATGAGACGACTAGCGTGCAGTATGCGGTAATTGATAATGGTAAACTGATTTTGTCGGGTCAGACAGGAAAGAACGATATAGAAGGGAAACAACCATTAACCAAAGATACTCTATACGGGATTGGTTCAACTAGTAAAGTATATACAGCTGCGGCTGTTATGAAACTAGTAGACGAAGGAAAAGTTGATTTGGATGCTCCTGTTGCCCGCTATATTCCTGAGTTCAAAATGAAAGATAATCGATACAAGCGCATTACACCACGTATGCTATTGAATCACTCTTCGGGTTTGCAAGGTATGACGTTCAATAATGCATTTTTATTTAAAGATAATGATACTTATGCCCATGATATGTTGTTGCGGCAACTATCCAGTCAAAGCTTGAAGGCGGACCCTGGCGCATTCTCGGTATATTGTAACGACGGCTTTACACTGGCTGAGATTTTGGTAGAAAAAGTAAGTAGGATGAGTTTGACTGAATTTCTACATCAAAAGTTTACAAAGCCATTAAAACTAGAGCATACGCAAACACCTCAGGACAAATGGAGGGACGAAAAGCGGGCTGGACTTTATTCTCCGAAGTACCAAGGACAGCTTCCCATTGAAATGGTGAATGTGATTGGTACGGGAGGAATCTCTTCTACTGCAGAAGATGTGGTGCGATTCTCGCAATTATTTATGGGACAGGGAAAAGAAATCCTTTCTAATAAAGCAATCAAGGAGATGGAACAAGAGGAATATAAAAAAGGAATGTGGCCAGAGGATGGAGATAATGTGTTCAACTATGGCCTTGGCTGGGATAGTGTGAAACTATACCCATTTGATAGATATGGGATAAAAGCTTTGTCTAAGGGTGGCGACACGGTCCTGCAACATGCGTCATTGGTCGTGCTTCCAGAACAGAAGCTGGCAGCAGCTGTATTGTCCTCCGGCGGCTCCAGCATGACTAATCAACTGTTGGCAAACAAATTACTGCTAGCCAGGCTTAAAGAGAAAGGGACAATTAAGGATATAAAACCAGATAAATCTTTCGGCAAGCCAATCAAGGCTAAAGTGCCTCAAGACGTGGTAAAAAAAGCAGGATTTTATGGAAATAGCTACAGCCATTTCAAAATAGAAATTACGAAGAAGGGAGAACTGTTTTTACCAACTAAACCAGAAGAAAAATATGTATATACGGCGGATGGAAGCTTTATAAATGAAAAGGGTACTTCCAAGCTTAACTTCGTCACTGAGAAGAATGGAAAAGTTTATTTAAGAGAGAGCACATATGAATTATCACCGGGATTGGGGCAAAATGTGCTGACTCACTATTTAGCTCAGAAATTAGAAAACAATGTGTTACCGAAGAAAACAGCTGCTGCATGGGCGAAGCGCGAGGGCGGCAAATTCTACCTCGTTAACGAAAAATTTAATTCTATGAACTATCTAGGACAACTAATACCTCTTAACACACAAATTACGCTCAAAGATGGATATTGGGACGGCAAAAAAATTACAGGTCCCAATACGGCGACGCATCAAATTCAGATTCCCGTGATGAATGGGCGTGATACGAAGGAAGCACATTTCTATAAAGAGGACGGTAATGAATACATGAAGATGGCCAGTTTTTTATACGTCAGTGAATCCAACGTGAAATCGCTTGATGCAGGTCAATTATCAAAGGTTACACTGCAAGCAAATGGGCATGCGAAATGGTTTACGATCCCGCAAGAGGCAGCAGGGAAAACAATGACGGTGGATTTGCCATCAGGGAGTTCATTCTCGGTGTATGATGAGAATGAAGTATGCATCAATTTTACCGTTGTGAGCGGCAATAACATAGTGAAACTACCGGAGAAGGGAACGGTTGTATTTGCTGGCGCACCGAACTCAGAATTTACTATCACATTGAACTAGATACAATTCAGGATAGACTTCAATAAAACAATACGACATGGAAACGATGTTTTATTTGTATTTTAAGCATTTCCTTTACAAAGAGAAATTCCACGAATGATATTACTCTTAAATTCTTAGCTTAATATTAATGGGTATTTCTTTTTGTTCGTAAATTTAAAATGTTTAATATGAGGGATTGTGTTTCCGAACGACGCTCTAGCGCTCTAACCAAAAAGGCTTGGGGAAAGAAAAATAAAATTTTATAGATTAATATTCCAATTGTATTCTATATATTTACATTTAAGTAATTAATTTGTATTATTTGTTTGTTAAAAATATAATTAAAGGAGTAGTTAAAATGAAAAAAAGAATTCTTATTCCTGTAATGAGTATAGTTTTTCTAGCCTTTGGTGCATTTTATAGTCCTGATCAGAATACAGTTTCTGCCCAAATTAACACTGAAAAATTATCCGTTAATGAAAGTGAGTTTTGGCTTAGTAATGGAAATCCAATAAAATATTCCCCATATTACAACACTATTATTGGGAGTGCTGATTTAAGCTCATCTAACGAAGGAAAAAGAAGCTATGTAGTATTTGAGTTTTATAATTTACGAGGTGATTTATCACATGTAGCAAGTGCCAATATTCTTCATCACTCGAATCTTCAAAAATTCTCAGTTCCTATAAAATATTTAGAAGAAGGTAGTTATTCCGTAAAGGTCAAGGTTATAAACGCAAAGGTAAATCCAAAAACCATTAAATTTGTTCATAAATAGTAAGGTGTTAATGCAATTCAATAATTAGTACAATATGATGGTTTAAATAGCATAGAGACACCTTTGGGTGTCTCTATGTATACAAAAGCCCTACTATCCTATGAGAATGGTAGGACCTTTCTATACTATTTATTATCCAATCCATCATTTTTTTATAAACATATTGAGTTTCTCAAAAATACACCAGTATTCCATTCGTCACTATAATGAGCATACTTGTATTTGTTGGGGCACTTATTTTCGATTAATTAGAAATTATTAATCTTAAAAGGAGAATTAATAAATATGAGCACGAAGAAAAAAATAGGGAAGAAGTTATTACTTGTTAGTGCACTTTGTGCAACAACAATTCCTTCAGTTTCCTATGCGGAGGAAGGAATTTCACCTAAAAATTTCGAGGGTACTCCAAGCATGTTTGAGGGGCAGAATAAGGATGTATTGAAATCAAATCTATATCCCAATACATATAAAAATCCGTTCAGCCACCAATTTAAATCGACATTAAAGGAAACAAACACAAATATAAGAAAAATAGACAATATTGACGATAAAAATCCATTTATACCTAATGCTCTTTCATTTATCCGTTATATGCATAATGAAGATTATAAATCTGCATTTGATTTAACTTCTCGGTCATTACAGAAAGTAATATCCGAAAAATGGCTGAAGAACTATTGGAAAGAAATCCCTACGCAATTACAAGCGGGTTCTTTTATAGAAATCGGGAAGGTTTCACAAAAAGAGATAAATTCCGTCCATACAAATGTAGAGATTCAATTAGTTTTTGAACAAATTACTGTACCTTTACTAATGAAACTGGATCCATCTGGTAAAATAGATGATTTTCAACTCAGTATGCCGTTTAGTCCTGTTGTAAATCGGCCATCGTATAGTAAGCCTGAATCATTTGTTGATAAAGAAGTAGTAGTTGGAAGTGGTGCATTTCCATTACCAGGAACATTGTCTGTTCCAAAAGGAAAGGGTCCTTTCCCAGCGGTTATTCTTGTTCACGGAGGTGGAGCAGCCGATCAGGATTCAACTGCGTATGCTTTAAAACCATTTCGTGATTTAGCTGAAGGTCTTGCCTCGAAAGGAATTGCTGTCCTTCGCTATAATAAACGAACCTATGAACATGGATTGAAAACAGAACTTAGTCCTTTTTATACAGTTGATAAAGAGACAACAGATGATGCTCTTCTTGTGACTCATTTTCTTCAAAATGAACCTATGATAGATAAAAAACAAATTTATATTCTTGGTCATAGTCAAGGTGGGATGGTGATTCCAAGGATAATTGAAAAAGATCAAAATCAAAATATTGCGGGGGCAATTGTGATGGGAGGAGCGGCCCGTACAATTCAAGATGCTGCTTTAGACCAATTGAAGTATCGTTTGTCTATTGGAGCAATAAACCTAGAAGAATATCAATTTTACAAATCGCAATTTGAATTATTAAACAACCCTAATTTCTCTAGTCAGAATCCTCCAAAAGATTTTTATTTAGGATCACCAGTATTTTGGGATTCTATTCGCAAAATTAAAGCAGCAGAAATGTCAAAAAAACAACAGACACCGTTATTGATTATGCAAGGAGAAAGAGACTATCAAGTTCAATCCAAAATCGAAATTCCTCTTTGGAAAGAACAATTAAAAGAGCGAGATAACATTGATTATCGACTATATCCAAAATTAAATCACTTCTTTACAGAAGGAGATGGGGAATTAAGTAAACCGGATGAATATTATAGTCCTGCTAATATTCCTGAGTATGTTATAAATGATATTGCTAATTGGGTGCAAGGAAGATCGAAATAAAATTAGCAACCATATTTTTTAGTAGCTATTTTCAGTTCTTAAGATAGACTCATTTTTAATAAGATAAATATAATTATATCGTGATGTAAATAACTATAACGAACGGATTAAAGTTTCTTATTCAAATACTTTAGATACTCATATCTGGGGACATCATCCATGCTTATCGATTTAATATTTGGAAGTATATACAAATACCCTAAACAAAAAATGTTTAGGGTATTTGCTTTTCTTAGGTTGCTGGCGATGTGGCGGTACCTCTGGTTTTAAGTTAAAAAAATCCCTGGAAATAAACCTTTTATAAATAGGATTATTTTATTTCGAGGGGCTCCTTATAAATCTTAGCTATATATTTTACGAAATCAATGACGGGATAGTGTATGAGTGAACGGTGCTGCGTAAAACGGATCCCTTCTTTTTCCATTTTCGAAATGAGTTGTTCAATTTCCAACTCTTTTTGTTGTATCCTATTATAATTTTGATATACAATGTTTTTCCATTGATAGGAAGAACCGTGAAAAAAATTCTCTCCTTTTACCCTGTGACTAAATATAATTTCTATTTTTTCTCTACGTTGTTTTTCCTTCATATGCGCTTCTGTTGACTGTATGTTTATCGCCTCTTCCCTTTTTGTTGTATACTGTTTCACAAAATTTGGTCTAACTCATCATAGCCAATGTACATTAAGCTTGTTGGGAATTGTCGTTTAAGGCTATCTCATCAACTGTATTTTTTTCAAGCGCTTAATCTAATATATTGGATTATAATCTTACGTCTAAATAAATTGATAGTGTACATAAAACACTATCAATCTTTATTATAAAACGATTCTTTATAGGCATGCACTTTTTTACACTCACCAAAATTTACAACATGACGAGTATCTTTATCCATGAATGTTATTCTGTATTTACTGAGGTTAGTTTTTTATTTTGACTAACTGACATATTGTATGCCTCATTATCTATTTTATAAAAAAGAAAATAGCTATAACGTTCCCTCTTTTGATAAAAAAATTTTATGAAAATATAGCGCTCTTAAAGAGTTTTGTTACAAGTTTGTTATGTTTGATTTAAAAAAAGGAAAGTAATATTTATTTGTAGAAAATTTTTAAGGATAAAAATAAGCTGAATATTCATGATAAGAAAAGGGGGCACTTATATGCTAACAAATGATTTAGATTTCCGATTAGAACCACGTTTAAAAGAACTGTATGAACAACATAAAATAAGAGCGCAGAAGATAGACTGGGGTTATCATGAGTTTTTACCATGGGATAAGGGAATGGACTTTAAAAGAGTTCCTTGGGATGAAAGTCAAGTTACTCTCCCTTCTGGTGTAATTACGGCCATTGAAACAGCTTTATTAACAGAAGTGAATTTACCATGGTTTACAACGTATTTATCTGCGACTTTTAAAGGTTCCCTTTCTGTTATTACAGACTTTATTCATACTTGGACCTCAGAAGAGGATCAACATTCGAATTTATTAGAGACATATTTACTACTCACTCGAAGTGTAAACCCTAAACGTATACATGAATTAAGAAAATCAGTCGTTGAGTGTGGATTTGAGCCTGATTTTCATACACCAATCGAAGCCATGACATATACGACGCTACAAGAACTTGCAACAATGGTGTTTTACAATAATGTAGCTAAGGTGGCAAGTAAGCATGATCCAGATCTTGCTACATTATTACGCCGTCTTGCAAAAGATGAAACACTTCATTATGCGTTTTATCGAGACGTTATTCGAACACATTTAGAATTGGAACCAAATTATTGCTACTATATTGCCAATGTGATTAGGAATTTTAAAATGCCAGGTGCCGTCATGCCTGATTTTGAAAATAGAATGGCTGTGATTGCAAAAGAAGCAAACTATGGGCCACTACAATATTTTGATCAAGTACTTGATGTAGTGGTTGAGTATTGGGGGTTAAAAGACTTACGACCAATTGCCCCTCTAGCAGAAAAAGCAAGAATTGAGATTTTGGAGTATCATATAAGATTGAAAAAAATACGGGATCGATTTGGCCGTTTTCAAGGAAAAACTGATCTACGTTAATGAGTAGAGATTTCAGAATATACGCGTGGGAATTCCCTTTTCTTTTATTTGAAATCTAGAACGCTCTCTATTATTTTGAGGCTGTTTTCCTTAATTTAACTTCTGAAGAAAAAGTAATTGACACCAAAAATAAACTCATGATATTATTAAATATTTGATAAAAAATAACGTATGTGTTAAGCTTGAGAAGGTTACCACATATGGAGGTGGGTTATATGTTTCAAATTGGCGATAACATTGTTTATCCAATGCACGGAGCAGGTATAATTGAAGCCATAGAAGAAAAAGAATTCTCAGGGGAAAAACAACAGTATTATGTAATAAAAATGTCAATCAGTAAGATGCAAGTCATGATTCCTACGGGTAAAATATTGAATTCGAATATACGGCCAGTTACTGATATACTTGCATTAAAACACATTATACACATTTTTCAGCATGAAGAATCATGTAAATTACTGCCGTGGAAACAAAGGCATAAAGTGAACACGGACAAAATAAAAACGGGTGAAATACAAGAAGGTGCTGAAGTTGTACGTGATTTAATGCGTATGAAGAAAGAAAAAGCACTGAATACAAGCGAAAAAAAATTGTTGGATGATGCATATAAATTTTTGGTCAGTGAGCTAGAATTAATTAAAGGAATCACTGAAAAACAAATAAAAAGTTTCTGTTAAGATTTATTATAAATACTGTATAACATCCCTCGGAAATATCCTGAATTTTCTGGGTATATGTTGATTATTAAAAGGAAAGTATTTCAAAGATATTCAATTTCTTCAACTCACTTTTAGAGTAGATACCTCTTTTGTTATTACTTCAATCTAATCCATTTTTATTTTTAAATTTCTTTTACGAATGTTTGAAGTTTCATCAAATAACTCGATTAAATAGTCACTTGATTTTTACAATCCTGATTCACACTGGCACGGACAAGGAGCCGTAAGGATGAAAGAGAGGTAGGGCTTTCATTGTTTTAGGTAATATACTATCTAAGTCATTATTTCTAGAAGAAAAAACAATCAATCTCACCACTATCTGTAAGAGTGCCTTATATCTACTGAGACGGTGAATAGTAATTGTTTATCTTCTTTACGTAAAATTGATAAACGAACTGGTAACACCATATGGTCAACTACAAAAAATTGGTTTCCAGACCAGGAAACCAATTTAAATTTTATTTACATACCAATAGTAAATTAAGCAGTAAGGAGGAGTACACACATGAAAAAAATGTTAACAAAAGAATTAAGTAATGAATTAAAGAAGCGAGAAGGGATCATCTCTATTACAGTTGAGTCTTATGAAAAAATCGAAGTTGGTGGAATTCGTGTAGATGGACCAGCTATTATTCTAATTAATCAAGAATAGGTAAAAATAGTTGCATACAAGGAGAAAAGGATCGGCCTTTAAGAGAAGGGGGATCCTTTTTGTTTGTTGCAGCCAATATGGGATATAAATAACTTTTATCTGATGTGTTGGGGTTAAAAGGAAGGAGAGGATGGAAATTATCATGGTGGAAAGCTTAATATTGGTAGGATTTCTTTTTACGTTATATAAATTAGTTGATAAAAAAACAAACTAATTATTTAAAACGATAGATTGTTTCTTTTTTTAGGGCGAGATTTATCTGAGAGTGAAATGGATCATCTAAAGGAGGAATTAAAATGGATGCAAGGAAAAAACGCATAAAATACGAGAAGATGTCAAAGAATTATGATCGTATTTATTTAGTTTCGTTTATCCTATTAATTGTACTTGTTTGTAGTAGTGTGATTATCATAGGAGCTACAGGGGGAAAATATGGAGTATTTTTATTGTTAGCAATTTTACTTAACGCACGTATTACGAAAGAATCTCAAAAAAAGTATGAGCACTATTCTAATAAAGGGCGTATTTAAAATGATACATAACCAGAAAGGAACAACCTAGATGTATATTCAAAATATCCCTTTATCATCTCCTATTAACTAGTAAAAGTAACTTTATATAAATAATTTTTTAGCAATGTAGAAATAGAAACCGTACCCTATTAAAATGTTATTTCCGTCCATATAATGAATTATCCTTCTAGCATATTTATAAGATTTATATCATATATTAGTAGAAAGAATGCAAGTTAGAAAGGAGTCTTATAGAATGAGTTATTTGGAGGGAAATGACTTTAGTAAACAAAATATGGTAAGTGTGCCTAATCCCTATGTATATCAGACATTACAATCAGTAATTGGTAAACATGTGGTTATTGAAACTGTAAGAGGAAATATAAGAGGGAAATTAAAGGATGTGAAACCAGATCATTTGCTCATTGAAGATACGGTGCCATATATTGTACGCATTCAACAAATTGTATGGATTATGCCAAAACAATAATCAAATTACATGTAATTTGATTTATAACAGATTAGCGTTATAAATCAAATGAAAACACAGGGTTTTATCTCTGTGTTTCTTCAAATTTTCGTTTTTGAATATATGCTTGAGCATGGATAATTTCTTTCTGAAGTTCTTTTAATTCTTCCGTAGATCCAGATTCAATCCTCATGTACGTAGTAACTAGACTAATCATCATATCCATCTTCTCTACTATATTTTGAATGACCTGTTCAGATTGCTCTTTTTTAGGGTGTTGTATTGCTATTAAAGCATTTTCTATATAATTGTTCTTTCGTTGCTGGATATCATAAATAAACTGTTTTGTGTTTGAGTTCATTTGTTATTCCTCCGTTTTGGATATACTTCTATTCTATCATATTTGAATGGAAAATATGATATTACCCTAAATTCACACCTGTCCAGGTTTTAAGGTATTCATAATGTGTTCTAAATCAACTTTGATGTACTGAGACTGTTTTTTTACTGTTCCATTTCGAAAGTATTCAGGAAACTCATTTTTGATATACGCTATATTATTTAGTTTAAGTCGCGATATCATAGTATTTCTTTTGGTTTTTTATTTGATTCAAATTGATTCCAATTACAAAATTATAATAGCATTTCAATAGTAAGGCTATCTCTGCATTTTATCTTTATACCGTCATGCTATTATCTTGATATAATTATGTTGAATGTAGTAGTGACGGAAATAGTGAAAGATTTCTAATTGGTTAACATATAAAATGAACTATTTCTTCCTTACAATAAAATAAATCGTGGAGAAGATAAAAGATGAAAAGAACAATATTAATTGTAGAAGATGAAGATATTTTACGTGAAATTATGAAAGATTACTTATTAAACGAAGGGTATAACGTCTTAGAGGCGATTGATGGGAAAGAAGCGTTATCTATATTTGAAGAGTATGAGGTGCATTTAATTATTTTAGATATTATGTTACCGGAATTAGATGGTTGGACGGTTTGTCGGCGAATTCGGAAGAAATCTAATGTACCTATTATTATGCTAACGGCTCGGGTGGATGAACATGATACTTTACTTGGATTTGAACTAGGAGCAGATGATTATGTTACAAAGCCATATAGTCCTCCTATTTTATTAGCAAGAGCAAAACGATTAATGGAAAGCCGATATTCTTCCGCTGCTAATGTACCAGCTGAAGACACATTAACGAGTAGTGGTATCCATGTACATTTTCCTTCTCGTACAGTAACTATAGATGGGGAAGACATAAATTTGACGCATACAGAATTTGAAATAGTAACGTATCTCATGCGAAATCAAGGAATTGTAATTTCGAGAGAACAACTAATCAATAAAATTTGGGGTTATGAATTCGCTGGGGATGATCGCACTGTTAATAGTCATATTCGTAATTTGCGTCATAAATTAGGACAAAAAGCAGCTTGTATTGTAACGGTTGTACGAGCTGGTTATAAATTTGAGGGACAAGTATGAAAAAAGGAATTGTATTAAAGTTATTTATGTTAACAACAGCATTATGCACACTTATTTTAGTAACTATTTTTATTGGACAAACTATATTTTTTAAGCAATACTACGCAAATCGAAAAGTTAATGATATTAAAACAAATATTCAATCCTTTGAAAAAGCATATATAAAAGCTGGAGATGATGCGAAAGTAATTCAAGAATTAGAACAAAATTTCTATCAAGAGAATGCGACATGGATTACAACGTTAGATAGTGTAGGTAATATAAAATATGCAAATGATTTTTCTATAGAAATTCAATTAGACCCAAACGAAAATAAGATATTTTCTGAACGTTCCATTCACATACCGTTGTATAGTTTTATCAATTTAGAAGATATACAAAGGATGAAATATAGTTTAGAACAAGGGAGTCATATTATTATCGACGGAGTACAGAAGGGGGATATAGTAGTCCCTGCGATGTTAACAATAAAAGAGAAGAATGTTGGGCTAGAGAACAAGCAACTGTCAGAAAGGTTGTATGGGCCAAAAGCCGTATCTTCAAAAGAAAGTTCACAATTATATTTAGCGGGAAGCATTCAAAACGTGCAATTACCGGAGGGGACTGTAGGAACGAACTTTATATATGGAAATCGAGTGCTTATAGATAGAATAAAACAATTTCAGGTTGATTTATTATTGAATCAAAAATCTAATGATGTTACTTCTACAGAAATAATGGATTACGAAGAAAATGATATTAAATATAAAGTTTTAATCAAGCCAACAAAAGACGCGGGGGGTAAGACAAACTATATATTTGCTATGACATCATTGCAACCAGTTGATGAAGCGGTACAAATGATAAAGGATTATTATGTATATTTAATTATCTTTGTATTGATTTTAATTGTTTTGATATCGTTCTATTACTCAAAAAAAATCGCCAAGCCATTATTACAAATAAATGATACTACAAAAAAAATCGCGGGTTTAGATTTCTCTGAGACGATACCTATTACTACAAAGGATGAAATAGGTGATTTATCACAAAATATTAATACACTTTCTAAAGCTTTGCATTCGTATATTCATCAATTGCAGCAAGATATAGAAAAAGAAAAGCAATTAGAGAATACACGTAAAGAATTTATCGCTGGTGTTTCACATGAGTTAAAAACACCTTTAAGTATTATGAAGAGCTGTATTTCAATTTTAGAGGATGGTGTTGCTAGTAATAAAAAGGAGTATTACTTTAAAGCAATGTCAAAAGAAGTAGATAAAATGGATATGCTCATTATTGATATGCTGGAGTTAGCGAAATTCGAATCTGGTACATATAAAATGGAAATGGATGTTTTCCATATTGATGAAATGATCGATTACATATGTGAGCAATTAACCTCGGATATAACAGCTAAGCAATTACATGTTCATAAACAACTTTCTAAAATTGAAGTTGTTGCAAACCAGCATCGCATAGAACAAGTTATAACGAACTTTATTACAAATGCGATTCGTTACACACCAGAACAGGAGAATATTATTATTTCTACAATAGAAGAGAATGAACGTGTAAAAGTATGTGTAGAAAATAAAGGGGCTCATATCGCGCCAGAACATTTAGAGAAAATATGGGATCGTTTCTATCGAGGGGATACGTCTCGTCAACGTTCAAAAGGTGGAACAGGATTGGGACTTGCTATTTCAAAAAATATATTAGAGCTACATGATGCGGAATATGGTGTTTCAAATACAGAAGATGGAGTATTATTTTATTTCTATTTAAATAAAAACGTGTAGAATTTTTTCTACACGTTTTTATTATTTTTAAACAAAATCGACATTATCTGCATTTTATCTTTATCAGCATTCATTACTATTTTCATTAGAAAGAGAATGAAAAGTTGATAAGGAGATTGTTAAAATGAAAAAAAGAGCGATATTGCTTTTGCTTATTATAATAATAATGGGTACAGGCGTTAGTTTCATACATGCTAAAGGGCACAAAAACATATCAAAAGAGGATTTACGATTAAAAGGAAAAACTATTGTAATTGATCCAGGGCATGGTGGAGGAGATAGAGGGACGAAAGGAAAGGAATTAGGAACGATTGAAAAAGAGCTTAATTTAAAAGTAGCACAAAATATAAAGAAAGAATTAGAAGAAAGAACGGATGCAAAAGTTATATTAACACGTGAAAAAGATACGAGCTTACTTCCAGAAACAAAGCAAAAGGAAGAATTACAAGCACGTGTCAAAGTAGCGAAAGACCATGCGGCGGATCTTTATATTAGCATTCATCATGATGCTTTTGAGGATACAAATGTAAAAGGAATAACAACTCATTTTGGATCTAATAAAAGGAAAGATAAAAAGTTAGCTAAGACCGTACAAGAAGCTATTTTTGATCAAAATATAGACAGCCGTGATAGAGGCATTCATGGAAGTGATTTTCTTGTCTTACGAGAAAATCCTTCTCCGGCTATCTTAATTGAATTAGGGTTTACATCTAATGCGAGTGATGAAAAAAGAATGAATTCAGAAGAATTCCAAGCAAAATCGCAACAAGGTATTGTGGATGGCATTATTAATTATTTTACGATGTAATAAAATAGGTAAATAGAAAAATACTATTCTTTCTAAATCTTAATTAGAAAGAATAGTATTTTTTATTTTGGGTGTATATCCAGTTTTCAAATTTAAGAATTAACTTAACCTTATTCTTTAACTGATTTCGACACTATCTGCATTTTATCTTTACCTCTCTCTATTAATCTATTTATTGTAAACACCGGTTGAAACGAATGATTCAGTCGAATAAAGGCTCAGCCTTATAAATAATGAAAATTAATAGGGAAAGGATCGGAAAATCATGAAAGAATCGAAAAGTAAGAAAAAAACAAGTGTAGTAACGAAGGCAATCATATCTTTAGGAGTTGTTTTAGCAACGACCTTTTTCACATTCTTTTTAATTGGGAAATGGAACTCTACCCCAGCGAAGGGAGTAGCTAATGAAAGTATTAAACAAGTTAATACGCAACAACAAGAAAAGAAAAAAGAAACACCACCGGCAAAACAGAAAAGACCTGATGGAAAACCGGTAGGAAAGGTTGTGTATTTAACATTCGATGACGGTCCTAGCGAATTAACTGGAAAATTTTTAGATGTACTAAAAGAGCAAAATGTTGCTTCGACATTTTTTATGCAAGGTAGTAATTTACAAAATACAGGTTTTCAGGAAAACGTAAAACGAGCGGTAAAAGAAGGACATTATATTGGTGCACATAGTATGACACATAATAGTGATAAACTATACAAAAAGGGACAATTTGTACCGGAAATGAAAGAAACGTTAGCTCTTATCCATAATATTACGGGTACAACTCCTAAACTAGTCCGTCCACCATATGGATCTGCACCAGGATTAAAGGGTGAGGAAATTCGTAATCAAATTGTAGAAGCAGCAATAAAAGTTTGGGATTGGACAATAGACTCAAATGATTGGAAATTAAAAGATAATCCAACTCAGATTATCGAAAATGTAAAGAAACAAACAACAGAAGAAGTAGAAGTTGTTTTAATGCATGAAAAGGCGCAAACATTACAAGCACTTCCGGAAATCATTAAATTCTATAAGGAAAATGGATATGAATTTGGTGTTTACAATGATGCAGATCATTTTCGACTAAATTTCCAAAAAGATCAACGTCTATAGTATAAACATAGTTATTTTAAAAGGTGTTTTTATTACTAAATCAATAATTAAGCAAAAGTCGATTTCCTATTTTATAAAGAAATCGACTCTTTCGTTTATGTATTATGTCACAAGAGTTTCCTTATTTTCTCCGGAATGTCCTTTTTAGAAATCTATGCAACAGAGCCTTTATAGTAAGAGTATCTTGTTGGGAATGATCAAAAAAATCTATATTGTAATATAAAAAATCGCTATGATATGAAAGGATACCATACAACAATCCCAATAAATTCTTCTCAATAATTGAAAATAAAATCAATCCGGATTATTATATTGTTATTGTAAATTTATTTTATTGAAGGAGGATACATAGATGAAAAGCTCAAAAGGCTCTATTGAATCAGAGATAAGCAAAGCAATTACTCACTGGGAAAAGGACTACCTAGGACGCGGGTCTATATCCGTTAAGACAGATATATTACGGGATATGATTATCGTAAATTTACAAGGTGTTTTAACGCCGGCTGAATATAGTGTTTGCGAAACAAAAGACGGGATGCTAACGATAAAGAAGAATCGTTCGGAGCTAGTTGAATCTGGAATTGATGATCTGAAAGATATTATACTAGAATTAACTGGAGAGAAAGTGAAAAGCTTTCATACGGATATAAGCTCCCGTACAGGCGAACGAGTAATGATTTTTAAATTGCTTCATAATCTTGAGGAGAAATTTTAAAAATACCTTAAGGTTAGTGGAAGGATTAAGAAACCTACAAGTTTTGCACTTTATTAACAGGCTAATAATTAAAAACTTGAAGTTATTTAGGTATAATAAATCTTAATTCTAATAACTCTTAAAAAACGGATAAAGAAATTGACAAACTGCTTAATATGGTTTATCTTATAATTGTTTTAAAAAATTGATAGATGCTCATTTTAACAGCTTGCTATAATTAAGGCTTTAGCATTTTTTTAATATGTAATATTGACTAAATGAAAAAGTTTCTTAATTAAAAGATAGCGTATAACATAAATTGATATATTGATTGCATAATCTAGGAGATCAGAAATATACATTTCTTTTTAACAGGAGTAATACATACATTATTATCCTCTATAAAATGGGAGCTCTTCAAAAAACTTTATTGAAGTTAGTTGAAGGGAAACCGACAATCTCCATAATTCAATGATGATATAAAATCATTGAATTATGGAAGTTGTCGGTTTTTTTTATGGGAAAAAACGATGCAATAAAAAGAGTGAATGAAAATTGAAATTTAAAAAATCATCTTAATTAAAAGGAATTTTTATAGGTTATTTTCGCTTAGAAGGGAGTATTTAACATGTTAATTTCGCTGAGTTCATCAACACTGTTAACATTATTTTTTATGGCGCTTAGTGCTTCTTGGCTAAGTGGATTATTGTTTTTACATGCAAGGATGCCTTTACGTTTTGTTCATATCCATATTGGTATTGCTGCTTTACCTTCATTGGTTTCTTTACTCGCACTTGTAAATAACAATGGAGATAGAGTTGTGGGGCCTTGGCATCTAGATACTTTAGCTTGGTTAATGGCTTTCTTTGTTCTTACAATTGGCTTAATTATTCAGCGCTTTTCTGTACGTTACTTAATGGGGGATCACTCATATCGAAAATACTTTGCACTTTTTACATTTACTACAGGTGTATCTTCGGTTGCATGGTTAAGTGACGATCTTCGCTTAATGCTCATTTGTTGGGGAGCAACGCTTATAGGATTGGTTCTACTCATAGGGCTAAATAAAGGTTGGAAAGTAGTTAGTGAAGCAACTAAAATCTCTGGCTATTTATTTACAATAAGTTGGAGTGCCTTACTATCAGCTATCATTTGGCTGTTTCAAGTAACTGGACAGTGGCAGTTAACATCAGTTTTAACGAATGAAAATGTAGCGCTACATGGAACATTGGAGAGAACAGGAATTAACTTATTAATTATATTAGCGGTGATGATTCCAGCAGCACAATGGCCTTTTCAAAGATGGTTAATTGAGTCTGCTGTTGCTCCAACTCCTGTTTCTGCTATTATGCATGCGGGTTTAGTAAATGCTGGCGGTATCATGTTAACTAGATTTTCATCTCTTTTTCATGATGATATGGCACAAATAATTTTACTAATTTTCTCTAGTATTTCTGTCTTAATAGGTACAGGAATTAGTTTAGTCCAAGTTGATTATAAACGTCAGCTAGTAGGTTCAACTATTGCACAAATGGGATTTATGCTTATTCAATGTGCATTAGGCGCCTATTTAGCGGCTGTTATTCATTTAATTTTACATGGCTTGTTTAAAGCTACGCTGTTTTTACAAGCTGGTTCTTCCGTACAACGTTTTGGGGCAGTGAAGCAGTCTAATGAAAAGATGTCTAATTTATGGACTATGGTCGGACGTGTTTTCGGATTATTTATAGCGATTGCTTTTTGGCTTACGACTTCTGGAGAAGGGTATCAATTCGTTAGTGCGTTCATCTTAGGTTGGTCATTATACGTTTCATGGAAACAGCTTGTTGTTTTTGGAGAGGGAAGAATGGGACGAATTGTTGGCGTATTTATTTTAGCTGGATTTTCTGTCATTTACTTTACCGTTCATAACTCTCTTTATAAATGGTTGCATACTGACATGTATCAAAATGTTCAACCTTCAGCTCCAGTCGTTATTTTTGTTGTATGTCTCTTATTATTTGGTAGTGTTATTAGTACTCTCGTTACTCGTAATCAATCCTCTACAATATTTGCTGTAATGTATCTTTGGTTCGTTCGAGTAGGTGAGGCGAGACAAAAGTCAGTAGAAAGTCATCCAAGCTATCTGAAACATTATGTATCAAAGGGAGGTAATTCGTGATGAGCATACCGTCAATATTAAAGAAAGATACAAACATTGATATACAAAAAAATAATATAAATGATTTAGTTGCATCTGCTAGCCGAGTAATTGCACCACTTTGGCCGATTGCTACATTTGCAGCTCATCACCCTTGGATGGGACTTGAAAAACAATCATTTGAACAAGTTGCAGATTGGTTAAAAGAAATTCGTAATGTGGATATATATCCTAGTGCTTCTATGATTCATTCGGCAAAGGCGAAAGGTGAGATTGAGGAATCATTTTTACAAAGTTGCTTGTCTCGTTGGCTTGATTCACAATCTTTTCATATCCCGCGAAAGAAAGCGGAGCAGTTTTGCCAAGCAGCTTTAAAATTAGAGAAATTACCTTCTAGTCTATTATCATCGCCAGAATTAAATAAACTGGCAGACGAAATGAGTTATATAAATACAGGGAGTATGAAAGCCTCTGTTATGCAACCAATAAGTTCGCTTATAGAGAATCAAAAGGGTGACAACCTATCTGATATTCTTAATTATCACATCATTAAATGGTGTAAATTATATTTGGATGATTCCGGGTCAAGTTGGACGATGCCAAATCGAGAGAAAGGTTTGTATCGTGCATGGCATCACCTTATTAAATTTGATCCAGCGCTCAGTAAAAATGAGCGTAGCATTTTAAAAGATTGGCCAGAAGATGCCGAGGTAGCTTTAACAAGTGCATTATCTGAACTAGGAATTTCTAAATCTAACATGCAAGCTTATCTTGAAGGGCACTTACTTTCTTTACCTGGGTGGGCAGGAATGATACGATGGCGCTCAAAACAATCAATTCAGGAACAGGGGCTCTTAATAGAATATTTAGCAGTTCGAATTTCTATGGAGCTGGCCATTGTAAAACCTTATTTACCTATAAAAAATCAAAAGGCTGAGAAAAAAGTTGCGATTGTCCCACTTATAGCTTCTTGGATCTACTGGGGGAATATTTCAACAATGGAATGGTCCCAAATGTCTGCAGCTGAACAAAGCCAATTACTAGCATTTGCTTATCGTTTTGATGAAAATATTCGCAGGAAACTTTGGCTGGAAGCTTGGGAACAAACGCATGCAGAGCAATTAAGGGAGAAGATTGCTTCTAAACAATGTGCAACTAATGATAAAAAGCGTGTATTAGCTCAATTAGCATTTTGTATTGATGTACGTTCAGAACCGTTTCGTCGCCACCTTGAAAAATTAGGTCCGTTTGAAACATTTGGAATAGCTGGTTTCTTTGGATTACCAATTGCAACTAGTGAACTAGGTAGTAATAACAACCATCCTTCTTTGCCAGTTATACTCAAACCGAAACATCAAATAAAAGAGCTCACAAATGAAAATGAACTTAAATCTTATGAGCAACGTAAGAGGATAGGTAGTTCGGTGCGTTATACATTTAAAACGATGAAACAGAACGTACTGACAAGTATGGCGCTACCTGAGTTAAGTGGTCCTTTACTTGGTCTACAGATGGTGACAAGAAGCTTTGTCCCAAGAGGAGTTGGTGGTTTCATTCGTAACCTTCGTAAAACTATGTTACAAAAACCTGATACAACATTCTCGCTTAATCATGTTCATGAAACAAAAGGTGAGATACCTATCGGTTTTACGAAAGAAGAAAAAGTGAACTATGTGCGTCAAGCTTTAAAAATGGTGGGACTGACAGAAAAATTTGCTCCTTTAGTTGTAATGTGTGGACACAGTAGTCAAAGTACGAACAATCCTTATGCTGCAGCACTTGAGTGTGGTGCTTGTGGCGGAGCAGCAGGGGGATTCAATGCAAGAGTTTTTGCTACTTTATGTAATCTTCCAGAAGTGAGAGAAGCCTTGTTTGCTGAAGGTATTGAAATTCCTGAGGACACCATTTTTGCAGCAGCTGAACATAAAACAACAGTGGATGAATTGGAATGGATTTACGTCCCAGAACTTTCGAAAACTGCGCAAGAAGCGTTTGATTGTATCGAGACGATTATGCCAAATGTGAGCCAACATGCAAATAGAGAACGTTTAACGCAATTACCTAATTTTAAAACGAAAATAAAAAATCCGAGTATAGAGGCACATCGATTTGCAGAAGATTGGAGTGAAATACGTCCAGAATGGGGATTAGCGCGTAATGCATCTTTTATTATCGGACAGCGTGAATTAACTCAAGATTGTGACTTAGAAGGCAGGGCTTTCCTTCATAATTATGATTGGAAACAGGATGAAAGTGGAGATATATTAGCTAATATTATTGCAGGACCAGGAACAGTTGCGCAGTGGATAAATCTACAATATTACGCATCAACTGTAGCTCCTCATTATTATGGTAGTGGAAATAAAACAACCCAAACCGTAACGGCGGGTCTCGGTGTTATGCAAGGGAATGCTAGTGACCTGTTGCCAGGCTTACCTTGGCAATCTGTTATGCAGTCAGATAGTGAGACGTATCATTCACCACTTCGTTTACTAATTGTCATTCAAGCACCTATTGAATATATAGAACGTTTGTTAAATAATGATTTCACATTTCGAGAAAAAGTTCAAAATGGATGGGTTAGACTTGCAAGTGTTGATCCAGAGGGACGCTGGAAAAACTGGTAACAATTATTATTGTTACTAGCTTAAAAGTTTCATAAATACAATAATGAAGAAGGAGTGCTCCATATGAATTCAAAGAATAAAAAAGTTTTATTATTAACAGACATTGAACACGGAATAGAGCCTAGTATCCAACAAGTAACTAACATTCAACAAGAAAACATGTTGACTATTCACAGCTATGATTCTGTAATTGTACATCCTTATGGAGATATAATGAGATCTATTATTATTGCTATTTATGAAGAAAATGTGGAAGAAATTTTTGTTGTCGGAATAGAGGATAAAGAAACTGATGTAGTTAATCTACAAATTCAACGTGATTCCATAAAAAATAACAGAGAAATAGACTATCTCTTTAAAAATTGCATGCCTGAATTTTCAAGTGGTAGCCTTAATCAATGGCTGAGTGGACAAAAAAATGTTAGTGAAAATATTGAAAAGAGTATAGATATGATTCGTCATCATCCGTTAGTACCTTCTGATATTAAAGTTCATGGTTTCATGATTGATAGAACAGGTGAAAAAGAAACGGTTGTTAAAATTGCTACTAATAAAATAGTTGAAAAAGTTAATTAATCTATGAAAGACAAATAAATTCTTATGTATAAATTGTTGTTGTATAATAAATTTTATTATGTTTTAAGAATCAGAAGAGGTAGCCATGCAAAATAAAATTATCGTTATGTTTCAAAAAGATTTTCGTTTATATGATAACCCAGCTCTATTTGAGGCTGTTCAGTCCGGGGAGGTTCTTCCGGTATATGTACAAGATGAAACTTTTTCAATAGGAAGTGCAGCAAAGTGGTGGTTACACCATGCTATAATAGATGTCCAAAAGCAACTTGAGGCATTGGGCTCTACTTTAATAATCCGCAAAGGAAATACACAAGAAGAAATACTTTCTCTTATAAAACAATTAGATATAACAGCTGTATATTGGAATAGTTGTTATGATCCAGACAGGTTAAAATCTAATCAAAAAATGAAAATGATGTTAGAAGATAAAGGTATTATTTGTAAGGAATTTAATTCGCATTTATTATTAGAACCGTGGATTATAAAAAAGAAGGATAACACTGAATATAAGGTGTTTACGCCTTTTTACAATGCATTTCAAAAGCAGGTAATACCTAAACCTATTAGCAGAGTACAGAGTATAAAGTGGGGAAGCTCTTTACCAGCAAGCTTATCTGTTTCAGAATTACACTTGTTGCCGACTATACCGTGGACATCTCATATGGAAGCAATATGGGAGCCTACAGAGGAAGGGGCATACAAAACATTTAAGAAATTTTTCTCTAGTAAATTAGCCTCTTATAGTGAAGGAAGAGATTTTCCAAATCAAAATGCTCATTCGATGTTGGCACCATATCTTTCATTTGGCCAAATATCAGTGAAGTTAATGTATCACTACTTAATAAATAAAAGTACCGAAAGACAATGTAGTTTTTTTGAAAAACAAGTGATTAGTTTTATACGCCAATTAATTTGGAGAGAGTTTTCTTATTATTTGCTATATCACTATCCGTTTACAGTATATAAACCTCTTAATAAAAACTTTGAACATTTTCCATGGAATAAGGAAGAGGAGTTATTAAGAGTATGGCAGAAGGGTGAAACTGGTTATCCGTTTATTGATGCGGGAATGCGAGAACTATGGCAAACTGGTTTTATGCATAATCGGGCAAGAATGGCTGTAGCCTCTTTTCTTGTAAAGCATTTGTTAATTCCGTGGCAAGAAGGTGCAAAATGGTTTATGGATACACTACTAGATGCTGATATTGCAAATAATACAATGGGATGGCAATGGGTTGCTGGAAGTGGAGCAGATGCATCACCGTACTTTCGTATTTTTAATCCTATCACACAAGGAGAAAAGTTTGATAAAAATGGAGAGTATATAAGAAAATGGGTACCAGAATTAAGAGATATACCGAATAAGTATATACATAAACCTTGGGAAGCACCTGAGCATATTTTACAAAAGGCCAATATTAAGCTTGGTCATACATATCCTTTGCCAGTTGTTGAACATAAGGCAGCACGAGAGAGAGCGCTTTGTGCATATAAAAGTATGAAAGAACTTGTATAAAATAAATGAATCAATATGAATTTCATATGTAAAGATTATAATGTAAAGTATAGGAATGTCCATTTACACATTAAAATTTTATTCATTGAAAGAGCACACGAATCAAATAGAGTTTCTAAAACTTTCTATTAAAAAAGGAGAATGTTTATGAAAAAATCTAGTATTATAGTATTTTTACTAACATATGGCTTGTTTTATGTTTCTAGTATTTTATTTCCTATTGATCGTGCTTGGTATGATGCGTTAGAAAAGCCGTCTTGGACACCTCCTGGTATGACAATCGGCATAGTTTGGGCTGTATTATATGGACTCATTGCATTATCAGTTGCAATTATTTATAACAAATATGGATTTAAGCCAAAAACATTTTGGTTTATATTCCTTTTAAATTATATGTGCAATCAAGCTTTCAGCTATTTTCAATTCAGTCAAAAAAATTTGTTTTTAGCAACAGTAGATTGTTTACTTGTCGCTATTACTACGTTACTTCTCATAGCAGTTTCTTCCAAATTATCTAAAGTATCGACATGGTTGCTAATTCCGTATTTTTTATGGTCTGCATTTGCTACATATTTATCTTGGACAATTTATAGTATAAATTAAAGACGGAACTAAAAACTTGAGCATAATAAAAATGCTCGAGTTTTTATGTGTGTTAATGATAATCCGAAATATGGAATATATACATCTTAGGGAGGTCATCTTTGTGAAGAAATGGATAAAAATTATGCTGTACTCTTTACTAGCTATTTTAATTATAGGAAGTATTACTTTTTTGACTTGGTCTCAGTTTACTTATAAACCGACGAAAGAGGCTTTGTCGTTAGTAGATGATAAAAAAGATGAAGATAATATCGTTTTTGGAGCGAAAGATGCGAAAGTAGGGGTTATTTTTTATCAAGGTGCTAAAGTAGAAGCTGAGGCTTATAGTTATTTAGGAGAAGCTCTTGCAAAAAATGGGCAATTTGTAGTAATGCCTAAGTTACCATTAAATTTAGCGATACTTGGAATAAATGAGGTAGATAGTGTAATTGAAAAGTATCCGGAAGTTCAAAAATGGTATGTTGCAGGGCATTCAATGGGAGGAGCTATGATTTCTAAGTATGCCTTTCAACATGAAGATAAGGTAGACGGGATCATTTTCTTAGGTTCGTATCCTGCAGATGACTTTTCTACGAAATCAATTCCGATGTTATCAATTTATGGAGAAGTAGATGCTTTAGCAACTGTAGAAAAAATAGAGAACAATAAAAAGTTAATGTCGAAAAATACAACTATGCACATGATAAAAGGGGGCAATCATGCTCATTTTGGCATGTATGGTGAGCAAAAAGGTGATAATGCGAGTTTAATTGCGCCAAAAGCACAACGAGATGAAACAGTGAAAGTAATTGAAGAATGGTTGTTAAAACAATGATAATGAATGTAATAAATCTACCGAAAGAATTCTCCAAACGATAGATAGGAGCGATAATAAAGAGCCAACTCGTACGAATTGGCTCTTTTATTTATTTGCTATCTCCAATTGTCCCCTTATTTTCTCTGGAATGTCCTTTTCAGAAATAACGTCGTAAGAATAGACATACTTTCCTTTCACATGAATTTTCAAGTAAGTTTTTCTTCTAAAATCATTAGGCGTGTTCGTTCCAACTTTATATTCTTTTTCATTGCTTAATTCATCAACACCTTTTAGTGAGTACATAGCTCTTCCTTTATGATGATAATCTGGAACACCATATCCTTTCGCAACGGCATATACATTTTTTTCTTCAGCAATCGGATTAAATCTGTCTAAATCTCCGCGTAATATGAAAGGTAGTAAGTATATAGGGAGGCCTATTCCTAGTATGCAAATTACAAATTTCTTCATGATCGTTTCTCCTTTTGTCTATTTACATTTTTGAGTATAGAAAAAAGTTCTTATGAATATAGAGGGAAATTCTTTAAGTTTTTCTTAATAAAGTTTAACTTTGTGAAAAAACTAATTTGAGCATTAAGTTTACGAAATGAATAGCAAAATAACCTGTTTTCTTTATTTTTTGATGGTAGGTTATTAGGTTTTATATTGGTATGAGTGAATTAAGAAATAAGTGAGATTTAGGAAATAGCATGAATTTATCTTACAGTAATAAGAGAATTACCTAAATAAATGATAGTGAGAACAATTAAAGAAAGCATCTAGTGGGGTGCTTTTTTCTTTTGAAACAGAGAATCTCATGGGTAGGTTACATGTAATTTCGTGCTGTGCTTCTAGGTCATTGGAAAATCCAACAATAAAAAAAGAGGGGGAAGGCGTTTTTTATTGAAGTTTGTTAATGATAGATTTTTAACTTGAGAGGGGGATCGTAAAATAGATTATTAATCTCTTTGGTAATTTTTATTTTCCTTATAGTTGGCATATTGTATTAGAAATTTTAAATTTTGAAGGGAGAATCAATAAGTATGGGTAAGAAAAGAAGAATAAGTAATAAGTTATTACTTATCAGTGCAATTTTTACAATAGCAATTCCCTCAGTCTCATATGCGGAGGAAGTAATTTCACCTGAAAAGTTTACGAGTTCTTCAAGTTTGTATAAGGCACGGAATACGGAAATTTTGAAAACAAATTTATATCCTAATACATATAATAATCCATTTAACCACCAATTTATTTCAAAATTAAAGGAAGTAAACACAAATATAAAAAAAATAGACAATAGTGATGATGAAAATCCTATTATATCTACTACTCTTTCATTTATTCGCCATATGAATAGTGAAGATTATAAATCTGCATTTGATTTAACCTCAAGGTCATTACAGAAAATAATATCCGAAGAATGGTTGAAGAGCTATTGGGAGGGACTTCCAGTTCAATTACAAGCAGGTTCTTTTATAGAAATTGGAGAGGTTACACAAAAAGAGACAAATCCTGTTCATACAAATGTGGAGATTCAATTAGTTTTTGAAAAAATGACTGTACCTTTACTAATTAAACTAGATCCATCTGGAAAAATAGACGATTTTCAACTAAGCATGTCGTTTAGTCCTGTTGCTGAGCGTCCATCATATAGTAAGCCTGAATCATTTGTTGATAAAGAAGTAGTAGTTGGAAGTGGTGCATTTCCATTACCAGGAACATTGTCGGTTCCAAAAGGAAAGGGTCCTTTTCCAGCGGTTATTCTTGTTCAAGGATCAGGAGCAACTGATCAGGATGAAACAGCGTTTGCTTTAAAACCATTTCGCGATTTAGCTGAAGGTCTTGCATCGAAGGGAATTGCTGTCCTTCGCTATAATAAACGAACGTATGAACATGGGCTGAAAACACAATTCAGTCCCTTCTATACAGTTGATAAAGAGACAACAGATGATGCTCTTCTTGTAACTCAATTTCTTAAAAATGAGCCTCTAATAAATAAGAATCAAATATATATTCTTGGTCATAGTCAAGGTGGAATGATGCTTCCGAAAATGATTGAAAAAGACCAAAATCAAAATATTGCTGGGGCAATTGTAATGGGTGGGCCAGCTCGTACGATTCAAGACGTTGTTTTAGATCAATTTGAGTATCTTTTTTCTATTGGAGCAATGAACCAGGAGCAATATAAATTCTACAAATCGCAATTTGAAGTATTAAATGATCCAAATTTCTCTGGTCAGAATCCTCCAAAAGATTTTTACTTAGGATCAGCAGTATTTTGGGATTCTATTCGGAAAATTAAAGCAGCAGAAATGTCAAAAGAACAAAAGACACCGCTTCTTATTATTCAAGGGGAAAGAGACTATCAAGTTCAATCAAAAATCGAAATTCCTCTTTGGAAAGAACAATTAAAAGAACGAGATAACGTTGATTACCAGCTATATCCAAAGTTAAATCATTTCTTTACAGAAGGGGATGGAGAAATAAGTAAACCGGATGAATATTATAGTCCTGCTAATATTCCTGAGTATGTTATAAATGATATTGCTGCTTGGGTGCAAGGAAGATCACAATTAAATTAGCAACTATATGTTTTAATAAAGACTTTCTTTCTGTAATCAAACTAGAAACATTAGTAGGTTATATGTTTTTTAGCACTCTTTTAAAAAGAGTGTTTTTTTATTTTCCTTTGATTTAATTAACGAAAAAAATATCTTGTACTCCTTTTGTAACTTTTTAAATAGAAATTTTCTATAAAATAATGGACTTGTCTTCCAAACAAAGCGTTATTTGTAACACTGTTATCAAAGCAAAGTGCTCGTGACATTTCCTTGATATTCAAAAACATTAATAACCTATTATGTGAAGTTTTTTGAAAATTTAGGTTTAACATCTTTAAAATAGGTGTATTACATATTACATAACAACTAAATAAGAAAATAAAAAATCTAAGGGAGGAAAAATACGATGCATAAGAATGAAAGAAAACCGGTGGTTCATGAATATGATAATGAACAGGAAGTAGTTATGAAAATAAAAGAGCTAGAATTGAAAGGGATTCACCAAGATGACATTTACGTCTTAACACATGAAAAACATATAACAAAAAAGATTGCGGATGATACAAACACAAATACGATTGGAGTAAAAGAACAAGGATTGGGCACAAGTATTATCAACTTTTTCTCCAAAAAAGGGGACGAGCTCCGAAATCAAATGGAGGAAATGGGGTTGTCGAAAGAGGAAGCTAACTTATATGAAGAAAAACTAGATCAAGGGAGAATTTTACTTCTAGTAACAGCTGAAACACTAACGGCGAGTGATAGGCAGCCACAAAACTATCATTCTCTCTAATAGATTGCAATATCTAATAAATAGATAAGTTAATTATTTTAGGTTGTAGCATGGAAGAAAATAAAAGTAGAGAAGGGTGAGAAAAATGAAACATACAATATTTAAATATGCTGTGATTGGGATTACGACCGGAGTCATGGTATCTCTGTTAAAAAAAGAAAATCGGAAAGCTATACAAACAAAAGGAAAAAGCGTAAAAGACAAACTACAAGAAGGAAACATAAAGGAAACATTAGAGAAGGTAACCGAGACAAGTAAACAATTCTCTGTAACTGCAGCTAATGTTGCAAAACAAACATTACCACAACTGCTTACAGCCACACCAGTTGTCATTTCTACTATTAAAGATTTAACAGAAAACGAAAATAACAAAAAGAAAAAAGATGAAAAGGATAATGAAATAAATCAAAATAGTAAGGACATAGACGGAGAAAAAACGGAAAATGAAAAGAAATATGTGAAAGAAGGGAAAGAAGAGAGTGCTTAGATTTAATTCTAAAAAGAGAAAGTGAGGAAAAAAGTATGAAATCTCTGTATGCAATTGATGTAGGAATTGGTTTTACTAAGCGGGCATATCGACAGGATGTAGATTCTGAGGTGACGATTAAGAGTGAAGCTGCCACACTAGCTCCTGTACCTAATCATGCTGAAAGTGAAGATTTAACAAAGGTAAGTTTTATAGACTTAGACTTTGCATACTACATGGGAAATGAAGCACATCAATCTGACGCTTCATTTCTTCCTCCATTTGAAGAAGAAATAGAAAATTATTATGAAAGCGAAGAGTTTAAACAACAAATATTTGGTTGCATTGCAAAGGATTATAAAGAAAATGTCGTGTTACCTTTAGTTGTTACCGGGCTTCCAGTCACTTGTTTTGGTAGTCAGCATGAGCAATTACAATGTGCACTAAAAAAAGAAACTTCCGTACAAATTGATGGGAAATTTATTAATATTACGGTTGAAAATGCTTTGATTCTTCAGCAACCGATCGCTTTACATGCCTATTTCTTAAAAGAGGGAATCATTCAGGAACAAGATCGCATCTTAATTATTGATGGTGGATTTCGTACATTAGAAATGACAGATATGAAACAGAATCTCATTTTAAATCATTATGAGACGGAACTAGGATGTAGCAAGCCTTTGAAAAATATTAAGAATATCCTGCAGAATCATGCGGGTGAAAGTAATCAATTGCATATTAATGACATGCCAAAAATATTAGAAAAAGGATATGGAGATAAAGAAGAAAATTATGAGACAAGTCAGGTGGATATTTTAATTCAAAAAGAGTTGGATACACACTTCCAAGACATCATGCGTGTATTACAAGAACAATTTAAGTTAGACCAGTATGATACTATTATTTGGACAGGAGGAATAGTAGATCTCCACAAAAAACAAATTGAAAAAATGCAAGGTGAAATTGTTTCTTTCCGTATGGTAGACGCTTCAAAAGAGGCCGCGCTTCATGGATACTATATTATTGGAAGTCAAGTATTTGAGGACATCACCAATCAATCTGCATATAAATCCAAATTATAATGACGACCGAAATGGAGTTCGTTGAATAGACGTGCCAAATTGTGTGGCTTCTTTTCCAAATATAAATAAGAAAAGATAAAAAGTGCTTGTATAGAGGAAATGTTTAAAATTGAGAATAAAAATAACTAATAAATAGGGGGTCTTCCTTTTAAAAGAATAAGACCTCCTATGCCATTTATTTTGTAATTTAGATGATTTAAAAACTTTTCCTCCAAGATATGGATACCTACATGCAAATTTCATATTACGGATATGATTCGATTAAACATAAAACTATTTAGAAAGGAAGAATAATATGGAATGCATAAAAATGACGAAATGGAGTTGGTATCATGTGAAAACTAGTGAGCTTGAAGAAATTTCTTCTATAATCTCCCGTGATGTAACATCTTATTTCTCTCAATTTGTAAAGAAAATAAGTTCTCCTTGTGAAAATGGATTATATGTTTATACGTTATCACCAAGTCAAACTTGTGTATATGGTTCGTTTTTATATGATCAAGATAAAAAGGACGCCAAAATCCAAAAATTTCTTCATTATTTTGTAGCTCATGGAATACTGATAACGGTTCAAGAAAAAGAGGAAGAGGATTTTCAAAAATTAATACATAATTTCTCTATGGGTATAAAAAATTGTAATAGTTCTGCTGAAGGAATGTGTGCTATCTTATCAATATTTATATCTCACTATTTACGAAAGGTTGACTATTTTGAAAACAATTTCAGAAATGTGTTATGGGATTTTTATCATCATAATAACATAGCAGTTTTAGAAAGAATTTATCATATTCGTCATGAATTATTTATGAACACACATGTGTTTCGCTTAATACAAGAAGTGTTACAAGGCTTGGAGGAAGCTTGGTTAGAAAAACTAACAAACACCCTTTGTTATAAACAAACGCACGTAAAATTAGAGCGTGGATTACAACTCGTTAAAGAGTACCAAGAAGAATTAGACACGATGATTCATTTACAAGAAGTTGTTTCTTCTCATCGTGGGAATGAAATTATGAAAGCTCTTACTGTATTAACTGCTGTAAGTACGCCTTTGACAGCCTTAGGAGCATTATGGGGTATGAATTTTAAATACATGCCTGAACTTGAATGGAAATATAGCTATTTAATCGCTCTCTTATTTATTATTTTCACAACAGGGGGTATGTATATGTATATGCGATTCAAAGGGTGGACAGGTGATTTATTACGAGTAAAGAAAAAGAAATCTTTTTTTAAATCTAATTGATCCTGTTTATAAAAAATATGATAGATATGAACCATAGATATATGGTTAGTAATATTTATTAATAGAGGTAGTGCCATATCCCCATCAAGTTAAAGTTTTGATGTCTCCGCAATAATAAAAAAGGTGAAAATTCATATGAAAGATTAGAGCTCTCCTTCTTGTAGGAGGGCTCTAATCTTTGTTTAAAAACTATATCATATACATGGGCAGACTCAATATGTGAACTTTGTCCGGATTCAATTTAGAATATAAAAAAAGAGAACTTGCGTTAGAATACAAGCTCTCTTTAAAAGAAATAACGTAATTGAGATACTTATATAGTAACAATTTTTTTCTTCTAATTCCATATGTCTTATGTTGAGAAATAAATGATAAGGGGCTTAATAAAACTAAAACGAATTATTGACATAATATTTCGACGATAATATAATAAATCTCGAATTCAAGATAACTTGTAAAGGATTGGTAATTATGAGTGTGATTAATGATGAGAGCTTATCTTTAAAGTTATTTGTTACATTATCAAGGACAGCACAGGCAATTACTAAGTGTATTGAAGAGGATATAAAAAGTTATGGACTTAATCCAACTGAATTTGCAGTGCTTGAGCTACTATATAGTAAAGGCGATCAGCCTATACAAAAAATTGAAGGGAAAATATTACTTGCAAGTAGTAGTATCACGTATGTAGTGGATAAGTTGGAAAAGAAGAGGTTCTTAATACGAAAACCATGTCCAAAAGACCACCGTGTCACGTATGCGTCAATTACTTCAGATGGTATTCAGTTAATGGATAGTATTTTTCCTCAGCATAAAGAGGCGATTCGGCATATATTTGGTGGTTTGGACTATATTGAGAAAAAAATGATAATCGAAAAGTTGAAAAAGTTAGGTTATTATGCACTAGAATTATAAATTTTTAGAAATATATCTCGAATTAGTAATGTCCTAATTAAATATAAGTTAAATGAATAGGAGGAAAAATTAATAAATGGTAGTAAATTTATTATAATACAAAATGAATAAAACATGTAATTTCAAGTGGTATAGTAGAAAAGATGGTTGTTATGTTAACGTATACATATCGTCCTTTAAATTATAAATCTTTCATAAAGCGGAGAGTGGGTATCAAGAATGGAATTACGTCATTTAGAGTATTTTATTCAAGTTTGTAATAATAATAGTTTTACTAAAGCTGCGGAAGTTCTAGGTATTTCACAGCCGACTTTAAGTCAACAAATCCGTGTGTTAGAAGGTGAACTTGATACACCCTTGTTTCATCGAGTTGGAAGAGGTATCAAAATGACAGAAGCGGGTAAGCTGCTATTTGATAAAGGAAAATTTATCATGCAACAATTTGATGACGTTTATAATGAAATTTTTGAATTAAAGGGTGTAAAAAGAGGTGTAATTACTGTAGGAGGTTTATTAGAGGATCTCACTTATTTAACACCTTATATTATGAAGTTTCAACAACATTATCCCAACATCGTAGTAAAGATTATAGAATCTGAAGTTGCTGTAAATCAAATCGTTGACAAAAATATTGATTTCGGGATTACACGTAGTGCTCAAATTCCAGACACATTAACAAACACCCTTTTGTATAGTGAAGAGCTCGTCCTTGTCATTCCAAAAAATCATCCTTTGCATGAAAAATCATTTGTTTCTTTTCGAGAATTAGTAGGGCTGAGTAGAATAATGGTTTCATGTAGTTGTCGTGAATCTATTAAGATATATTGTGAGAGTTTAGGGTTATCTTTATCTGAAGCAAATATAGAAACAAAATCTTCTATTTCTCTATTGAGCCTTGTATACAGTGGACATGGGGTTGCCATAATACCTCTTTCACTGGTTAACTTTGTTAATAATGATACTTTGAGCATAGTTCGTATTACTGACCCAACACCAAGCCAAGATATTAATCTTATTCACTTTGATGATAAATTTTTAAGTTTTGCAGCACGTATCTTTATGCAGAAATTAAATGATTCGCAAAAAGTATCAGTGTAATAGAAATAATAATGATTCTAGTGTAACAATTGAAAAATTAAGATCTATATTAAAGTCAAAGGGCAGTGGATTTATATGTGTGGTGTAGTCGATCAAGAGGGGGATACCATTGACTTTTAATTAAGGAAAAAAGGACAGACTTTGCAAGGAGAGAAGGCTATCAAAAACAAGTTAAGTTAATCAATCAATTCTTCGGTCTTATCGCATAGTAACAGATTCCATGTAGGGATATACAATGTTATTTCGAATCTACATACCCTTATTGCAGAAAGAAAACCACCGGCATTATACCGGTGGTTTTGACTTAGAAAGCAAAGCAAGTACAACCGATACCCCATGTAGTTCCATCTTTTCCTATTACGGTATGAGTGTGTTGATGGAGAGGGTTACTGCAACTATGTAACTTGTTATCATGGGAATCGTGGGAAAGTATAGTGTTGGCTAGGTTAGCACCACCATAACCGTAAATGCCCGTCGGTGACCAATCAGGTGATGCTGGCGGAAATTCAGGTGATAAATTTTTAAATTCATCATTTCCATAAGCAACCTGTCCACCCATAATGGTGAGTAATGATTCAAGGTTTTTGATTTCTTCTTCTGGCACAGTAAAGTAGTCAGCAGACAATACAGCAATATCAGCAAACTGACCTACTGCCAGGGTTCCTTTTTTACCTTCATCACCAGAGAACCACGCACTTCCTTTTGAATATAATTCCAGGGCTACTTTTCTATCAAGTTTATTTTTTTCATCGTATATGGAAAGCCCACCAATGGTTTTTCCAGCAACCATCCAGTAAAGAGCAACCCAAGGGTTATAGCTGGAAACCCTGGTTGCATCACTACCGGCGCCAACAGGTATACCAAGGTCTAACATACGATAAATCGGAGGAGTACGCTTTGCAGCTTCCTTTCCGTATAAATTAACAAAGTATTCACCTTGAAAAGCCATGCGGTCTTGGATGGCAATACCGCCATTTAAAGCTATTTCTTTGAAATACATTTATGCATTTTGTTTACTAAGATCGCGCTGAGCTCCCATATAGCTTCCAATTATATTTTGATAGCCTGGAAGATTGCTAGCAAGCAAATTGCCAAAACCTTCGACATCGTTGCGCCAATCGCGTTGTAATTCGCAAGCTACGCTAAACCAGTTCATAAGTTGCACACCACTATGTGCCATACGAGTATTGGCAGCATCTGCAACTTGTTTACTGAAAGTTCCTGAAGCATCAGTAACAGCAAATACTTCATATCCAGCTTTTATAGCGGAAAGTGCCGGGAAAGCAACACAAACGTCCGTAACTACGCCTGCGATGATAAGTTGTTTTTTTCCAGTGTCTTCGATTGTTTTTACAAAATCATCATTATCCCATGCGTTAATTTGTCCAGGTCGAGCTATTTTTGGTGCATGAGGAAAGAGATCAACCAATTCTTGCATTAAAGGTCCATTAGGCCCGTTTTCAAAACTTGTTGTTAAAATAACTGGTAAATCAAAAAACTTAGCAGTATGAGCAAGAGCTAAAACATTGTTCTTGAATTCATCAACACCATAGTCACGTACTAGTCCAGACATAAGACCAGTTTGATGATCTACTAAAAGCACGACAGCATCATCTTTGTTAATACGAGAATAGAGATCAGTCATTATGTATTCCTCCTAAAAATTAAGTAATCGAAGAAAGTTTTATTATAAGTTTCTTCGTTTATAACTAAGCTGACCAATAATATTGGTTATAGCAGCATTCACAGAACATGAAGTGCTATACAAATTTATAGTATTTGAAAATTGATTCGTTAATCAATTCTAAAATATCTATAATTTGTATAGGTCGTAACTATAGTTGTTTTCACTATAAAATAGATTGGTTTTACCTATACATCCTATAGATAGAACAATATTGATAGTCACCTATTTTTGTTATTATAATTGAATATGAGGAATGTTCAGAAATTATCTTATGATGAAAAAGGTATTAGAGGGGGAATTGTCCAAAAGGAGAAAATGAATTCTTTGGAATAATAGAGTTTCATAACTTAGAGTTCACAACATAAACGTGCATGAATAGGTTATGAGATTCATCTGGATTATTGAAGAAAAGGATATATATTAGAATATTTTTTGGAGGTAGAAGCATGGCTAAAATTACTGTAGGAACTGAAAATCAAGAACCAATTGAGATATATTATGAGGATCATGGCACAGGAAAACCAGTTGTACTCATTCATGGTTGGCCGTTAAGTGGTCGATCTTGGGAATACCAAGTTCCAGCTCTTGTTGAGGCTGGATACAGAGTTATAACATATGATCGTCGAGGATTTGGAAAATCATCTCAGCCATGGGAAGGGTATGAATATGATACCTTTACTTCTGATTTACATCAACTATTAGAACATTTAGAGCTTCAAAATGTCACACTTGTTGGTTTTTCTATGGGTGGAGGCGAAGTAGCCCGGTATATTAGTACGTATGGAACAAATCGTATTGAAAAGGCTGTTTTTGCTGGAGCAGTTCCTCCATATTTATACAAATCAGAGGATCATCCTGAAGGGGCATTAGATGATGCAACAATTGAAGCATTCAAAAGTGGTGTGATTAATGACCGACTTGCATTTCTTGATGAATTTACTAAGGGATTTTTCGCGGCTGGTAATCGAACAGATTTAGTTAGTGAGCCATTCCGTTTATATAATTGGAATATTGCAGCCAGTGCATCACCTAAAGGAACGCTTGATTGTATTACTGCCTTTAGTAAGACAGATTTTAGAAAAGACTTGGAGAAGTTTAATATACCTACTCTTATTATTCATGGTGATTCAGATGCAACTGTACCATTTGAATATAGTGGGAAATTAACACATGAAGCAATTCCTAATTCTAAAGTAACGTTAATAAAGGGTGGTCCACATGGGCTAAATGCAACGCATGCCAAAGAATTTAATGAAGCACTCCTATCATTTTTAAAGGACTAATTACAACTATATAATTGTTAATTGATAAATTATAAACAAGTAAAAATAAATCTAAAAAAAGATGCTCTTGGATAAATCCAGGAGCATTTTTTAAATGGTGATATTGAGATGTTAGGTTGATAAATCTCCATTAATTTTGGATTGAATACTCTTCTTAACAGCTAAAATATATTGATTAGAGTTTTTTAGATTTCTTAGAAGTATTGTTATATTACTATCAAGATAATATTTTGAATAATCCTCAAAACAAAGAAATATACATTTTTTTGAGGAAGAAATATCTTGTCAGAAAACAATAAAATCTTATTAATTTTTATAATTGGTAGAATTTTTGTGGAAATAATTCTCTTAATATATTAAAATAACATCGTATTATGTCAGATTTTAATTAGGGGAGAGAAATTTTATGTTGAAAAAAATCATTCCAGTTGCTTTAGCATTAAGTACAGTTACTTTTACTAGTGTATTTGCTATGCCTTCAGCCCAAGCAAGTACAGAACCAAACCGCTACATAGATGTACAAATGCTCGGTATTAACGATTTTCATGGGCAACTAGACACTGTAAAAAAAATTAACAATAAAGATGCAGGGGGAATTGAGTACTTAGGGGCTTATTTACGTGATCGTGAAAAACAAAATCCGAATACATTAAAGGTACATGCTGGAGATGTTGTTGGAGCAAGTACTCCTGTTTCAGCATTATTACAAGACGAACCTACGATTGAATTTCTAAATGATTTGAAATTCGATGTTGGAACGATAGGAAATCATGAATTTGATGAAGGTGTTGAAGAAATGAACCGCCTTATTTATGGTGGATACCATGAGAAAACAGGAAATTTTAAAGGAGCAAAATTCCCATATGTTGCTGCAAATTTCTATAATAAATCCACCGGTCGTTTATTTTTACCACCATTCACTATAAAAAAGGTACAAGGAGTTCCTGTTGGATTTATCGGAGTCGTAACAACGGATGTTCCTAACCTTGTTATGCCTACTATGCTAAAGAATGTAGAAATTACAGATGAAGTTGAAGCTATTAACAAATCCGTAAAGCAATTAAAAAAACTAGGCGTTAAATCTATCGTTGTTCTTGCACATAACGGAGGTATAACAGATGGGGACGGCGTAACAAATGGTGATATCGTCCGATTAGCAAATGAGACTGATCCAGAAGTCGATGTTATTTTTGGTGGCCATAGCCACACTTATGTAAATGGAACTGTTAATAATAAACTTGTCGTACAAGCAAATTCATATGGTATGGCTTTTGCTGATGTTGATGTAAAGATTGATCGTAAAACACAAGATATTGTTGAGAAAAAAGCAGAAATTGTTACAACTTATCATGAAGGCATAGAGCCTGATAAAAAAATAAAGAAGAAGATGGAGAAATATCAAGCAAAAATCGCACCTCTTGTTAATGAAGTTGTAGGTAAGTCTATTGCGCCACTAGATCGCAAACTCAATACGGCTGGTGAATCTACTCTTGGAAATTTAGTTGCTGATGCCCAGCGTACAACAATGCAATCCCAAATTGCACTTATGAATCCTGGTGGTATTCGTAATGACTTAGATGCTGGTGATATTACATGGGGAGAGATATATGGTATTCAACCATTCGGAAATCAATTAATAAAAGTAAATTTAACAGGTCAAGACATTCGTGATATTTTAAATCAACAATGGCAAAAAGACATAACAAGAATGCTTCAAATTTCAGGAATCCAATACACTTGGGATGCGAACAAGCCCAATGGAGAAAAAGTAACAAGTATTCGCTTAACGAATGGAGAAGAAATTATTCCTTCTAAAACTTACAGCGTCGTCGCTAACGCATTTCTAGCTTCAGGGGGAGATGGATTTATATCCTTTAAAAACGGTAAAGATGCTGAAACAGGACCAACTGATTTTGAAGCATTAGTAGATTATATAAAAAAATCAAAAGAACCAATTCAGTCTATTATTGATGGAAGAATTCAAAAGATAAATTAGGTTTTTATTAATCTCAAAAACAAATAGATTACCTGTGCACTGTACTTTTTCGTGTGCAGGTAATCTATTTTTTTGATTTGAAATAGTCTAACTGTGGCCAATGGGTATACCGTCTAGATGCAGAGTGCCGAAAAAAATGAAGTGAACAAAAAATAACCCCTAAATTAACTCTATGATAAAGAGACTACAAACAATCAAAATTTGGAACTTCATATTAACCATATATTAACTACGTTAATAATACATACTGAAATTGAATACTTTAGATAACATCATTTATAACGAATATCTGTACATTATAATGTTATGCAATGAGGAATTTACAATACAATGAATTGAAGCTTATTTAGTTTTATATTCGTATAAGTGAATTAAGAATTTCTTAAGAACCTATTAAGAAATAAGTGAGTTTTAGGAACTAAAATAAATGTATCTTAACAGTAATAAGAAAATGAATGTTTTAAACGGAAGTTGGCAGAGTATGTCAAAAAGCTATAAGTAAATATTTCAGGAGGTTTTTTATGAAAAAGAAAATAATGATTGCAATTGTTGCTTCTGCTATAACAATGACTCATTTTGTAGGAAATACTTATGCAGATTCGAAAACAGAGGTTTCTGTTACAGCTCCCTATAATACAAATCAAATAGCGAAATGGTTAGAAGCACATGCAAAGCCTTTAAAAACAACTAATCCAACTGCATCTCTTAATGATTTGAAACCATTTAAGGATATGGTAGGTTCAGCTTCAATTGTAGGTTTAGGTGAAGCTACGCATGGGGCTCATGAAGTTTTTACGATGAAACACCGCATTGTTAAGTATTTAGTATCTGAAAAGGGCTTTACCAATCTAGTTTTAGAAGAGGGATGGGACAGGGCCTTGGAACTTGATCGATATGTTCTTACTGGTAAGGGAAACCCAAGCCAACATCTAACACCTGTATTTAAGACGAAAGAAATGCTAGATTTACTTGATTGGATTCGGCAATATAATGCTAATCCAAAACATAAATCGAAAGTACGTGTCATCGGGATGGACATTCAATCAGTAAACGAAAATGTTTATAATAATATAATAGAATATATTAAAGCGAACAATTCAAAACTGTTGCCTAGAGTAGAAGAGAAGATAAAAGGGCTTATTCCTGTAACAAAGGATATGAATACTTTTGAAAGCCTTACGAAAGAAGAAAAAGAAAAGTATGTTTTAGATGCTAAACAAATTAGTGCTTTATTAGAGGAAAATAAAAGTCATTTAAATGGGAAATCTAAAGAGTTCGTATGGATAAAGCAAAATGCTCGTATTATTGAACAGTTTACTACAATGTTAGCGACACCTCCTGATAAACCAGCGGATTTTTATTTGAAACATGATATTGCAATGTATGAAAATGCGAAGTGGACTGAAGAACATTTAGGAAAAACCATTGTATGGGGACATAATGGACACGTTTCGAAAACAAATATGCTTTCTTTTATATACCCTAAAGTAGCAGGGCAGCATTTAGCAGAATATTACGGAAAACGGTACGTATCTATTGGAACGTCAGTTTATGAAGGACAATACAATGTGAAGAATAGCAATGGTGAATTTGGCCCCTATGGAACATTAAAATCGGATGATCCAAACAGTTATAACTACATTTTTGGACAGGTCAAAAAAGATCAATTTTTTATTGATTTACGTAAGGCGAACGGCGTGACAAAAACTTGGTTAAACGAACAACATCCAATTTTCGCTGGAATAACTACCGAAGGGCCTGATATACCAAAAACTGTTGATATATCATTAGGTAAAGCGTTTGATATACTTGTTCAAATTCAAAAAGTGAGTCCATCTCAAGTACATCAATAAATTTAGAATCATGTGCCTTAATGACAAATTTCATAGTGTGTCATATAACACAATGAAATTTGTTTTATATAACAAGAAGAATAATCGCATTAGAAAAAATCAGCAGTTTAACCTGTTAAGAGTAAAACGAATCTTACAATATGTAAAGCGCAAAAACACTGAAGCGAAAAGCATCGGTGTTTTTTGCGCTTTCGGGCACAGATGCTACTTCAATCCTATTGTAGAAGTGATTTTGTATGTAAGGAATTTGTAAGGAATAGGTAAGAAAAAAGAGATTTTCATTGTGTAGGATAAAAATATAAGGAGGCATGAAGGGGGGAACAAGTACGGCCTACATATAAAACAAATAATCAGTAACAAGAGTGTTTTAAGGAAAAGAAGTAATTTCTATGGTTAATATGTATGTGGAAAAAGAGTGATTTAGAGATTGTTAGAACACAATGGTGTTTGTGAAAATAATGATTAGTACGTTGATTGTAAATTCAGTGTTGACTTTTATCATTAGGAGAGTTGATAGCTGTGTGGTTAGTATATGAGACAGCTATCAGCCATCAATACAATTTAAATAGAAGAGAGGAATTCTTTATGAAAACACGCAGTAAAATTACATGTGCAAGTCTAGCACTTTTAATAGGTGGAAGTTCCCTGTTATACATAACACCAACATTAATTATAAAAGCAGAACCTACGCAAAATGTATCTAGTTCGTTACAAACAAGTACGCAAAGCGATCGTACTTCCGTTAAGAAAGCAATGCGAGATGAACTGCAACTTGGATACCCGGGAATACTCGCTAAAATTTCTAAGGGGGGTAAAACTTGGAGTTATACAGCTGGGGTAGCGGATCTGAAAACTAAGAAACCAATGAAAGCAGATTTTCGCTTTCGCATTGGCAGTGTGACGAAAACGTTCATTGCAACAGTTCTACTTCAATTATCTGGAGAGAACCGTTTGAATCTAGACGACTCCATTGAAAAATGGTTACCTGGTGTTATTCAAGGAAACGGATATGATGGTAACCAGATTACGATCCGGCAAATATTGAATCATACAAGTGGTATTGCTGACTATATAAATTCAAAAGACTTTGATATTACGGATATAAAAAAATCGTATACGGCTGAAGAATTTGTAAAGATGGGGATTTCACTTCCCCCAGACTTTGCTCCAGGAAAGGGTTGGTCTTATTCAAATACAGGATATGTAATACTAGGAATCCTTATTGAAAAAGTAACAGGAAACAGCTATGCGGAAGAGGTTGAAAATCGGATTATTGAACCGCTTGATTTGTCAAATACATTTCTACCTGGTAATTCAAGCGTGATTCCAGGCACCAAGCATGCCCGTGGCTATTTGCAACTAGACGGAGCGAGTGAGCTAAAAGATGTTACTTATATTAACCCAGGTAGCTCGGATGGAGATGTGATTTCTACTGCTGACGACTTAAACAAATTCTTCTCTTGCTTACTAGGTGGCAAATTACTGAAGGAACAGCAGTTAAAACAAATGCTTACTACAGTTCCTACAAATAGAGAGGGAACCGGATATGGTCTTGGAATACTTGAAATTAAGCTTCCGAACGGTGTCTCGGTATGGGGACACAGGGGGGCCGTTCCAGGGTTTTCCACTTTTGCTGGTGGAACACTTGGAGGTAAACATACACTCGCTATCAATTCGAACAGTTTAAACCTTAATAACCCGGAAGTTTTTAAAAACATTTTACTTGCTGAATTTAGAAAGTAGGAAAAACGGATAAATTTTTTCATTTGTAATTTCCATCGGAATGGATTACCGCTTGAAAGAGTATAGAGGGATTAAGTATCTATAATTGTGTAGGAGGAGCATTTGCAAAATTAGAAATTGAAATAGATTCAACCATTAAAGATAATATTAGCGGGAAAAAATTGAGGGACATTAAGGATTTTGTGAAGAAGACTTCAAAAATGAACTGAAATCTAATAAACAACGTAAAAGCTAAAAGATTTTCACTGTGAGAACATCTCAAAATATTAAATTGATGGTAACTTTGTTGTAGCTCTTTAAACATACCTATATTAAAACCCAAATATCTCAGCATTAAATTGAGAAATTTGGGTTTTTCTAAAGGAATCAATTTTTTAAAAAATTTTTAGAAATTTAAAGATAAAGTATTGTATACATGTAAGTATGATTAAAAATGAAAAGTTGTAAATGCTAAATTTAATTAAATATGCCTTACTCTCTTTAACGTTGGCCTGAATGAATAGTTTATAGGAGATTACACTGGCTAAAGATGCGATAATTGTTCCAAGTCCTCCAATATTTACTCCTAGTAATAAAGCTTTCCAATCAGAAGTAAAGTTTGATAGAAGAATTGAAGTAGGAAAATTGCTAATCAATTGACTCAAAAATATGGAACTAAAGAAGACTGAAGTATCTCCTCTTAAATTAGCGCGAGCAAATGTCCCCAGTGCATCGGAATGGGAAATGTTTCCGATAAAAATAAAAAAACAGACAAAGGTTATTAGAAGAAAGTAATCGATCTTAAATAGTAAGTTTCTATCTAACGTAAATGCTGCTATCAGTGTGACTATTAGCGCAATGTAATAATTAATGACACCAAAAATAGATGCAATGATAGTGATAAGTATCAAAATCCAGACGGTAGCTTTTTTTCGATTTTTCACGGTAATAACAGGTAGTTCTATTTTCAAATCTGTTTTTTGAAGTTTTTGAGTAAATATAAATAATAAACTAATTCCAAGTACAGCTAAAAGCAGAATTGAACCTAAAAATGGGATGAGCTTAATTCCATAGTAAGAATATAGGTATAAATTTTGTGGGTTTCCCATAGGCATCAAGCTACTACCGATGTTTGCTGCAATTGTCTGCAGGATGATTGTATCCATCATGTTCATTTGTGTTTTTTTACTAATGACAAGTGTTATTGGTACAAAAGTGAGGAGAGCAACATCATTTGTTACAAACATGGAGCAAATAAAGCATAACAAAATTAGAATAATAGATATTGACCTGCTGTTATTGCATTTATTTAAAATCACAACGGCAAGTTTGTCTAATATCTTTAGCTGTTCCAAGGCCTTAATGGCTACCAGCAGATTAAATAAACTAATTAACACTTCAAAGTTAATATATTCGATCTTTGGCGAATGTATTAAGCAACTGACAATTGCTAGTATAAGTGAAATGGTAAGTACTAAATCCTTTTTTAAAAATTCGAATTTCATAAGGAGTCTTTTTTTATTTTGAACAAATACTATTTCTTTCACAATACACCACCTGTAATTTATGTTAGTAAATATATGTTTTTTGGGATAACTCGATATTGCTAGAAAAGAGGATGAAATAAGGTCCTAAATAAGAGTTTTGTAATGTTTCATCCCTTCAACAAAATCCTTTTTTTCTTAGTGTCTTTCATGTTGTAAATATGTGCAATATAGACGAATCCAACTAGGGGGATTAATTGAGAAAACAAATGTTTTTTGTATGATACCATAAATAAATTAAATGTTTTATTTTTTAAATATTCCTATAATATTCCGTTGATTCTTGATTTCAAATAATTTATATGAACTTCTAAAAGAGAAAAAGTATGCATGTTTATATGAAGAAAATAGAGGCTTGTCAAAGGTTAGGTAGAACAGCATCTGCGACGTTTGGATACTGTATAAAATTCACAAAATCTCACTGTTTTTTTAGATGAAAAATCTTAAAAAATTTTTTGTTTTTATAAAAATCTGTACTTTTTCGTAACATTCTGTACTTTTAATTATAAATTAAAGACAAGCTTCTCTTAGTTGAAGATTGAAAGCGCTTCATAGTTTTTCTATAAATTTTTTATCTAGCCTATTTTTGAGATTAGTAGTGAGAAAGGAGATACTTTCATGTTCTTGAGAAAATTAACAAATAACCAGTTAATCACTATTGATTTTAGGATTTAAATGTAAATCACCGGTAAACGAAACAAACATAATAGTACAACAACATTAGTGGATAAGAATATTAGTTTTACAGAAGGGAATAGAGCAACGGGTGTATAAACGTTAAGTTCTTCAAAATTTCAGCTTTACAGTTACATGTTGTGATGTTTGCTTAACAGGTCAATCCTATTAATATAGAAAACTTTTATCCTTGTTGTATTTGAATATGAAAGAGGTATTTATACCAGGAAATATAGGTGATTTTATATAGATTATGATATAAAAATTTTGGCATGGAGTGATGATATGGAAAGGTTTTTTGTAGAGTTAGTCGGATCAACAAATGATTTTTTATGGTCTAAATTGTTAATTATTATGCTTGTTATTTGCGGAATTTATTTTACATTTAAATTGAATTTTGTACAGTTTCGAATGTTAAAAGAGATGGTCCGTGTATTAATGGAGGGGAAAAGTGGTTCTAAAGATCAAATCTCTCCTTTTCAAGCGTTTTGTATTGGTATGGCAGCCCGCGTTGGAACAGGGAATATTACAGGAATTGCGATTGCAATTGCATTAGGTGGTCCTGGAGCTGTATTTTGGATGTGGATTATTTCTATTATTAGCTCGGCCTCCAGTTTTGTCGAAAGCACATTAGCACAGATATATAAAGTAAAAGATAAAACTGGTTTCCGCGGTGGTCCATCCTATTATATGGAAAAAGGGTTGAATAAACGTTGGATGGGAGTATTATTCTCTATTTTAATCACAATTACTTTTGGTCTTGTATTCAATTCAGTACAATCAAATACAGTTACAATTGCTTTTCAAAACTCATTTGGTACAGATCGTCTAACAGTTGGGATAATCATGGCCATTGCTTTCGCTGCGATTATTTTTGGTGGTGTACAACGTATTGCAAAAATGGCTGAATACAAGGTGGTATTTTTAGCAGTATTATACATTGGAGTTGCATTATTTGTTGTAGTTACCAACATATCAAAAATGCCGGAAGTTCTTTCTCTTATTGTTCAAAACGCATTTGGTTTTAAACAAATAGCAGGCGGTTCAATTGGTGCAGCACTTATGAATGGAGTTAAACGCGGTTTATTCTCAAATGAAGCTGGTATGGGAAGTGCACCAAACGTTGCCGCAACAGCAACAACAAGTCATCCGGTGAAACAAGGACTGATTCAAGCATTTGGTGTATTAACGGATACACTAATCATTTGTACTAGCACTGCCTTTATTATTTTGCTGTCTGATGCATATAAACAACCGGGGTTAAATGGTATTGCACTTACACAAGCAGCATTAAGTGAACACATAGGTCCTTGGGCATCGGGTTGTCTTGCTATCTTTGTTTTTTTATTTGGATTTGGTGCGTTAATTGGCAACTATTATTATGGTGAAACAAATATTCGCTTTTTACATACAAGTAAAGTGTGGTTAATGATATACAGAATAAGTGTGTTGGCTATGATTGTATTTGGTTCTGTTGCAAAGATTCAAATTGTATGGGATTTAGCGGACTTATTTATGGGCTTTATGGTTATTATTAATTTAATTGCTATTACCTTACTTTCAAAAGTAGCATTTGCGGCGTTACAAGATTATATAAACCAGAAAAAAGCTGGTAAAGATCCTATTTTTTATAAAGAAAACATTAAAGGGCTTGAAAATATTGAATGTTGGGATAGTTATGAGAAAACTTCAAAAAAGAAAAGTGTGTAATAAGAAGGATATTCAGACTGCAATATGTCTGAATATTTTTCTTGGTTCTAGTGCAAATATTATTGATTATAGTAAAGAAAAAATCATTCTATATAAAGTTAATAGTACGGGGGAATATGATTAAATGATAAAGGATTCTAGCGTTCAAGTTGAGGGGCAAGAAAAAGTTTGCTTAGATCAATGGGTAGCTCATTATCGAGCGTATGCAGCTAAGGGACGAAGCGCCAGTTATATTCCCGCTCTGGGGGAAATAAATGTATCGCAGTTAGGTATTTGTATAGTAAAGCCAGATGGAACAATGATAAAATCAGGAGATTGGGAGATACCTTTCACATTACAAAGTATATCAAAAGTAATCGGTTTTATAGCCGCTTGTTTAAGTCGCGGTATTTCTTATGTATTAGAACGAGTTGACGTAGAGCCAACTGGAGATGCCTTTAATTCAATTATTCGTTTAGAGATACATAAACCAGGAAAACCTTTTAATCCTATGATTAATGCTGGAGCGATTACGATAGCTTCACTTTTGCCAGGGACATCGGTGCAAGAAAAATTAGAATCTCTATACGTATTAATTGAAAAAATGATAGAGAAGCGTCCCGTTATTAATGAAATAGTATTTCAATCAGAATGGGAAACGGCTCATCGTAATAGAGCATTAGCATACTATTTAAAGGAGAATGGTTTTCTAGAATCAGATGTGGAGGAGACACTAGAGGTTTACCTAAAACAATGTTCGATTGAAATAAATACAGAAGATATTGCCTTAATAGGGCTTATACTAGCACATGATGGATATCATCCTATTCGCAAAGAACAAGTGCTCCCTAAAGAAGTAGCTAGGTTAACAAAAGCTTTAATGCTAACTTGTGGAATGTACAATGCTTCTGGAAAATTTGCTGCTTTCATTGGATTACCAGCTAAGAGTGGGGTATCCGGTGGAATTATGACACTTGTTCCCTCAAAATCTAGGAAGGATTTATCGTTCCAAGATGGATGTGGTATTGGTATTTACGGACCAGCCATTGATGAATATGGGAATAGTTTACCAGGAATTATGTTGTTAGAACATATTGCAAAAGAATGGGATTTAAGTATATTTTAAAAAGGAGCACAGATATTTTGGTGTTAGAGCGAGTCCAAAAGTGTTCAGACCTTATATTGTGTCTGAACATTTTTGAGTTATAAAGTATCTTTCTAAAGTAGAAGGGTGTAATGAATACTCACAATCTATAATGCTTTCGTTTATATCTTATTTATCAGTTTTTGAAAAAAATAGAGTAAGTATTGTATTAATGCAAATAGGTTTGTATACTGACTGTTAGGCGAAAGTGAGAAGTGATTATTTTGAATCTTAGTAATTTAGTAAAAAAAGACATCTATATTCTCGTTTTAATGATACTTACAGTACCCTTAGTAGGTGAAATAAAGTCATTTCCTTTAAATGAAACATTTAGAATGAGCTTTGGCGCACCAACATTTTTCTTTTTTTTGTTATTGTTTCGACGAATTCCAGCATTTTTACCGGGTTTTTTAACAGCGATAGTCGTGGTAGTATTTCGTATCTCAATGGATGTCATTATAAAGGGAAATATGGATTGGCTAGCCGCTTTTCATACTCACTATCCTAGTTTTTTCTTTTATTTTACTTATTCGTATCTCTTTCATTTAGCAAAAATCAAACGTTTTTATCATCAACCACTAATGATTGGTTTTATTGGTTGCATGATTGAAATACTGTCAGACTGTGTGGAATTAATGATTCAATATTTTGTATTAAAAACATCAATCACATCCGAGGCAATAAATGAGATCATTGTTATCGCATGTTCCCATAGTTTTATAGTTCTAAGCTTTTTCAATATGATGAAATTGTATGAAGCGCAATCAAGGGAGAGACACATAAAGAAACAAAATGAACACATGCTCATGCTTATCTCTAATTTATATGAAGATGCTGTTCATTTAAAAAAAACATTACAAGATGCTGAGAATATAACAAAAAAATCCTATGATTTATATAAAACCTTAGACTCTTTTGAGCACAAACAGATGGATTTTCAGTTTGGGGATTTAAGGCAACAGGCATTACAAATTGCTGGTGAGGTCCATGACGTTAAAAAGGATAACCAACGTATTTTTGCGGGACTTTCAAAACTAATTTCTGATGAAAGTTTTACAGATTATATGTCTGTACATGAACTAGTAAATATCATTATACGGGCAAATACGAAATATGCACGCTTGCTAGAGAAAGACATCCAATTTTTGTATAAAATTGATGGTGTGCATCCTCATTATCATATTTACACAATCTTATCTATTATAAATAATATCGTTACAAACGCTGTAGAAGCTATCCAAGGTATGGGAACCATCACAATTGACATTAATAAAGACCACCATTTTGTTGAATTTCAAATAGGCGATAACGGTCCTGGTATTTCTTCAAAATATAAAGATTCAATTTTTGAGCCTGGGTTTACTTCTAAATATGATGATTTAGGCAACCCATCGACAGGTATCGGATTATCGTATGTTAAAGAAATGGTCGAACAACTTGAAGGTGATGTTACGCTTGAGGACAGAACCGAAGGAAAAGGATCAATTTTTATAATTAGATTAGGGATTGATCATATAATTTCGAAAGGGTGATTCTATGTATTTTTATATAGTAGATGATGAAAAAGCGGTTCGCTCAATGTTGGCTCAAATTATCGAGGATGAAGATCTTGGGGAGGTTATAGGAGAAGCTGAGGATGGTTTATCTTTAGAGCAACAAATGCTAATCCTTAAAAATATAGACATTTTATTTATCGATTTGTTAATGCCGATTCAAGATGGAATAAAAACAATCCGTCAAATAAAACCTTCGTTTAAAGGGAAAATCATCATGGTCTCTCAAGTAGAATCAAAAGAATTAATTGCTGAAGCTTATTCGCTTGGTGTTGAATACTATATTATTAAGCCAATTAACCGGATTGAAGTATTAACAGTTGTTCGGAAAGTCATTGAACGAATTCGTTTGGAAAAATCGATAAAAAACATTCAAGAATCGCTTAATATGGTACTAAAATTGGATAGTAATTCAAGTGCACAAGAAAAATACCGTAATGAAAAACATTTAAATACTTTTAATCATTTTCAAAATTCCATTCATTTTCTTTTGTCTGAATTAGGAATAGCCAGTGAAAGTGGAAGTAAAGATTTAATGGATATGCTAGATTATTTATATAAATATGAACAAGATAACACGTTGGAACAAGGCTTTCCCTCACTAAAAGAGATTTTTATGAATTTGGCTCAAAAAAAACTTGGGGATTCAGCTGAAGATGCTGAATTAAAAAGGTTCATAGAAGCTTCCAAACAACGGATTCGGAGAGCAATTTATCAATCATTAAACCATTTAGCATCCCTTGGACTTACTGATTTTTTAAACCCGAAGTTCGAAAATTATGCTTCTAGATTTTTTGATTTTACTACCGTAAGGAGAAAGATGACAGAATTGAATAATGAACCAACATTACCTGCTCGTATTGATACGAAAAAATTTATTCAAGTTCTTTATTTTGAAGCAAAACGAATACACCTGGAATTAAGATGATAAATGCTTGCTAATTATTATTTTCGATTAATAGATTGATAATTGTTTTCATGTTATTGGTTTTATATAGTTTTTCTAAGAGAGGATTTTCCTTTATTTCATATTGGCTTTAAAATCAGAAAATTCCGTATCGATTCGGTAGAAATGTACTAACTTAAAACAAAAGAATATGTATTTTTTACACATTAATATTCATTTAAAAAAACGAGTATTTCCACAATAAAATATAAATACATAGTAAGTTGAATTTAAAAAAAGATGCTATCTTCTAGCATCTTTTTTTCTTTAAGAGGAAATATCATTAATACTTATATTATTTGAAATTCAAATGCAGGCATATAAATAAGGGAAAAGGAGATAATATTTAACAAATTATAATTGGAAATGGTATTTTAGGTCAGAAATGTTTTTATACTAACTAGGTTATTGGTGCTAAATAAGCATAATGTCTCGCTTTTCTGCTCTTTAATCTTATCGTTATTTTTTATTAAGTACATATCGTTTTTTAGAAATCTCAATCCTAGCAGAGCATATAAATTGGGTGATAAAAATGTGGAACATAATTACTTCTTATCTTCCAGATTGGAAAGTCTTTGTACAAGCTTTTATCTTGTTTTTAATTCCGTATACTATCTCAAGATTTTTTCATTGGGTTCGTATGTCAGAGAAAGAGTGGGAAGAATGAGTTGGTGGAAGTCAAGAGACAAACAAGTGAAAAAAAATAATATTCAAAGTAAAACGAAACAAGAGCATAAACCATCTCAAAATGCAAACGTTCATTTCACAAATGATTTTGCCTCTAACTTAGAACTTATAAAGCAACAAATCGGACATAATTCTGATGTTCGCTTTCGGAAGTTTAATATTGGACGCACAGACATTCAGGCTGGGATCGTTTTTGTTGATGGTCTATCAGATAAAGAGATAATTGACAAACATATTATGAAATTACTAATGGATGATTTTTCTGATGAATATAAAAATGAATCTTCTTATGTGGAGGGGACTGTTTCAAAAGAATATATTAAAAATAAAGTTCTTACAATTAGTGAAGTAGCAGAAGTCCATTACATAAAAGATTTAATACCCAAAGTATTGATAGGTTCAACAGCTCTTTTAATTGATGGTTTAGCAGATGTGTTTATTCTTGGTACAACAAAAGCAAATAAACGAAATATTGAAGAACCAGTATCGGAGGCATTAGTCAGAGGGCCACGGGTCGGTTTTACTGAAGTATTAAGTGATAATACCTCACTTTTGCGACGACACTGTGCGGATGAGAACTTATCATTAGTAAAGCTACCAGTAGGAGAACGTGCAAAGAAAGAGTTAGTTGTCGCATTTATTAAAGATCTTGCTAGTACAGAATTGGTGGATGAAATAAAAAACAGAATTCAGAAAATTGACATAGACAGTGTACTCGAATCTGGTTATATAGAGCAACTTATTGAAGATAATTATCTCAGTCCTTTTCCGCAGATTCAAAATACAGAACGACCTGATCGTGTTATTAGTGCTTTAATGGAAGGTCGAGTAGCTATTTTGTTAGATGGAACACCATTTGTTTTAATTGCGCCAGTTACATTTAGTATGCTGCTGCAATCACCAGAAGATTATTATGAAAGGTGGCTTCCTGGTACGCTTCTCCGTTTATTACGCTTCATGACAGCTTTTGTTTCATTATTTGCTCCAGCACTGTATATTTCTTTTATTTCATTTCATCCAGGATTAATTCCCACTAAGCTCGCTATTTCTATTATCGGATCGCGAGAAGGAGTTCCTTTTCCCGCTTTAATAGAAGCGTTAATTATGGAAGTAGCTATCGAAGTTTTGCGGGAAGCAGGTTTACGTCTGCCTAAACCAATTGGACCTGCAATGGGAATTGTGGGCGGTTTAATAATTGGTCAGGCTGCCGTAGAAGCAGGAATTGTTAGTCCAATAATGGTTATCGTTGTTGCGGTAACAGCTATTTCTTCTTTTACTATTCCGCAATATAGTGTGGGAATTACGTTACGCATTCTTCGTTTTATAGCTATGTTTTGTGCTGCGATATTTGGCTTGTATGGAGTTATTCTCTTCTTTCTTTTACTTTGCAGTCATTTAGTGAAACTGAAAAGTTTTGGCGTTCCTTATACCAGCCCTGCTGTTCCATATCGATTCAGTGACTGGAAAGATTTTATGGTTCGCATGCCATTAAAAATAATGAGACGTAGACCGAAAATAATGCATACCAAAAAAAATATCCGCAAAAGGTAGCTGATGACGAAAGGAAGTGGCCTTCAGTGATTACGAAACCTAAAGACCGAATAACAACTTCACAAGCAGTTGTTATTATTGTAAATTACATACTTGGGACAGGAATTCTCACTCTGCCCAGAGCATCTGTAGAAAAAGTGAAAACACCAGATGTATGGCTAAGTGTGATATTAGGTGGGATACTCGCAATGGTTTCAGGAGTAATTATGGTCAAATTAAGTCAACAGTTTCCAGGTAAAACATTTTATCAATATAGTCAAGATATTGTAGGGAAATGGATAGGCAGGTTGCTTAGTTTTCTTATTATAGGGTATTTTCTTACAACTTCAGCCTTTCAAATTCGTTCAATGGCAGAAGTAATAAGCTTTTTTTTGCTGGAAGGAACCCCCACATGGGCTATTGTTATGCCTTTTATGTGGATAGGTCTCTATTTGATTATGAGTGGTATTAATTCAATTGCACGGATGTTTGAAATAATATTTCCTATTACTTTTTTTATTTTTTTACTCATTTCCTTTATGAGTATCGGAATATTCGAGATAGATAATCTCCGTCCCGTATTAGGTTTAGGAATTAAACCAGTGTTAGATGGGATAAAAACAACCTCTCTCGCATATACAGGTCCTGAAATTATGTTGATTCTTTTGGTGTTTATGGAACAACGAAAGAAAGCAGTAAAAGCTATTTTAGTTGGAATTTCAATTCCGTTAATCTTTTATGTAATAACAGTTGTAATAGTCATTGGTGCATTATCAATTGATGGGGTTGTAACAAGAACATGGCCGACAATTGATCTTATGCGCAGTTTTGAAATTTCTGGATTGATATTTGAACGTTTTGAATCTTTATTGCTTGTAATATGGATTATGCAAATATTTGCTACCTATACGATTAGTTATTATGCAGCTGCATTAGGATTAGCACAACTCTTTAAAAAGAGAATTCATCCGTTTATTTTTGCTTTGATTCCAATCATTTACATCATTGCTATGACTTCGAAAAATATAAATGACTTGCTTAAATTGGGGGATATGCTCGGTAATGCTGCTTTATTTTTATTTGGTTTACTGCCACTGCTTCTTCTTATTATTACGCGATTAAAAGGAGGAGTAGTGTGAAAAATAAATTTAATTATATGCGGTTCTATTTGGCTTTGTTATGGACGCTTTTGCTTCTATTTTTAACAGGATGTTGGAGCAGTAAAGAAGTAGAAGAGTTGAGTTTAACTGCAGGTATAGCACTAGATAAAGGGAAGGATTCAACAATTGAGAAAGAGGATGAGGAAGGAGGTTATCCTAAAAGAAATCTTATAACAGCTACTTATCAAATTGTTAGTTCGCAAGCACAAAGTAAAGGAAATGGACAACAAAAACGTTATATAAATGTTTCTGAGACCGGTGATTCCATTCATCAAATTGTTCGTGAGTTTTCATTGAAAAGAGAGAGCACAATGTTCAGCCCACATTTAAAAAACATTGTTATTAGTGATAGTCTTGTACGTACATTCAGTTTAGAACAATTACTTGAACAGTATCTCCGTGACAATGAAGTTCGGCTTAGCTGTATGCTCTTAATTAGCAAGGGTCTAGCGAAGGAGGTACTGGAATCAAACAAAAAAGGAGAAATCCCAGCATTTCGTTTGTCTGGAATTGCAGATAATAGAAATAGAACAACAAGGATTTTACCTCCTGTATCGCTCGCTAAATTGGAAGGAAAGATGCGGTCAGGGTCCAGTTTTCTTTTGCAAAATGTAATCTCGATAAAAGGAGAAACAAAATTTGCAGGAGCTGCTGTAATTAAAGGGAAGACAAAAAAGTTGATGGGCTTTTTAAATGAACAGGAATTGGAAGGAGTAGTATGGATAAACGGAAAAAGGAATGGTGGTGTGGTAAAAACTTTTGATAAAGAATCAAAGAAACTCATTATATACGAGATAAAGTCAATAAAAAGCAAAATCATACCACATGTTAACGGAAATAATATTTCCTTTGATGTAAACATTGAATCAGAAGGGCGTTTGTCTGAAAATTGGATGCAATCAGGAAAAGATTTTGAAAATGAATTTTTAAAAAGGGAAGAAAAAGCTATTGAAAAAGAAGTAAAGCACTTAGTACATCATGTTACAAAAAAAATACAAAAAGAATACCAAGTCGATATTGCGGGTTTTGGCAACGAATTAAGAATTAAACACCCGAGAACATGGGAGAAAGTCAAAAAAGATTGGGATCAAACATTTAGTAAAGTACCGATTAAATATCATATAAATGTAACTATACAAGATTATGGAGCGTCAAGTTTAAAACGGTGAGATACATTAATTGAAATTATATTTACATCAAAACAAAAAGTTATAAAAGTTTTAATTTGAAAATTTTTGTAACTTTTTGTTTTTTTATGTCCTTCTTATTATAGATTAAAGAAATGATTTTACCCTATACATTTCTTTTGCGTTATAAAAGTAAATCACAATAGTTACTATTGGCGTGTTATTTAACGTTAGGAAAGAGGAATCGCTATATGTCTTGAATAGGAGGGAGTTTGAAGTGCAAGCGAAAGCAGTGCAAATAGAAGAAATCTATCAAGAAATATTAGACGGTAAAAGAAGTAGGTTTCCACCGAATACATGGAAAGAAGATAGCAATAGAGAGCTATCTAAAAGGGTCACAAAATATTTAATTGAAACAATTTTAAAATGGAATGAAGAGGATATTAAACAAAAATGGAATACGCCTTTAATTATAAAATATCGATTACTCGGCGCGCTCAAACATAGTTATGATAATAGTCCCTATAAGATGATTGAAGACTTATATCCCAATAGATTTAAAGAGTGGGAGTTTGGTATGGCACCATTAAATTTTTGGACTAAAGAAAAAGCTCTTGAAGCATTAAAATGGACTGTTGAAGAAAAAGAAAAGCTAAGTAAAGTAGAACTACTCAAATTCTATAGTAAAAAATGGTTAGAGAAAAATAAACTCAGTGCACCATTAGTTATGTATTGGAATGGTAGTCCTTATGCAATGATAAATTCTTTATATCCTAATAAATTTAAAGAGTGGGAATTTAGTATGACTCCTAACAATTTTTGGACTAAAGAAAAAGCATTGGTAGCATTAAGGTGGACTATTGAAGAAAAAGAAAAATTAACTTCTTTTCAATTATTACAAGTTTACAGTGTAAAATGGCTTACTATTCATAATTTAATTTCTCCTTGTCAAATATTCTGGAATAACAGTCCGTACGCCATGATCAATGACTTATATCCTGGTCAAAATAAAGAATGGGAATATAAATTCACACCTACCGGATTTTGGACTGAAAAAAAAGCATTAGAGGCGCTGAAGTGGACTATTGAAGAAAAGGAAAAACTAACAGAGGGGCAATTACTATCTATTTACACACAAAGATGGTTAATTAAACATAAGTTATGGACACCATTAAGAAGATATTGGAAGGGAAGTCCATACAATATGTTAAATACTTTATACCCCAATCGTTATGCAAAAGATATGTTAAAAGGTTATAAAAATAAATAATGATTATATTAGAAGTCTTACTTATATCATACAATATCAAGTTTAAGATAGAGTTAATGAACTCTTAACTTAATTATAGGAGCGAAATTATATGTCACCTTTACGAGATGAAGCATTAAAAATGCATAAAGAAAAACAGGGGAAGATTGGTGTTTATTCTAAAGTTAAAGTACAAAATTCAACAGATTTAAGTCTCGCTTACTCACCAGGTGTTGCTGAGCCATGCTTAGAGATTTATAAAGATGAAAGCAAAGTATATGATTATACAATGAAAGGGAATCTAGTTGGAATTATATCTGATGGAACTGCAGTATTAGGTCTTGGGAATATTGGACCTAAAGCAGCTATGCCAGTGATGGAGGGAAAAGCTTTACTTTTCAAATCATTTGCTGAGATCGATGCTTTTCCTATTTGTTTAAACACTAATAATCCGGATAAGATTGTTGAGGTTGTTAAATTATTAGAACCAAATTTTGGTGGGATAAACTTAGAAGATATTGCAGCACCTCAATGCTTTGAAATTGAGGAGCTCCTAAGAAAATCTTGTGATATTCCTGTTTTCCATGATGATCAACACGGTACAGCTATTGTAACGATTGCTGGCCTAATTAATGCACTTAAGTTAACAAATAAAAAAATTGAAGATGTTCAAATCGTTGTAAATGGCGCTGGTGCTGCTGGGATAGCCATTGTTAAGTTGTTACTCCATATGCATGTGAAAAATATTATTTTGTGTGACACAAAAGGGATAGTATATGAACAGCGACCTATTGGAATGAATGCGCTTAAAGAAGAAATAGCTCGTATTACAAATATAGAACAGAAGCGGGGAAGATTAGCAGAGGCCCTTATTGATGCTGATGTATTTATTGGCGTATCAGCTGCAGGTGTAGTTGATGAGGATATGGTTCGTTCTATGAATCATAATCCTATTATTTTTGCCTTGGCTAACCCTACACCTGAAATTATGCCTAATAAAGCAAAAATAGCAGGAGCACTAGTAGTTGGTACAGGACGTTCTGACTTTCCTAATCAAGTAAATAATGTATTAGCTTTCCCTGGAGTTTTTCGTGGAGCCTTAGATGTACAAGCAAAAGAAATTAATGAAGAAATGAAGCTAGCAGCTGTTTATGCAATAGCTGATTTAATTTCAGAAGAAGAGCTTCATGTCAACTATGTCATTCCAAATCCGTTTGATCCTAGGGTGGTGCCACATGTAGCATATGCTGTCGCACGTGCTGCAGTAGAAACCGGTGTTTCAAGAAAAAATATCAGCATGTCTGAAATTAAAAACAATCTATTCAGGTTAACAAAAGAGACAAATATATTAAAATAAATATTTTTCTTAAGAAAATATTATGTAGTAAAGGTTATCTACTTAGTTCTTAGCGTATAAAAAGTTAAATTATGTATACCTCCCTTTCTGATATTGGTAAAACGCATATATTTATTCCTTGTGAAGTATGAAAATTAACAAAATTTTAAAAGGAGCGAGTTTAAAAGATGATTGTTCTTCAGGTAGTTTTAGCAATTTTTATTGTAGTAGGGGGATTCATAAAAATTTTCCGTATATCTTTTCAGGTAGAACATTGGCAACAATATCAATATTCATTATGGTTTATGTCTATAATTGGTTTTGTTGAAATTGTTGGAGCAATAGGTATAATCGGTGGTATTTGGAATCAATACTTAGCGCTAGGAGCAAATACATTAATAGCAGTTCTCATGGTCGGAGCTATTCATGCTCATATGTTTCGAGCAAAACAATCTATTTTAATGGCAATTCCTGCATTACTTTGTTTCATACTATCTATGGGGATAATTATTTGGAATTTAAATACATTTTCTTAAGCTTAACTATAAATTGTTAAAATAAGTAATTATTAGAGGGATGTGTAAGCTCTATTTAAAATGTTGAATAGTTAAAGATTATTAATTCATAAAAATTATCACCATTTTACTCTCGTTTTTAATAGTTCTATGAATAGAAAGTCTCTTCATTTTTTTAATGCATGCTTGTAAACGAAATACGAAAACATAACTCATTATAGGAAGGAGAATTTTTAAACTCTATTGATAAACCAAGTAATTGTAATAGCCCTTATTTAGAATAATAATTTCAAAATCAATAAAATTTAGAGTAGAAGGAGTAAGAGCAAATTATTATGAATAAACAGATAGGATTCATCGGATGTGGAAACATGGGTATTGCTATGATAGGTGGGATGATTAAAAAAAATATAGTTTCTCCAGATCAAATAATTTGTTCAGATTTAAATGTCATTAATTTAAAAAATGCTAGTAATGAATATGGCATAACTATAACTACTAACAACAATGAAGTCGCTAACAGCGCTGACATTTTAATTTTATCAATCAAACCAGATTTATACTCATCGGTAATTAACCAAATAAAAGATCAAATAAAAAATGATGTAATCGTTGTAACTATTGCTGCAGGAAAAAGTATTAAGAGCACTGAGAATGAATTTGGTAGAAAGTTAAAAGTTGTTAGAGTAATGCCTAATACACCGGCACTTGTTGGAGAAGGAATGTCTGCGTTATGTTTTAATGAAATGGTTACAGAAAAAGATATAAAAGAGGTACTGAACATATTTAATATTTTCGGCCAGACGGAGGTCATAAATGAAAAACTAATGGATGTTGTTACATCTATTAGTGGTTCTTCTCCAGCATATGTGTATATGTTTATAGAAGCCATGGCAGATGCTGCTGTACTTAGCGGTATGCCGAGAAAACAAGCTTATAAATTTGCGGCTCAGGCTGTATTAGGTTCTGCAAAAATGGTATTGGAAACAGGAATACATCCAGGTGAATTGAAGGATATGGTTTGTTCTCCAGGTGGAACGACGATAGAGGCTGTAGTAACGCTAGAAGAAAAAGGTTTAAGAACAGCTATCATTTCAGCTATGAAACGTTGTACGCAAAAATCTATGGAAATGTCTAGTTTAACTAGTAAGTGAGAAGCGAATTTATATAATATTTTAAATCTATTTAATGTAAAAGAAATATTATGAGGCTAGTTAATAACTAAGTAAATTTATATACAACACTAACGAGAAGAATAAACCTTATTTTAAAGGGGATACAGAAAATATGAGTAATTTACTAAAAAAGAAATCCGTTACACAATTGTTAGAGCATAATCAAAGCAAGACTTTAACGAAAACATTAGGAGCATTTGATTTAATTATGTTAGGGGTAGGCTCGATAGTTGGAACGGGCGTTCTTGTGTTAACTGGATTAGTAGCAGCAAGAAATGCTGGCCCAGCAGTTGTTTTTTCATTTATACTTGCAGCAATTATATGTGGATTTATAGCATTATGTTACGCGGAAATTGCTTCTACACTCCCGGCGTCTGGTAGTGTATATACATACTCATATGCAACAATTGGTGAGTTTGTTGCTCATCTAGTAGGTTGGTCATTGCTATTAATATATATCGTGGCAACAGCGGCTGTCGCTGCTGGATGGACAGGCTATTTCCACAATTTAATAAAGGGATTTGGATTAGAGATACCTAAAGCTCTAGTAACGATTCCTTCGCATGGTGGTATTGTGAATCTACCAGCAGTAATCATTACATTGATATTAGCATGGATGTTATCCCGTGGTACGAGGGAAAGTAAACGAATCAATAATACAATGGTATTGATTAAAATTGGAATGATTTTGTTGTTTATTACGGTTGGTATATTCTATGTAAAACCAATGAACTGGATACCAATTGCACCATACGGTTTAAGTGGAGTTTTTACGGGTGGAGCAGCTATTTTATTCGCTTTTACGGGTTTTGATATATTAGCAACTTCAGCAGAAGAAGTAAAAGATCCGAAACGTAATCTTCCGATCGGTATTATTGCATCATTAATCATATGTACAATTATTTATGTTATGGTATGTCTTGTTATGACAGGAATGGTTTCCTATAAAGAATTAAATGTTCCTGAGGCGATGGCTTATGTAATGGAAGTTGTAGGACAAGGAAAAGTCGCTGGTGCAATTGCTGCAGGTGCTGTAATTGGCCTTATGGCTGTTATTTTTTCCAATATGTATGCGACAACACGAGTATTCTTTGCAATGAGTCGTGATGGATTGTTACCGAAATCATTTGCGAAAGTTAATAAGAAAACTGGAGCACCCACTTTTATAACTGGATTGGCAGGAATAGGGAGCTCTATAATAGCTGGGTTTATTGATTTGAAAGAATTAGTTAATTTAGTTAATATCGGTAGTTTGGTGACGTTTGCGTTAGTTTGTCTATCAGTTATTATTCTACGTAAATCACACCCAAATTTAAAACGTGGATTTATGGTACCTTTTGTACCTGTATTACCATGCGTTGCAATTGTATGCTGTGTGTTTTTAATGCTAAATTTACCGTTAAGGACATGGGTGTACTTTAGTATTTGGATTACTATTGGGGTAGTAATATATTTCCTTTATTCGATAAAACACAGTAATTTAAATGAGGAAACGATCTCGAAATTACATGATAAAATTGCGAGATAATAACGATAGAAAATTTTATTAATAATCATATTGATAGTTGAGGAACATAGAAACAGTTTTTTGACATTTAGCAAGAGATAAAATAAGAGATGCTAGGGCAGCTAAGTACTTTTTTAGAAACCTTGCTTGTTTTTTACGATTTAAAACTGCTAAGGAGAGAGAAGTATGAGTGAATTGCATTTTATGAGTATAGAAGAGTTAGATAATAAATTGAAAAAATCTGACAGTGGTATTTATTTCATTAAAGATTATAATGACAATATTATTTATGTAGGCAAGGCTTTTAGTATAAAAAGTAGAGTATTAGCTCATTTTAATAGTTATTCCAATATTGAGGAATATGTACATTTATTTAATAAAGTAGCGTATCTCATTGAAGATAGTTTGTTAAAACGCTCATTGTTACAAGTTACTTATATGATTAAATATAAACCAGTATTAAACAAAGAAGTACAAAAAGAATTCCCAGAGTTGTATACTCAATACATTAAGCAGACAAATAAAAAATCTATGTTGTTAGAAATTGATGAAGCTAAAGAAAAAGGGGATGAGTTAAAGAATAAATTAGTAAAATTAGTGGGTGGAAAAACTATGTTTTATGACATAATTTCTCTGTTAAACAATGGATATAACTATCATGTCCTCGCAAAAGTATTGAACATAGAACTTCAAACTTTAATTATAATAAAAGAACACCGAAATAAATTCCCGATACCACATAATTATAAGAGGACAATAAAACATCAAGATATAATGTATGCTTTATCTGGAAAAAAGAATTTAAGTACTTCAAGGTTAAACACTTAACTTTAAAATAGTAAATTCGTTGCTTTTGTAGCTTTTATTGTTATATTGAAATGCAATGTACATTTGTGTTTCAAATTTAATTGGTGGAATAAGGGGAGGGAAAGGGTTCCTATAAAAATACTGGAATAAATTAGGTTACTCATGTATAAATAGCATAATTAGGTACATGTTATTTATAAATATTCAAAGATGCGAAAGTAATACAAATGAAATTCTTATTTCTGCTACTACAAGTACTATTGAGCAAATGAAGTATGAAATTGCTTTTGAACTAGGAGTCACACTGGGACCTGATACATCACATCATCTGCAAATGGTTCGGATCGGTGGAGAGATTACAAAACGCTTAGTTCGAATGGCTGAAAAACAGTTAACAGGTCAATACAGAGTACACTAAGAAAATAATCCGTATATATATATGGATTATTTTTCCTTTAATTTACAAAAAAATAAATTTCGAAATTGAAAAAACCTCTCAGATTCCTTTGTAATAAACTTTTTTAGTTGTGTTAATGACATAGGTATCAAAAGATAATAAACCTGATATGAACGATGTATGATCCTTTAAAAGAGTTTTGGTGTTATTTGTAATTTTAATTTCATAATACTTAAGCCGATATAATAAAATGTTTTATGTCTAAATTGACATAAAGTAATAATTATTAAGTGATATTTCTTTTTTATAGAATAAGTAAAAACTGATATTGTAGTAATTACTGTTTTGAGGTCAATTTACTGTGCACCTTAATTATTGAAGTTTTTTTGTTGATTAACAACTATTGTATTTGGAAATTAATAATAAGTTTATCCCGCTATTTGTGGGCAGTAAGACCTCCACCTCAAAATTCAGCGGAAGCAAAGAAGTTAGGTGGGGGGCGGGCTGCCCGTAAAAGCCCGATTGGTGAGGGCTAATAATCAGTGGGGATGAACAAAACCCCCACTGATTAAAGTTTCACTTTATGTGATGCGGTAATAAAACTATCTAGTTTGCTATTCTTAGTATTTGTAAAGTCTATATATTTTTTCCTCTTTTGTGGAAAGTAAAACTATTGTTACGACCAGTAATATAGTGTCATTTTTTTGAATATTCCATTCGTTTTTTATTTTTAGTTGATGAAAAGACCTTTCTCTCAATTAAATGTTTAATTGAGTACTTGAATTTCCTCCACCTTGTACTTTTCAAAGTATAGTGCTTCAAAAATAGCCGTATCGCTTTCATCTGTTTCCAATTTCACAACTTCTTTATTATCTTTTTCTAAAATTTGGAGAAAAATAGTTTTTCAGTTTCACATTTAAATTAGCAGTATTTATTTTTTGAATTCAATTTGTATAAATGATTGAATTGGAACTTTGACTGTTGTTTCTTGCGGTGGTACAGTACCTCTTTTTACTTTCGCTTTATTTTAAATCTTTTTCCAGCTTGGTCCTCGCATTGACTACCACTGTATTTTGTAGTACTTCACTGTTTTCTCAAGTTCAATAATATATCTTGTAGAATTAAGAAAAGAACTTAGTGTATTTCCTTTACTTATCTACTCTGATATTTAGATGCTAACTACAATTAAATAATATATGATTTTTATAAAAAAGATATAGTAATATTTTGTTGTGAATTGTACTAATTTGATATTTTATAGTATTATTTGTCGTGAATTATTTATAACAGAATATATTTTATGGATCTATAAAGGAGAATGTAATGAATACTTCCATCGATATACAACACTTGTGTGATCTTGCACATAAAGCATTTAATGCCCCTGTGCATATTTTGTCTACAGACAGAAAAATTTTATATCATTCTACATCTGATAATGTTTGTAGTCCTTTTTATTCTTCAAAAGAAGAACATCTTAGTGATATTTATCAAGAAAACGATCCCTTTAACTTGCCACTTTTCCGAAGTAACAACTATCTTGAAAATTTTGTTCTAATTCATATAGAAAATCATGATGATATTAAAGGGACTATTATAATCGGTCCTACTATACATTCAAAAGATTCAGATGATATGATCATAAAATTTCAGAAAGAATTTAAATCAAATGATAACATTCAAGAAAGACTTGCCTATTATCAGTGTTTATCTGAGATTAAAAAAACTACATTAATTGATATGGGAATTTTATTACATTACATGATTTTCAATGAAAAGTTAGATGTAGATATTGTCTTGGAAAAAAATAAAGTACTAGAGGAAACTCCTAATAAAAATGTGAAACCTGATTTATATATTTTAAAACGTCGACAAAACAAACCTAAAACGCACAATATGGCATTAGTAAATGATTTCTTTTCGACTATCAAAGAAGGAAATAAAAAAAAGTTAATACAGTATATGTATGCGGTTTCGCAAGAAGATGTTGAACTTATGCTAGTAGAGGATCCGCTCAGGAATCAAAAAAACCTTGGAATTATTGCGATTACCTTAGCCACTCGATATGCAATAGAAGGAAATCTGCCACCAGATATTGCTTTTGCCCATAGTATTTTATATATACAAACCCTAGAACAATTAGATAATGTAGAATCTGTAAAGCGATTATCAGGGGACGCTTTACGTACCTTTGCAGATCGTGTGAAAGAATACAATGCAAAAAAGTATTCTTACGCGGTTACTACATGTATAAAACATATTAATAAAAATGTTTACGATGGAATATCTCTGAATGAACTTGCTAATCATTTAGAAATTACGCCTACTTATCTGTCTAAACTATTTAAAAAAGAAATGGGAATTACTTTAAGCGAATATATTCAAAGGGAACGAGTGGAAGAAGCAAAGAAATTATTAACCCTCACTACTTATTCGTTATCAGATATCTGTGCTTGGCTTAACTTTAATGACCAAAGTTATTTTATAAGAGTTTTCAAAAAAATCACTAGCATGACTCCTAGGCAGTACCGTGAAAAATATACAATAATATAAGCTTGTTATTTGCTGTCTCCAATGTAAAGACTTAAACATGGGTGTAAGTATCCCAAAAGATGAAAATACTGGACTTATTACTCTAGGAAGAGTTTGTGATTTGTCTAGAAAAAGAACTTGTATTCAAATAGACGTATAAGATTAACCAGATATTATCTTGTTAGCGGAACAGTTTCAATTTTTAGGAGTTAGAAAAATAATGGAGAAACAAAGTATATCTATTTTTTTAATAACAATCATGTGCTGAATTTATCCCGCTATTTGCCGGGCAGTAAGATCTCCATCTAAAAATTCAGCGAAAGCAAAGAAGTTAGGTGGGGGGCGGGCTGCCCGTAAAAGCCCGATTGGTGTGGGCTAATAATCAGTGGGGATGAACAAAACCCCCACTGATTAAAGTTGCACTTTATCGGTATAGTTCTGAATCAGATAAACTAGTCTGATGTCAGCTCAAACAAATAGCTCTTGAAGACTTTATAAACACATATGTGAGCAAAAGCTCAATGGAAATCTTTGTACCATATTGTTAATTTGAAAAAATACACTAACCGTTATTTTGCAAAAGGGAATAAAAATACAGAAGGCTGCAAAGTGTTCCAAGGAAGCTTTGCAGCTTTTTTGTAATTTAAAACCTATGTTTATAACGAAGATAAGTTTATAGACTAATATCTTCATATTAGATATTTATTAATAATGATATTAGGATTTTTTTGTGAAAAATCAACAATATAACATATATTACTAAATATATCTACATTTTATGCAATTATACATAAGTAAATAAAGGTAAAAAAGTATAAAAAGACCTATTATATTATTCTATAAGTATTTTTTCTAAAATAAAATTTCTTGGTTGAGCTAAAATAGTTATTTTTAACCGTATACACATTAATTTGTAATCATTCCAATTACAGAAATGAAATTTACGAATAACTATATTTATATAATTTTTTTCGGGACATATTTTTATTTAACAGTGAATTATCGAGCTTAATCGACAAAATTTTTCTATTTACGCATTAAAAATTTAATGTTTTAATGAACAACATAACTGGTATGACCAGACAGAAAGGAGAAGGTTACGCTAATAGGAATTATAGTGAAGTTGTAAGTAACATTATGTTGGAAATGTTTTTCTGAATAGTCTTTTTGTTTACGAGAGGTCAAGAATCAAATTGGTAATAAACGTGTTCTAAGTTTCTGCATAACAAAAGTGAAGTTATTCCGCAATAAAAGTATAAGCAATGTACAGTATAATTTCACCTTTTGTTGTCTAGTAAGGAGTTTGCTGACAAAACTAAGAGGGATATTATCAAATTGAAATTAAACAATGTTATGACAAGATTAACTGTAAGCATTGGTTTATTGATCCTCACGATTCTGTAAGTTAAACCGCAACTTTAGGAAAGAATTAATAATTTACTACTCATAAGGTGCCTGATTCAAATATAGTTAATAAATTTTTGTTATTTATATTTAAAAAAATAGAGTATCGAAATGAGAGATAAATAAAATCCTTACATCCTATTAGAAGTAAAAAACAACGATATTAACGTATCTGAAAGATTTCTCCTTCTTATCCAGTTTACAAAGAGAGCGGTCGTACAAGTTATATGAATTAAGTTATAAAAACAATGGTAAAGGAGTGTACGGAATGAAAACTAAAATAATGACAGGATTTTTAATAACATCCATTGTAACTGGAGCAACTATTCCTATCAATACTCTTGCAACACCAATCGTTCAAGCAGAAACTCAACAAGAAAACATGGATATTTCTTCATCATTACGAAAATTAGGTGCACATTCTAAATTAGTCCAAACGTATATTGATCAATCTTTAATGAGTCCTAATGTACAGCTAGAGGAAGTGCCAGCTTTAAATACCAATCAATTCCTAATCAAACAAGATATGAAGGAATGGTCATCGGAACTCTATCCACAGTTAATTCTATTAAATTCAAAAAGTAAAGGATTTGTAACAAAATTTAATAGTTATTACCCGACATTAAAATTGTTTGTAGACAATAAAGAAGATAGAGAAGGGTTTTCGGATAGACTTGAAGTACTTCAAGAAATGGCTATGACGAATCAAGAAAATGCGCAACGACAAATCAATGAATTAACAGATCTTAAATTACAGCTTGATAAAAAATTAAAAGATTTTGATACTGATGTGGCAACTGCGCAAGGCATACTAAGTACAGATGGAACAGGAAAAATAGATCAGTTAAAAAATGAAATATTAAATACCAAAAAAGCAATTCAAAATGATTTACAACAAATTGCATTAATACCAGGAGCTTTAAATGAGCAGGGATTTGCTATATTCAAAGAAGTTTATAGTCTTTCAAAAGAAATTATTGAACCGGCTGCTCAAGCAGGGGTGGCAGCGTATAACAAAGGAAAAGAAATTAACAACTCTATTCTAGAAGCGGAGAAAAAAGCGGCGCAAGAAGCGACAGAACAAGGTAAAACTGCTCTAGAGATTGAATCAGCAAAAAAAGCAGCTCGTGAAGCAATTGAGAAAAGCAAACAAGGTGAAATAGCAGCCGCAGCCGCAGCAAAAACACAAGAGTATGACCTGATGAAAGCCATTGATACCGAAAAGATTAAGAAAACATTTGGCGTTTTTGCTGAAGTAAATAAATTAACAGCAGAACAGCGAGCATATTTAGATGATTTAGAGAAACAAAATCAAAAAATATATGATTTAACAACGAAATTATCAATAGCTGATTTACAAAAATCAATGCTTCTTCTTACACAAAATGATTTGCATACGTTTGCAAATCAAGTAGATGTAGAACTTGATCTACTAAAGCGCTATAAAGAAGATTTAAATCTAATAAAAAATAGCATTACAAAATTATCTACTAATGTTGATACAACTAACGAGCAGTCTCAAAAAGATACATTAAGACAATTAAAAAATGTAATAAGTTACCTTGAAGAACAAGTATATAAATTTTAATATTGCGTTTTTTGGGAATTCATAAAGATTATAAGCATTTAGCGAAAGAAGGAGAATAGTCATGAAAAAATTTCCATTCAAAGTACTAACTTTAGCTACATTAGCAACTGTTATAACTGCTACTACCGGTAACACTATTCATGCATTTGCACAAGAAACGACCGCTCAAGAACAAAAAGTAGGCAATTATGCATTAGGCCCCGAAGGACTGAAGAAAGCATTGGCTGAAACAGGGTCTCATATTCTAGTAATGGATTTATATGCAAAAACAATGATTAAGCAACCAAATGTAAATTTATCTAATATCGATTTAGGGTCAGAGGGGGGAGAGTTGCTCAAAAATATTCACCTTAATCAAGAGCTGTCACGAATCAATGCGAATTACTGGTTAGATACAGCGAAGCCACAGATTCAAAAAACTGCTCGTAATATTGTAAATTACGATGAACAATTTCAAAATTATTACGACACATTAGTAGAAACTGTACAAAAGAAAGATAAGGCAGGTCTAAAAGAGGGTATAAATGATTTAATTACTACAATCAATACAAATTCAAAAGAAGTTACAGATGTGATTAAGATGCTACAAGACTTCAAAGGGAAACTATATCAAAATTCTACAGATTTTAAAAATAATGTTGGTGGTCCAGATGGGAAAGGTGGATTAACTGCAATATTAGCAGGTCAACAGGCAACGATTCCACAACTTCAAGCTGAAATTGAGCAACTTCGTTCTACTCAGAAAAAACATTTTGATGATGTATTAGCATGGTCAATTGGTGGTGGATTGGGAGCAGCTATTTTAGTTATTGCAGCTATTGGAGGAGCGGTAGTTATTGTTGTAACTGGCGGTACAGCAACACCGGCTGTTGTTGGTGGACTCTCGGCTCTTGGTGCAGCTGGTATCGGTCTAGGAACAGCGGCTGGTGTCACAGCATCTAAGCATATGGACTCCTATAATGAAATTTCTAACAAAATCGGAGAATTAAGTATGAAAGCAGATCGTGCTAATCAAGCAGTTCTTTCGCTTACTAACGCGAAAGAAACATTGGCATATTTATATCAGACTGTAGATCAAGCGATATTGTCTCTAACAAATATTCAAAAGCAATGGAATACAATGGGTGCAAATTATACAGATTTATTGGATAATATCGATTCTATGCAAGACCACAAATTCTCTTTAATACCAGATGATTTAAAAGCCGCTAAAGAAAGTTGGAATGATATTCATAAAGATGCAGAATTCATTTCAAAAGATATTGCTTTTAAACAGGAGTAGAACTGAAATTTAAAACCTAAATTGGAGGAAAATGAAATGATAAAAAAAATCCCTTACAAATTACTCGCTGTATCGACGTTATTAACTATTACAACTGCTAATGTAGTTTCACCAGTAACAACTTTTGCAAGTGAAATTGAACAAACGAACAATGAAGATACAGCACTTTCTGCAAATGAAGTGAGAATGAAAGAGACCTTGCAAAAGGCTGGATTATTTGCAAAATCTATGAATGCCTATTCTTATATGTTAATTAAGAATCCTGATGTGAATTTTGAGGGAATTACCATTAATGGGTATGTAGATTTACCTGGTAGAATCGTACAAGATCAAAAGAATGCAAGGGCACATGCCGTTACTTGGGATACGAAAGTAAAAAAACAGCTTTTAGATACATTGAATGGTATTGTTGAATACGATACAACATTTGATAATTATTATGAAACAATGATAGAGGCGATTAATACAGGAGATGGAGAAACTTTAAAAGAAGGGATTACAGATTTACGAGGTGAAATTCAACAAAATCAAAAGTATGCACAACAACTAATAGAAGAATTAACTAAATTAAGAGACTCTATTGGACACGATGTTAGAGCATTTGGAAGTAATAAAGAGCTCTTGCAGTCAATTTTAAAAAATCAAGGTGCAGATGTTGATGCCGATCAAAAGCGTCTAGAAGAAGTATTAGGATCAGTAAACTATTATAAACAATTAGAATCTGATGGGTTTAATGTAATGAAGGGCGCTATTTTGGGTCTACCAATAATTGGCGGTATCATAGTGGGAGTAGCAAGGGATAATTTAGGTAAGTTAGAGCCTTTATTAGCAGAATTACGTCAGACCGTGGATTATAAAGTAACCTTAAATCGTGTAGTTGGAGTTGCTTACAGTAATATTAATGAAATGCACAAGGCGCTTGATGATGCTATTAACGCTCTTACTTATATGTCCACGCAGTGGCATGATTTAGATTCTCAATATTCGGGCGTTCTAGGGCATATTGAGAATGCAGCTCAAAAAGCCGATCAAAATAAATTTAAATTCTTAAAACCTAATTTAAATGCAGCGAAAGACAGTTGGAAAACATTACGAACAGATGCTGTTACATTAAAAGAAGGAATAAAGGAATTAAAAGTGGAAACTGTTACTCCACAAAAATAGGGAAATATTAATTCTGTTGTAAAGTGAACTAAAACATAGAAAGTCTATGATTACACTGTTAAACAGAAAAGTAATAATTAATAAATCCTTATATAACAGAAAGGCGGAGTCTCATTAAAGACTTCGCCTTTCAATTATATATAAGTATGATTCGAATAAAAAATAACCTTGTAGTTTAATTGCTTTTTTAAAATTTGCAACAGAATCGGTTAATTTGAAGCAGATTATATACATTTTCTTTAATACTTAATGATTTGAAGGCTGCTAAAGAAAGTTCAAACGATACTGATAAAAGATGTAGAACTCATTTTGAAAGACATCGCTTTTTAATAAGATTAGAACTTGAAACCATACCTTATATAGGAGGAAAACGAAATGATGAAAAAAATCCCTAATAAACTACTCGCTGTATCAGCGTTTTTAACTATAACAACTACTTATGCAGTCATACCACTAGAAACTTTTGCAATTGAAATTGAACAAACGAACACTGAAAATATGTCTCTTTCAGCAAATGAAGAACAGATGAAAAAAGCTTTGCAAGATGCTGGTTTATTTGCAAAAGCTATGAATGAATATTCTTATTTGCTAATTAATAATCCAGATGTGAGTTTTGAAGGAATAACTATTAATGGAAATGCAGATTTACCTAGTAAAATTGTACAAGATCAAAAGAATGCAAGAGCACATGCTGTTACATGGAATACACAAGTAAAAAAACAGCTTTTTGATACATTGACAGGCATTATAGAATACGATACAAAATTTGAAAATTATTATGAAACATTAGTAGAGGCGATCAATACTGGAAATGGAGATACTTTAAAAAAAGGGATTACAGATTTACAGGGAGGAATTCAACAAAATCAAAAGTCTGCAAAAGCATTAATAGAAGAATTAATTCAATTAAAAAATGCTATTGGAGAAGATGTTAGAACATTTGGAAGTCATAAAGAGACATTGCAATCGATTTTAAAAAACCAAGGTGCTGATGTGGAGGCTGACCAAAAGCGTCTAGAGGACCTTTTAGGACAAGTAAAATATCAGAAAGACATAGAATCTAAGGGGTTAGACATGGTGAAAATCCCCTTTATTCCAACCTTGATTGCTGGTGGCATAATGATAGGTGATGCAAGAGGTAAGTTAGGTTGGCTAGAACCTGAATTAGCAAAATTGCGTCAGACTGTAGATTATAAAATAACATTGAATCGTGTAGTTGGAGTTGCATTTCATAATATTAGTGATATGCATAGTATGCTTGATAGTGCTATCACTGCTCTTACTTATATGTCTACGCAATGGGAGGATTTAGATTCTCAATATTCGGGTGTACTGGGACATATTGATAAAGCTGATCAAAAAGCTGATCAAAATAAATATAAATTCTTAACCCCTAGCTTGAATGCAGCGAAAAACAGTTGGAAAACATTAAAAACAGATGTTGTCACTTTGCAAGAAGGGATAAAAATTGCAGAGAAAAAAGAACAGGATTTTTTGAATCAGCTTCGTCCATCAAACGTTTTCTACTTTTATAAAAAAATTCATAACGCATACACTTTTGAAATAAAGACTGGAACAAATGCGCCAAATGCGTCTTATAAAGTTATGAATTTAACTAAAAACACTGTTCATAATATGTGGAGTGGAGGGGCTAATACTAACATGTGGGCTGATTGGCTTTCATTCAATCCAAATGATGAATTTGCGGTAGTAGCAGTAGTGGATGGTAAAGAATATGTTGTGTATAAAGACAAAGTACAAAATATAATGAACTGAATCTGAAAGTAACGAAGTAATTGGAGCTGGAGAATAAACTAGACACCAAGTTAATTGAAAAATCTCCTTATATCCTAGAATATTTTGCTCAAGAAAAAGAATTTGTTCAGCGAAAAAGTAAATATTGAATCCAAGGAGTTAGTTGTATTATGTGTATGGTTTTACCGAAAGGTTTCAAGTACATTACTCATACAATTATGTAGTTATCCTGAAGCATCTACAGGTGTTCTTATCGACCTTGAAGAACTACTTAGCTTCCTAAGTGGAGTGATTTTATGCAAAATTAAGTGAACGTTTTTGTACATAGATTAGTTGACATTTATATAGTTTTTTTCCATTTTCATAGATAGTTTTGTTTTTTATGTTATTTTTCAAAAATGACTGCTGAAATTTCTATATTCATGACTCAGTATATAATCATTGTTTGATGAAATGACATACCATGTCCCTTAGAGTTTCAGACATATTACGATAACTTAAAGAAAAAAGATAATAGTAGTCAACGGTTACTATTATCTTTTTTGAACTATTTTTCATTAAAATATCTCATCTGCTGTGCCCCTTATTTATTTTTCTAGATTTTATCCTAGTTTAAAATTTATGCATTTGAACTGTTTATACAATTTGTAGGATTTTTAGCTTTTTTGTCGAATACACTTAATGCAAGGAGGGACATTACATGATTATTAAAGATTATTTCATCAACCTTTCTATTTTTTCTTTATTAGTTAGCGCAGCAATATTTATTCAAGTGTTTACAATTAATTCTAGTCGACATTTCGAAAAGCTCTATGGAGGGATTATTGCAGTTACGTTAATGTTCTTTTCTTTTCCATACATGGGATTTTCCTACGATCTTCGAGTTGTTCCTCTTATTCTATCTTTTATTTACTTTGGTCGTATTGCTGGTTGGATTACGTTAATTAGCATAATTGTAATGCGTATCTTTTACACTGGAGGGTACTGGGAACCTCCTGTGATTGCTTATTTAGGTATGGGGATTCTATTTTCTACCTTTAAAACTTATTTTAAAAAACTACATCCTTTTAAAAGTGCATCGTTATATTTTTCTGTTTTTATTGGAATAAAGTGGTTAGTTGGCGTATTATTTAATACTACATTACTTTACACAGGAGGCTTATTATATATAGCATTAGGACTTTTAATTGGGCTATTTCTTATGGAAGCCTACCAGAGATTGTATTATTTAACACAGGACTTATCTAAAATGAATCGAGAATTAAAAAAATCGAAGCAAGAACTTGCAGATACCGTACATGAGCTTCAAGGAGGAATTTTTAAATTTAAAAAAGTAGGTAAGCACTTTATACACACTTTATGTGATGGACAGTTTTATTATCAAAACGGATTTTATTCTGAACAGGTGGTAGGAAAAAGCTTACGTACTATTGATGCTTCTATTGTTCCTCCACATTTAGTTCCACAATTGATGAAGTACTATCTTCAGGCATGGGAAGGAAAAGAAATTATATTTGAATTACCTTGGCCAAATGATAAAACTATTATTCTTATTGCGCTTAGGCCGATTAAACGAAATGGACAAGTTATTGAAGTTGTTGGTTCTACAGTTGATATAACCGAAAGGAAAAAGGTAGAATCAGAATTAAGCGCTACCAAAGAATTATTGGAATCATTTATAAAGCACAATCTAGATGCTATTACCATTTCTGATCGAGAAGGGCATATTTTACAAGCGAATAAAGCTTATGAAAAGATATTTGGGTGGTCATCACAAGAAATCATAGGTAAGAGATTACCTTGTGTACCAGATTTTTTAATGGAAGAATCGCTTAAAAATATTCAGAAAATTCTAACGGGTGAATCTGTGGTTACTAGATTAGAAACTGTTAGACAAAGGAGCGATGGGAGTCTTCTTGATGTCAGTCTGACAGTTTCTCCTATACTAGATGTAAGAGGAAATGTGATAGCTTTATCAGCAATATGTAGAGACATCTCTGAAAGAAAACAAGCAGAAAGAGAACGACATCGATTACACCAGCAATTAAGAGATAGTGAAATGAAGTACCGTGCACTAATCGAACAAGCAACTGATGCGGTATATGTAGTAGAGCTGAATGAAGATAATGCTCCAAGTCGATTTATTGAGGTAAACCCTGTTGGGTGTAGAAGATTTGGATATAGTAGAGAAGAGTTGCTCTCATTATCATTTTCAAATATAGTACCACAAGATTCTCAAATGATCGTAAGGCTATTAGAAAAAATTAAAAAGGGACAAACTTCCTTCACTTTGCAAGATGAATATGTTTTTCCAACAGGAAAAGTAATAACAACTGAGTTTAGTGTTCGTGTTTTTAACTTAAATGGGAAAAAAGTTTTCCTAAGTATTTCTCGTGATATCACTGAACGGCTAAAAACAGAAGAATTATTACGAAAATCTGAAAAACTTGCTGTTGTAGGACAATTAGCGACTGTAATGGCTCATGAGATTAATAATCCATTAACTGCAATGAAAGGGTTCATGCAATTACTAAAATCAACGGAAAATGAAAATAATCAAGGTTATATAAATATAGTATCATCAGAGATTGAGCGTATAGAGAGTATTACAACTGAATTTATGGCGGTAGCCAAACCACAGGTGGTAAAAATAAAACCTAATGATATTAGTGTGCTAATGGATCAAGTTTTAATGCTACTACAACCTCAAGCAATGATGAATAATATAAAAATTAGAATCGATCTTAACCCTGGTATTCCATTGATTTCATGTGAAGGAAATCAATTAAAGCAAGTATTTGTTAATATATTGAAAAATGCAATTGAATCTATGCCGATGGGAGGAGAAATTCTCATTCAATTAAATATACTTGATAATAATCAATTAAGTATTCGTTTTATCGATCAAGGGTGTGGGATTCCAAAAGAACGTATACCATACCTCGGAGAACCTTTTTATAGTATTAAAGAAGAGGGGATTGGCTTAGGGTTAATGATCTGTTATAAAATCATTGAAACACATCAGGGAAAGGTATTTATTGAGAGTGAAGTGAATAAGGGAACTACAGTTGAAGTCACTCTCCCTATTTGTACACTTCAAAATTAATATGTTCTTTTATTGAAATTTTTTAAGAAACCATACAAAATGTAATGCTATTAAACAAAAACTGAATAGAACTTTCTATCGTTGTTTACAAGAGGAAATGACAAACGTAATAAGACATGGAGAAGCAGGAAACGATACAAGTCTTGTTACAATATCATACAAATCATGTAATACTTCCAAAACAAGATTGTTTGTATATGTCGAAGAGTTATATCCATATACGTCTCCCGATACACTTAATCAATTGATTATAGAAGCTGGTGAATAAAACGAAAATGCAAGTATCATAGGCATCATTTTCTATCTTCGTGTGTATGGTTAATCAACAAATCTCTTACTTAACTGCGAAGTCAGTTTAGAAATCATAACAGGGATTTTATTAAGCTTGGAGGGAATTAATCGACACTTTAACTTAGCTTCTGCAGCTGTCTACTGTTCAAAAAATAATTTCTGTATGTTATACCAAAAATAAAGAATGTACTTTTAGAATTTATAAAAAATATAATTAGGATTAAATTAAAACCTTCCAAAAAGCATGTTATAAAAACATCCTTTCTTTAGAACCAAAAGAAAGGATGTTTTTAATATCGTAACTATGTTTTAAAAAAATTCTTATTTTTACTTTTAATACATTTTTTAACTAATTTTGGTTAAGTTATTTTCAAAGAGGTTATTGCTAATTCGATGGATATATCTATATATCACTATGCCTGATTTTTAAAATAGAAATTTCTTAAAAACTATATGTAACTTCTTTCTGAAAGGAAGGTATTATCAATTGAAACCGTATGGAAAAATACCTGATAACTCTATAAAATCTTTACAGGATTTAATGCAATTACTAAAAAAATCTAAAGATTTTATAACGTTGGAAATTGCTTCTAATAATTCCTCTATAGTCATTTCATATTTTAGAACCTTAATCGATGTAAATATATTTCATGAAGAGGTTTTGACTTATATAAAAGAGAAGAGCTTCAATTCGTTACAAGATATTCACTCTGTCTTACCTTTTGAGAATTCAAAAATAACAAATCAAATTGAAGATATTCAGGATAGTATTTTAAATGGCTATATACTTATTCAGTACGATACAGATAAATTAAATTGTTTGTTAGTAAATGTGTCAAAGAAAGAAAAAAGGGATATTACAAAAGCTGAAATTGAATACAATATTGTGGGTCCGCAAATCGCATTTGTCGAAGATTTAGATGTGAATTTAAATTTAGTACGTAGAAAGCTTCCAACACCGTATTTACAAATGAAAGAATTGAAAGTAGGATCTCTCTCTAACACAACTGTTGCGATTGTATTTATTGAGGGAATTGTAAATGATCAAAATCTACAAGAAATTATAAAAAGGGTAAGTCAAATAAAAACAGACCATGTTTTAGATAGTACTTATTTGATGCAGTTAATTGCAGACAACCCGAATTCTATATTCCCTCAATTTTTGAATACAGAACGTCCGGACCGTGTGGCAGCTGTATTAGCAGAAGGGAAAATTGCACTTTTTGTAGATGGCTCGCCTTATGCCATCACTCTTCCAACAACATTAATTGATTTTTTTTCTACGACAGAAGATTACACCATGCCTTGGATTATAGCCTCTTTTTTTCGTCTATTAAGGCTTTTTGCTTTTATATTTTCTGTCTTAACGACTCCATTATATGTCTCGATCTTAACATATCATTACGAGCTTATCCCAAAAGAACTTCTTGAAACGTTAATCATATCGAGAAGTAAAGTACCTTTTCCTCCATTAATTGAAGCACTTTTTTTAGAAATAACAATTGAATTACTGAGAGAAGCGGGGGCACGTTTACCAACTAAAGTGGGTTTAACTGTCGGTATAGTAGGTGGTATTGTGATTGGACAAGCATCGGTAGAAGCAAGTCTTACAAGTAACGTACTTATTATCATTGTTGCACTTTCAGCTCTTAGTTCATTTACAGCACCAATATATCGTATTGGTAATACAATTCGAGTAATTCGTTTTCCTTTTATAATATCTGCACACCTATTGGGCTTATTAGGAATTGTTTTAACAAGCTCTTTGCTTTTAGCACGCTTATTACGTACAGAATCATTAAGACGTCCTTATTTGTTTCCTTTTTATCCTACACGCCCTACAGATTGGAAAGACAGTATTATACGTATGCCGATCTCAGCGATGTTTCGACGTCCTATTTTTTCAAGGTCTAAACAGCGTTTTCGCTTTAATCCAGAAGAGGTAGAGAAAAATAAAATACTATCAAGAAATGATTTCGATGATTGAATTTAACAGGGAGGAGCATTATGAAACAGATCCCAATTGAGTATCAAGTCTCTCCATATATGGTATTTTTTTTAATTATTACTATACAGATGGGAGTTGGTATGCTTGGTTTTGAAAGGATTAGTGCAAAATTAGTTGGAAATGATGCGTGGATTAGCACGCTACTTTTTGGAATATCTGTTAATGTTATGATTTGGATCATATATCAGATTTTAAATCAGGGTAATGGAGACATCATTGCAATCAATCAAAACGTACTTGGAAAATGGATTGGTGGATTGCTCAACTTCATTTTTTTATCCTATATTGTATTGTTAGGTGCAACAACACTACATACTTATATCGAAGTAGTACATGTTTGGATGTTTCCTTCAATTTCATCTTGGGTTATAGCGGGGGCTTTTTTGGGTCTATGTTATTACATTGTTACTGGAGGATTTCGTGTAGTTGCCGGAATCGGCTTCTTTGGAATCGTTATCCCAAGCATTCTAATCTTCACATTTTTTTATCCTTTGCAGTATGCAGATTTCCGGAATTTATTTCCAATTGCACAGCATTCATTCCTAGAAATTATGAAAGGAATGAAAGGAAATATGTTTAGTTTTTTTGGATTCGAAATGTTATTGTTGTACTATCCATTTATTAAAAAGGCAAGAACGTCTCAAAAATATGCGCACTATGCAAATTTAGTAACGACTATTGTCTACACATACCTTATGATTTTAACTCTTGCATTTTTTAGTGAAAAGCAACTTGCGAACGCGATATGGGCATATTTAAGCATGATTAAAATTATACAATTTCCCTTTATAGAGCGGTTTGAATACATTATTGTTTCTGTTTGGGCTTTTTTTATATTACCCAATGTTTCCTTTACATTATGGGGAGTAAGTCGTGGTATAAAAGAGGCACTGGGAATAAAGCAAAAATATGTTTTGCCAGTTATCATCCTATTCATCTTTATTTTGTCATTTTTCTTGAATAACCGTAATAAAATTAACTTATTAAATACTTGGACAGGTCAAATTGGCTTTGTATATATATATGTATACCTACCTGTACTATGGCTAATTCAAACGGCCAAAATAAAGTTAAGGAGATAAACATGAAGCGATGGATACTTTTCCTTATATTAAGTGTCTTCTTAATAGGTTGTGCTAAAACGAAAATTGTGGATGACATTGACTTAGTTCAGGTTGCGGCATATGATACCGAAGCAGAAGGTAAGCTAAAAGGAACCTTTGCGATTTCAGCTTATAAAGGAGGTGGGGAAGGTGAAACAAAAATCTATTCAGCATCAGGCCAGACTGGTAGAGAAGTTCTTGCAAGAGCATCCGAAAAATCTTCTGGACCTCTAGAGTTGGGTCAATTGCGTGTTATTATATTTAATGAAAAAATAATTGAAAAGGGAATGCAGGAAATTTTAGAGACTTTGAACCGAAATCCTAGTGTAGGAAATGCAATTTATTTAGCAATTACAAATGTAAAAGGGGAATCACTATTAAAGGGGAACTATTCTAAAGAAAAAGAAATTGCTTCTTATCTATCCTCTTTACTGGAGCAAAATATGAACAATGGGACGCAACCAAAAACAAACTTTTTTATGTTTTTAAATCAACTTGATGATGATGCGAGAGATTCCTATTTACCGATGATATCTAAAAAAGGGAATGTGTTGGAGTTAAATGGAATAGCACTTTTTAAAAGATGTAAAATGGTTGATAAAGTGAACCCTAAAGATTTATTTGTATTTAAATTGTTGACAGATAATTTTAAACAAGGTACATACCAATTCAAACTACCTGGTTCTTCAAACACTTATGCCACGATAGAGAATATAAAAGCTAGAACAAAATATAAGATGGAGGGGAATAGTAAGCATCCATTCGTAAATGCTCATATTCAAGTTAAAGCTGAAATTCAAGAATTTACAAAAACAAAAAATCTAGATAATCCTAAAGAAATAAAAAAATTAGAAAAAATTATGGGAAAAGAAATAGAAAAAAAAGCAACTACATTGATAAAGAGATTTATTAAAAAAGACACAGATCCTATAGGACTTAGAAAGCTTGGTAGAACTCACGTAAGAAAATGGAACAGTCAAGAATGGGAAGAATCCTATAAACATTTACGTTTTCGTGTAACTGCTGATGTAAAAGTAACCCAATCTGGTGTTACAGAATAAATCAAATAAGATATGGGAAATTTTAATAAAAAATATAGTCTCGCAGGAGATTAGGGAGAAGAGAAACTATTAACAAAGAATTTCATAAACATTAAGATGTTTTGTTAATATTTTTTATACCTGTAGCTTTATCACTTACAGTAATTATAATAAAAGAACACCGAAACAAATTCCCGATACCACATAATTATAAGAGGACAATAAAGCATCAAGATATAATGTATGCTTTGTCTGGAAAAAAGAATTAAGTACTTCAAGGTTAAACACTTTTAAAGTAGTAAATTCGTTGCTTGTAGCACTTCAACTAGACTGTGCCCCCGAAAGTTAGAAAGGTCGGTTTATTAAGTAGCCTCTAGGGAATGAGCCTAGTATAATACTGGATTCATTTCCTTTTATTTTTCCTTGATTCTTTCATGATTATAGTACTTTATATACTTTGCTAAGTCTTGTTTGAATTCTGTTATACTTTCAAATTCTTTCGATACAGAAATAGACATACAAAAACGCCATTCTTTTTTATAAATCTACAGAAAGAATGGCGTATTCTTCAAAAGTGAGTTCCTTTATTGAAAAGCTTTAGTTCTATATGACAGATAAAAGGGCAAGCAACGCTAAAATAGCGAGAAGTCCTTGTTTCATGATAATTGATTTATTGGATGTGAAACCTCCGAAAATAGCTACTACCACTACACAAATGATGAAAAATAATTGAATCATATAACCAATGGGATTGTTTCCAAGTATAAGTCCCCAAATGAGGCCAGCTGCTAAGAATTCATTATATAAACCGTTTACAAATTAATTGTCTAAGTATTTCTAAGTTTAAAGAGTGCAGTGTCTTCGTTTTTTATTGAATTAACTTTTACATGTTGGTTCAATATTTTCTATTCTCTTGGAACTTAGTTCTCGTTTACTTCTCACAAAAGCAATAAAATCTATTATCTCTTCTGTTGACAGTGCTTCTCCATCTATTAAAAGTGTTGAATCTGAATCGTTTAGGAGTCTTGTAATATCAATTACATCTTTGTTTTGATGTGAATGTTCAATTCGACCTAATATATAATCTACAGATGTATCAAATAAATCGGCTATTTTAGATAAAGATTGTAATGAAGGTAATCTATAACCATTTTCATAACCAGCATAGGTGCTTTTCGCAATCCCAAGTCGATCTGCTGTCTCTTGTAAGGACCATTTTTGATTTTTTCTTAATTTAGATAAACGTTCCAGCATTCGTCTCATACCCCATCTAATTTTATTAAATTAATTATAACATAGAAAAAGAATCAAGAATAGAAAAAAAGTACGCGTATTGAATACAAAATCTTGATTAATTCAAATTAAGTTCTATAATGATAAATATAAATACGCATTACGCGAACGATATATCGTTGTTTATTTTATGGAGGGGTTGTGTATGAAGAAAATTTTATTACTTGCAACTGGTGGGACAATTGCATCTGTGGAGGGGAATGAGGGGCTTGTTCCAGGATTGTCCGCTGAGGAATTATTGAATTATTTTTCGAAGTCTTCTCGAAACTTAGAAATAGATTGCAAAATCTTAATGAATATTGATAGTACCAATATGCAACCTGAGCACTGGAAAGAAATAGCTAATGCTGTTTTTAATCACTATGATGACTATGACGGGTTTGTGATTACACATGGAACGGATACGTTAGCTTATACATCTTCCGCGTTATCTTATATGCTTCAAGGTTTAAGAAAACCAGTTGTTTTAACAGGTTCACAAGTACCTATTAGTTTTAAAAAGACAGACGCAAAGAAAAATGTAGCTGATGCTCTTAGATTTGCCTGTGAGGATGTTGGCGGTGTGTTTATTGTTTTTGATAGTAGGGTGATTATTGGGACGAGAGCAGTTAAAATGCGAACAAAAAGTTATGATGCATTTGAAAGTGTGAATTATCCATATGTTGCTGAGGTAAATGAAGATGAAGTGAAATATCATTGGAAGCCAACGTCCTCCCATAATGAACTTTCAATAAATACTAATTTATGTACGGATGTTTTTCTTATGAAATTGTATCCAGGTACAAAACCAGAGATATTTGATTGTTTAAAAGATTTGTATAAAGGGATTATTATTGAAAGTTTTGGTAACGGTGGATTACCTTTTGAAGGAAGGAACTTGCTTTCGAAAATTCAAGAGTTGACTGAAATGGGGATTGCTGTAGTGATTACTACTCAATGCCTGGAAGAAGGAGAAGACATACTTCTCTATGAAGTAGGACGGAAAGTGGCACAACATCAAGTAATATTGTCTGGAGATATGAATACGGAAGCAATCATAGCAAAATTGATGTGGGCGCTTGGGAAAACTAATAAATTAGAAGAGATTAAAAAAATTATTGAAGAGCCTTTAGCCTACGATTTAACAATAAAATCTGATAAGGATTGGTAATGACTTCATATGATTTATTTAGGTTTTACATTTAATATGGGGGAGAAATTAAAATGGCAATGACAAACAAGAACGTGCGAGTGGAGAATGATTTTTTGGGAGGAAAGGAATTACCTATTGAGGCATATTACGGAATTCAGACTTTACGCGCTGTTGAAAATTTCCCGATTACAGGGTATAAAATTCATGAAAGTTTAATTAGAGCGTTCGCAATTGTAAAAAAAGCAGCAGCGCTTGCGAATACAGATGTAGGAAGATTGGAATTGAACAAGGGCGGCGCGATCGCAGAAGCTGCTCAAGAAATTCTTGATGGAAAATGGCATGATCATTTCATCGTAGATCCAATCCAAGGCGGAGCAGGTACTTCAATGAATATGAACGCAAATGAAGTCATTGCCAATCGTGCTCTTGAATTATTAGGAATGGAAAAGGGAGACTATCATTATATTAGTCCAAATAGCCATGTAAATATGGCCCAATCAACAAATGATGCATTCCCAACGGCGATTCATATCGCAACGTTAAATGCACTAGAAGGCTTATTACAAACGATGGGTTATATGCATGATGTATTTGAATTAAAAGCAGAACAGTTTGACCATGTTATTAAAATGGGTCGTACACATTTACAAGATGCGGTGCCAATTCGTCTTGGACAAGAGTTTAAAGCATACTCTCGCGTACTTGAACGTGATATGAAACGAATTCAACAATCGCGTCAACATTTATATGAAGTAAATATGGGGGCAACTGCAGTTGGTACAG
>NZ_RPSJ01000038.1:2500-4315 GCF_003946765.1 Bacillus sp. 2D03 | reverse complement strand
GACCGACTACAGCCCCAGGATGCGATGAGCCGACATCGAGGTGCCAAACCTCCCCGTCGATGTGGACTCTTGGGGGAGATAAGCCTGTTATCCCCGGGGTAGCTTTTATCCGTTGAGCGATGGCCCTTCCATGCGGAACCACCGGATCACTAAGCCCGACTTTCGTCCCTGCTCGACTTGTAGGTCTCGCAGTCAAGCTCCCTTATGCCTTTGCACTCTACGAATGATTTCCAACCATTCTGAGGGAACCTTTGGGCGCCTCCGTTACACTTTAGGAGGCGACCGCCCCAGTCAAACTGCCCACCTGACACTGTCTCCCGGGTCGATAAGACCCGTAGGTTAGAATTTCAATACAGTCAGGGCGGTATCCCACCAGCGCCTCCACCGAAGCTAGCGCTCCGGTTTCAATGGCTCCCGCCTATCCTGTACAAACTGTACCAAAATTCAATATCAGGCTACAGTAAAGCTCCACGGGGTCTTTCCGTCCTGTCGCGGGTAACCTGCATCTTCACAGGTACTATAATTTCACCGAGTCTCTGGTTGAGACAGTGCCCAAATCGTTACACCTTTCGTGCGGGTCGGAACTTACCCGACAAGGAATTTCGCTACCTTAGGACCGTTATAGTTACGGCCGCCGTTTACTGGGGCTTCAGTTCAGAGCTTCGCTTACGCTAACCCCTCTCCTTAACCTTCCAGCACCGGGCAGGTGTCACCCCCTATACTTCGCCTTACGGCTTCGCAGAGAGCTGTGTTTTTGCTAAACAGTCGCTTGGGCCTATTCACTGCGGCTTTCCGTTAAGAAAGCACCCCTTCTCCCGAAGTTACGGGGTCATTTTGCCGAGTTCCTTAACCAGAGTTCTCTCGCACACCTTAGGATTCTCTCCTCGCCTACCTGTGTCGGTTTGCGGTACAGGCACCTTTTATCTCGCTAGAAGCTTTTCTTGGCAGCGGGGAATCAAAGACTTCGCTCCATAAGGAGCTTCCCCATCACAGCTCAGCCTTCACGATAAGCGGATTTGCCTACTTATCAGCCTAACTGCTTGGACGTGCACAACCAATCGCACGCTTCTTCTATCCTTCTGCGTCCCTCCATTGCTCAAACGATAAAGAGGTGGTACAGGAATATCAACCTGTTGTCCATCGCCTACGCCTGTCGGCCTCGGCTTAGGTCCTGACTAACCCTGAGCGGACGAGCCTTCCTCAGGAAACCTTAGGCATTCGGTGGACGGGATTCTCACCCGTCTTTCGCTACTCATACCGGCATTCTCACTTCTAAGCACTCCACCAGTCCTTACGGTCTGACTTCACTGTCCTTAGAACGCTCCCCTACCACTGATACCATTGGTATCAATCCGCAGCTTCGGTGGTGTATTTAGCCCCGGTACATTTTCGGCGCAGAGTCACTCGACTAGTGAGCTATTACGCACTCTTTAAATGGTGGCTGCTTCTAAGCCAACATCCTAGTTGTCTAAGCAACTCCACATCCTTTTCCACTTAATACACACTTTGGGACCTTAGCTGGCGGTCTGGGCTGTTTCCCTTTTGACTACGGATCTTATCACTCGCAGTCTGACTCCTAAGGATAAGTCATTGGCATTCGGAGTTTGACTGAATTCGGTAATCCGATGAGGACCCCTAGTCCAATCAGTGCTCTACCTCCAAGACTCTTACACTTAAGGCTAGCCCTAAAGCTATTTCGGGGAGAACCAGCTATCTCCAGGTTCGATTGGAATTTCTCCGCTACCCACACCTCATCCCCGCACTTTTCAACGTGCGTGGGTTCGGGCCTCCATTCAGTGTTACCTGAACTTCACC
>NZ_RPSJ01000037.1:0-4528 GCF_003946765.1 Bacillus sp. 2D03 | reverse complement strand
GAGAGCTACACAAAGGTGTAGATAAAGTATTGGAGGAGGAATTTTAAATGGTTAAAGTAATTGAAGAATTTGATTCCGTGTCGATTGCGAATGCAAGTATTCAATTTAAGAAGAAAGGAACGCAAGAACCAGGAACAAAATTTGGATGTGTAGGATCAATTGAAGGGGAACCAGAAAATAAGGAAATGAAAAAGGTATGTGGTGGCGTGACGTTGAAAAAGAAAGCGAAAACCACGGAACTTAAAGTTACTGTTTCAGCGTATATTCCTGTTAAAGTAGCAAGAGATTATTTTGGTTTTAATACAACTGGATTAAAGCCGGGTGTATGGGCGTTCGGAAGTGATTCAAAGGGATATGATTTTGTATTTACGGCTGATGTAGTAGATGAGTTTGAAGATGTTGTAAAACTTATTGCGTTTCCAAATTGCTCAAACTCCACTGGTTTTAAATTTGCTATTGCGAATGGTGAGGAAGAATTGGCAATGATGGAATTAGAATTCTCGGCTTTACCAGATGATTTAAATAAATTCTATTATGAAGCGTTTGTGGACGAATTATCAGATACAACAGTTGCACAAAAATGGCATACACAATTTAATTCATCTCTTGTTAAAGCAACGACTTCAGCTTAAGGCCCTAGTTTTATACAGGGCTTTTTCTTTTGTATTTAAATAACAGGAAAATGAAAGTGAGGAAATAGCAGATGAAAGTTCAAAAAATAACATTAAAAGAAGTGGAATTTGTAGAAGTAGAAGGTGAGTATGAACAACGTTTTATTAATAAACAAAACTATCCGGCATTTTTAACGAATTATGCTTTAAAAAAGGGACAAGAAGAAGGGCTTATTACTAGTTCAATTATTGCTGATATTGTGAAATTCCAAGCTTTAGATGGACTAAGAAATAAGGATAATAAAGATTTATCAGCTTTAGAACAAATCGATCAAACAAGTATTCATAAAGTGATTTATATGGCGTTTAAAGGAGCAAACCCTAAAGAGAAGTTAACATTTGATGATTTCTTACAGAAGTATCACGATTCATTAGCAGAATCTATGGAACTATATACGAAGCTTGTTGTGGATGTAATTAGTCAAGATCCAAATCAATTTGCCGCAGCACTCAAAAAAAGCACAAATAGCGGCGGTAACGGCGAAAAAAAGTAAAAAATCCAGACATTAAAATCGAATGTGTGGAAGATAAATACGTCTTGTATTGTCTAGTCTCTGGAATAGATCCAGAGACTTTTTGGCATGAGCCAATTTCGTCTGTTGAGCGTATTTACGCGGGGATTACAGCGTTTGAAGCATGGCGTAACAATCCCAAGTAAAGGTAGGTGAGAAAATGGCAAGAAATAATTCGGAAGTTGAAGTTATATTTAAAGCACAAAATAAAGATTTTAATGATGCTATGAAAGGCATGAATCAGGAAACTAAAAAACTTCGTCAAGAAATGAAATTACAAGAAGAGCAGATGAAGTTAAATGCCACTGATTCAGAAAAACTGCAAGCAAAGCTTCAAAACCTTTCCCAACAGTATGCAGTTGCACAAAGGGCTACGCAAGCAACGGCTGAACATTTACAACGTGCTAAAGAATTGTACGGAGAAAATTCTACTGTTGTAGCAAAGTTGGAATCAAAGTTAAGAAGCCAACAAATAACAGAACAACAGTTAGCGAATAGTATTAAACAAACTTCTGAAAGTTTAAAACAGGCGAGAGATGCTGAACAGGAAAGAACAAGTGAAACAGCTAAAGCAGCTCAAAAATTGAAAGAGCTAAAAGGACAGGAAGAACAGTTACAATCTTCTCTTTCTAAGTTAAATGCTCAATACGAGTTGCAAAAAGCAACGCTTGGTGAGAATGCTTCAGAAATAGAAAAGTTACGTTTAAAAATAGATAACCTTGGAGAGCAACATACTGTTGCAGCTAGTAAAGTACAAAACTATCAGAAACAGTTAGAGCAAGCCAAACAGCAGTATGGTGAAAATGCTAGTGAAATCCAAAGATATGAAACGCAGCTTATACAAGCTCGAACAGCAGAACAGCAATTACAGAATCAATTAAGTGCGACGAATAGAAGTTTGCAGGAACAAGAAAATGCAACGAAACAATTAAAGACATTTTTTGATGCGACTGAAACGAGTGTAGACCATTTTGCAAATGCATTAGGGAATAACCTTACAAACGCAATACGAAACGGTACAGCGACAGCTAGGCAGTTAGAACAAGCGATTCAAATCATCGGTCGTGAAGCATTAGGTACAGAAGCAGATATTGAGAAATTACAGCGATCTCTACGTTCTATAGATGATGGTAACTCATTACAACAAGTTCGAAATGATTTGAGAGACCTTTCACGAGAAGCAGAGAGAGCATCGCACAGTTTCAAAGAATTAGATATTGGTTTAGAAAATATTCTAGGTGGATTAATGGCTGGTGGTGGTATTTCAGGAGCCATTGAGCAAGCACTTGATACCTCTAAATTAAAAACAAAAATTGACGTTTCTTTTGAAGTTCCAGCATCCTCTAAAAAATCGGTAGAAGAAGCGGTTCGTGGTGTAGAAGCCTATGGTGTTGATGTGGAAGAAGCACTGGAGGGTACACGTAGACAATGGGCATTAAATCACACTGTCAGTGATAAAGCTAATGCTTCCATTGTAAAAGGAGCAGGAGCCATTGCAAGTGCTTACGCAGGTATAGATTTTACTGAGTTAATTCAAGAAGCGAATGAAATTGGTAATGAATTAGGGATAACTAGTGATACGGCTTTAGGGTTAACGAATCGTCTATTAAAAATCGGCTTTCCTCCTGAGCAATTAGACATTATTGCTGAATATGGTGGTCAGTTAACACGAGCTGGTTACAATGCTGAAGAAGTACAAGCAATTATGGAAGCTGGTGTTGATACAGGTACTTGGAATTAGATTATAGTTCCCTTGTATGGCGACATACAATGAAAAACTCCTTTAATTCAGTGAAACTCTCAAATGAGACAATACTGAGCGAAGCCTTTTAATTAAGGAACGTGCAACGACTAGTCGAAAGACGTAGGGTGTAAGCATATGACACTCGAAACGGGGAGCAACTCAAGTAGTTGAAGATATAGTCTAATCTATACGGTGACGTATAGCAGTTCATAGAGAACGGGCGTGACCTTGCGAATCACGTTGAATGTAAATGATTGATAATCTCTTAGATGGACTAAAAGAAGGTCGTGTTAAAGCGGCTGAATTTGGTCAAGGTGTCGACAAGTCTATGAAAGAAGCTCTTGAAGGCACTAAAATTTCGGCTGATCAGTTAGAAAAGTGGGGGAAATCTGTCGCTAAAGGCGGTAAAGAAGGTTCGGCCGCCATGACAGAGATTGCTAAAGCATTGGCTAGTATTGAAGATGAAACAAAGCGAAATGAGATTGGTGTTAAGCTTTTCGGAACGATGTATGAAGATCAAGGCCAGAATATCACCAATACACTTATTGGCGCTCAAGATAAAGTTATAGATTTAAACAAGAATCAAGAACAGCTAAATGAAATGATTAAGAAAATGGATGCCAGCCCAGCTGTAAAGTTTCAAAAAGCTATGAACGACTTAAAAATGGCACTTGAACCTGTTTTGGGAGTCATTGCTGATGTAATTAGTGCTTTTGCGAGCTTTGTTTCAGAACATCCAGCATTAGCAGCAGCTATAACAACAATTGTAACTGCGCTCGGAATTCTTGTTGGAGCATGTATGGCGTTAGCCCCAGTATTTGTCACCTTATCCAGTATAGCTGGTATATTGGGTGTAAGTATTGGGGCTGTTGCTGGTCCAGTTGCATTAGTAGCAGGTGGAGTGATAGCCGCATCGGCAGCCATTGCTGGATTGATTATTTGGATGCGAAATTTATGGCAAACCAATGAAGGGTTTAGAAATAGCATTACGAATGTAATTGAAAGTGTTCAAAACTTTGGACACGCATTATCTTCACTAGGTAAATATCTATTCTATACGGCTGTTGATGGAGATTATTTAAATGATTGGATTACTCATTTACCAAAAGGTTTTCAAAATGCGGCTGAAATAATAGGGTTGGCAGTTAGTAAGATACGTGAAGCTTGTCTTCATCTTTTTGATGCAGTAAAAGCTGTTTTTTCTGGTGATTTTAGTCAGTTAGGTGAGATTTTTAAAACCATTGGTCCTACTATAGCGGGAGCAATTATTGGTGGGCTTCCCGGTGTTCTTATCTCTGTATCTCGTTATTTGCCAGCCATTGCAGAGTATTTGAATGCAAACTCCGGAATTATAATTGAAACCATAACAAATATTTTTAACAATATAGCTAATTTCGTAACAACAGTATTACCGCAATTTCTTGAAGCGGGATCACAAATGATTTCAAACCTTGTGAACGGTTTGGTTGTAGCGGCTCCAATTATGCTTGAAGCCATTGTTGGGATTATAAACACAATTTCACAGATGATTGCTACCTATCTCCCTATGATTGTTCAAATGGGAATACAAATCATTCAAACTTTAATTTCTGGAATTGTAC
>NZ_RPSJ01000036.1:0-5821 GCF_003946765.1 Bacillus sp. 2D03 | reverse complement strand
TTCGCTCGACTTGCATGTATTAGGCACGCCGCCAGCGTTCATCCTGAGCCAGGATCAAACTCTCCAATAAAGTTAGTTTGTCTAGCATCTAAAATAAAAATTGACGTTTCACGTTGTTTGTTTCGTTCAGTTTTCAAAGAACTTCTTGGTCGCTCATTTGCGACTTCCTTATGTTAACATTTTCATCTTTCAATGTCAACTAAGTTTTTCATTTCGTTTGTCGCTTGCGACGTTATTGTCATCGGCGACTTGTTCTATATTACACCTCTAAAGTATAATCGTCAACACCTTTTTATAAAGAACTTCAATTTAATATTTTTATGCTCTTTTAGCTAGATACGTCTCTATAGGATTTCATTATCGGAGCACACCTTCTGCTTCTCTTTAATTTATTTTTCCAAATATATTCAAGTTAATTTGAACTCTAGACTTAACTTGTGTGGACGTTTTCCTCCAACAAAACTAGTAACCTTATTTTAACAAATACTAGTATATAATTAGAGAGTTGTTGTACTATCAATAAAACTCTATTAGAAGCAGGTGAAGATATGAAAGATATACGTATCCTTATAGCAGACGACGATAAAGAAATCCGAAATTTATTAAAAATATATTTAGAACGAGAATTATACATGGTAGACACTGCAATCAACGGCGAAGAAGCCTTGCATTTATTTAATCAAAATAAATATAACCTCGTTATATTAGATCTTATGATGCCCAAAATAGATGGAATCGAGGTATGTAAAAAACTTAGAGATAAAACTAACATACCTATATTAATGCTCACAGCTAAAGATCACGAAGTTGATAAAATTTTAGGTTTAAGCATTGGTGCTGATGATTATATTACGAAACCTTTCAGCATTCACGAAGTAATTGCACGAGTAAAAGCTCTTATGCGACGTTTTTTAGTTCTCGGAAGTAACAATACTGTTCAAGAAAAAACTACTTTATCTTTTAAAGGACTAACTATCAATTTAAATACATACACAGTTCATACAAACAAAGAAGAAATCAGCTTAACCGGAAAAGAATTGGAACTGTTAAAATTCTTTACTTCAAACCCAGGGCAAGTATTTACAAAAACACAGCTCTTCCGAAATGTGTGGGACGATAATTATATAGAAGATGACAATACCGTTATGGTACATATTCGAAAACTTAGAAAGAAAATAGAAATTGACCCTTCCAATCCAAAATTCATTCAGACTATATGGGGAATTGGTTATAAGTTTGTAGGTGAAAAGCTTGAAGACTGATAAAACCCTCTTCCTTATTTCATTACAACTTATCATTTGTGGGATTTTAAACATACAAATGGGCCCAAGAGTAAAAATGTCTTTATTTATTATCCTTATCTTAATTACAATTTATCTCTTCTTTTCAAGAATACAATTCATTCAACATCGTAAAGCAATGGATACTAAATTAAGTCGTGTACTAAAAGGAAACTTACAAACGAGATTATTCACAAGCAATGACCACTCATTACATAATATCGTTTTTTCAATAAACGAGCTAATAGCTAAATTAGAGCAGGTTCAGATTGAAGCCAAAAGATCCGAGGAATCCAGAAAACAACTTTTGTCTAGTATCTCCCACGATATACGAACACCACTCACCTCCATTATCGGATATATAGATGCTTTGAAAGACGGAGTTGCTGCTTCTGAAATAGAAAAACAAGAATATCTTAAAATACTCTATATGAAATCAAATAACTTAAAGCACCTAGTTGATGAAATATTCAATATGGCGAAGCTAGACGCTAATGAATTTCCACTAAAAGAAGAAGAACTCGACTTTTCTGAAGTTACTAGAGAAGTTTTGATTGAATTTTTACCTGAGCTCTCAAAACATAACATCGAACTGCAAATTCTCATACCAGAGTCTACTTGTCCTATCATCGCAGATCATCTAAGCATTATGCGGATTATCGGTAACTTAATGAAAAATGCAATTTATTACGGAAAGGATGGGAAAACAATAGGAGTCGAACTGCTAGAAGCTGATGCAGAATACAAACTTCATATTTGGGATCAAGGCCCTGGTATTCCAAAACATGATTTACAAAACATATTTGAGCGAATGTACCGAAGCGAACAATCAAGAAACTCTTCATTTGGTGGTAGCGGTCTCGGACTCTCTATTTCTAAAGCACTCGTTGAAAAAAATGGTGGGCATATATGGGTTGAAAGTACTCCATGGAAACGAACTACTTTTGGCTTTTCTATTCCAAAACACAATACTTTTAAGAAATAGTTAAGAAATGATTAATATGCAGTTAAGCCTTCCTTTTTATGATGTAAGTAAGAACTTATAGAAAGCAGGTGTCTCCTATAAATACAATTATAAAAACGACTAACCTTACTAAAGTATATGGCAATCAAAAATCAGTAGATAATTTAAATATTAATGTTCAACAAGGAGAGATTTATGGCTTCATAGGCCGCAACGGTGCTGGTAAAACAACAACCATTCGTATGCTGCTTAGTCTTATAAAACCTACAAGTGGAACGATTGAAATATTCGGAGAGAACTTATTCCAAAATCAAAAAGATATTTTAAGCAGAATTGGTTCTATAGTTGAAGTTCCAGGATTTTATGAAAACTTAACTGCAAAAGAAAACCTACTAATTAATGCAAAGATAATTGGGGTTCACAAAAAGAATGCTATCGAAGAAGCATTAGAAATAGTAGGCTTGCAGCATGAGACAAAAAAGTTAGTAGGAAAGTATTCTTTAGGAATGAAGCAACGCTTAGGAATTGCACGCGCTCTTCTCCATTATCCTGAGCTACTCATATTAGATGAACCAACTAACGGACTAGACCCTATTGGTATTAAAGAAATACGAAAACTTATTCATTCTTTAGCTCAAGAAAGAAATATAACAATACTCATTTCTAGTCACATATTAGCCGAGATAGAACAGTTGGTCGATCGTATCGGAATTATTCATGAAGGAAAGTTACTAGAAGAGGTTTCTCTTGATACGCTGCGCAAAGCAAACCGTAAGTACATAGAGTTTCAAGTGAATAATGACGATAAAGCTGTGATGTTATTAGAAAATCATCTTCAAATTTTTGATTATGAAGTACATGATGAAGGAAATATTCGTATTTACTCTCATTTTGGACAACAAGGATACATAAACAGAACGTTTGTTCTTAACGATATTGAAGTATTAAAAATGATGATAAGCGAAGATAGACTAGAAGATTATTTCACCAAACTAGTTGGAGGTGGAACAATTGGTTAATCTACTCTATACAGAACTCTTAAAACTAAAACGCTCTAATATGTTTTTAATTAGCATTATTGGTGCTGGTGTCGCACCTTTCTTAGTTGTAGTAGCCTCTTATATACATATAAAAACAAAACAGCCTACTCCAACTATTTGGTTCCATCAATTATTCACTGACGTTAACTTATATACTACTTTAGTTATAGGATTCCCCTTATATGGAGTAGTGGTTGCATATTTGCTTACCCGTGAATATGCAGAAGATACACTGAAAAATTTACTAACTATCCCCGTGTCGCGCATTAGCTTTATTATAAGTAAATTCATCATTCTCTTTCTTTGGATTATGATGCTAACTTTAGTCGCTTGGGCACTTACTTTAATATTAGGGCTATTGGGGAACTTCCCTGGCTTTAACATTTCTTTACTTTTAGGTTCTTTCCTAGAATTTTTAATATGTGGTGGACTTCTCTTTCTATTGTCTTCACCTATTGTGCTACTAACTCTTGTAATGAAGAGCTATGTACCGCCCATTATATTAACAGTCATTATTACAATGACTAATCTTATGCTCGTAAACTCCAAGCATAAAGATTTATTCCCGTGGACCGCTACTCTAGATATCGCAAATAACGAATTACAACCGACATATCCACCAGAGTATTCTTATATCATCATTGCAGTAACGACAATTTCCGGATTTATTGCAACACTATTCTATTTTAAAAAAGTAGACATTCATTAATTTGTAGGAGTGAAACTATGAGCGATATCATTATTGCCTTCATACTCGGTATTGTAGAAGGATTAGCTGAATTTTTACCTATATCCTCTACTGGCCATCTTATATTAGTCGGGCATTTATTAGGCTTTGAGGGAGAAAGAGCGAAAACGTTTGAAATTGTTATTCAGCTAGGCGCAATTTTAGCCATTGCAATTTTATATCATAAACGTCTCGTTTCTTTATGTAATATTAAGCCTCTTCTACAGAAAGAAAAAAAATTCAACGCGTTCCATGTATTTCTTGGCGTATTTCCGGCAGTGGTTGCTGGTTTGCTACTACATGATATTATTAAAACATACTTATTCCAGCCATACACTGTTGTGATTGGACTTGTAGCAGGTGCAATTCTTATGCTCTTTGCAGAAGTAAAAAAGAAAGAGGCAGCAGCCTATTCACTGGACGATTTAACATACCGCCAAGCTTTAACAATCGGATTATTTCAGTGCTTAGCAGTATACCCTGGCTTCTCTAGAGCTGGCTCTACTATCTCTGGAGGTCTATTAGCAAAAGTAAATTATAAGACTGCATCTGAATTCTCTTTTCTAATAGCTCTTCCTGTAATGATTGGGGCTACAGGCTTAGACTTACTAAAAAGTTGGAAGTATTTAAGTGTCGATGACATCCCTATGTTTGCGGTAGGATTCATTACCTCTTTTATAGTAGCGATGCTAGCGGTAGTAACTTTTCTAAAGCTTTTAGAGAAGATAGGTTTAAAACCTTTTGCGTACTATCGTATTTTGTTGGCTATCTTATTTACGCTTTTCGTATTGCTATAGATTCATATAAGTCACATATTATTAAACTGATATTCAATTTAGAATATCAGTTTTTTCATCTATTTTAACTCTAGTATTACTCACTTCAATATGGCATAGTGATAATAAACTACCATTCATAATCTGAACGTTCTTTAAGTAACTACATCCTTTATCATAAAATGCAATTGGAAAATTAAAGATTCCATATATGTACAGAACATATTTACAAACTATATTCACTCCACATAGTATCTTTTTAATTTGCAACACACCGCTACAACTTTTAAATGAGTACAAAGACATACTAAATAAGTAAGTAAATTTCCTAGGAATTATAAAGAGACTAAATATGAATTAGAGTGAGGTAACGATAAAAATGAATCAATTAGCACAGACATATTGGGATACTTATTGGGGAAACAACAAAAAACCAGAATCTGTTACAGCTTGGCAATTTGGGGATGCCCCTAATTATCTTGCACAACTAGTAATTGACGGTATTAAAACCGCTACATGCTCCGGTCACATTTTTTATGAATTAGAACATGAATCACTACCGACTACTATTGATTATAGTATTATACTCAATAGTAATGATGAACCTGTAGCTATTATTAAGACAATAGAAGTAACTGTAACACCAATGAATGAAGTAAGCGAAGAATTCGCTATCGCTGAAGGCGAAGGAGATCGTACTTATAATTACTGGAGAGACACCCATGTTCGTTTTTTTACAAAGGAACTAAATGAGCTTGGTCTTAATTTCTCTGAAGATATGTTACTCGTCTGTGAGCGTTTTGAACTTGTTGATGTGAACAATAAAGTGGAATTTTAATAAACTGAGATTTACCAGCCATTCTTATTTTTATAAAACACAAAAAAGACGAGTCATTCTGACTCGTCTTAAAGTTGCTTGGCGACGTCCTACTCTCACAGGGACAAGGTCCCAACTACCATCGGCGCTAGAGAGCTTAACTTCCGTGTTCGGTATGGGAACGGGTGTGACCTCTCTGCCATCATCACCAAACTAT
>NZ_RPSJ01000035.1:0-6366 GCF_003946765.1 Bacillus sp. 2D03 | reverse complement strand
TGTAGGTTCCATCTTATTTGGTAATAACCGCATTTTTTCTTCAAGCTTTTCTATCGCTTCATAATCAAGCTCAAATGCACTCAATTGGAATCACCCTCTTAAACGTAAAAACAACACGATCAATAAAGCGATCTGTATCTTTCACTTGAAGGCGATCGCTTTTAGAAACTACAAAGGATACCATTTTCACCTTGCCAACCCACGAAATAATATCAATGACTTGCTCATCTAAATTCGATTGATTTTCCGATAAATAACTAACATATATGCTTTGAGAAATTGTACGCTCATTAGAAGACGGTTTAAACTCACCATATTCCAAAATAAAACAGTTGTATCCCTCTTCTGTTAACTGCGATTCCTCATCTTCTGCTAGTTCATCCTCAACAACTAAAAGCTTAAATCCGTCTTCAAGGGCTTTTTTTATGCCACTTCTCTGCTCCTTCATAAGCCTTTTAGATTTTTCATTCACGAGATTTCACCGCCTGCTGCAAATAAAAGAAAAGGTATTGTTTGTTAGAATCATGATCCGCTTTAATCACGTCATATTCGATTCCATCCATTAATACCTTAAGTTTATTTTTATTTATCTTTCTAAAGGAAGGTGGATACAGTGTTTTAACTTTTAAATCTAAGCCCGTTGTTAAAACGCCCACCATTTTGTAATCACTGTCCCGTAAAGACATCACTTTATAGGCAAGCTTTCCTTCTTCACGAAACTTCTCACCTATTCTTTTTCCCTCTTCTGAACGCTCTGTTTTTTTATATCCGTATTGTAGAAATCCGTCATTTAAGGTTTCTCTATACGATTTTAGAACCATTGATTACACCAACTTTTCCTAAAGCCACATCTAAAATAAGCCTGGATAATTCCTTTTTATAATTTTTTTCAAACTCATCACCTGCATTGTTATAGACATACCGACAACGTTCTAACAGCAAATCTTTCGGGGTTAGCTCCTTTGAAAAATCAAAAGACGCATTTGTTAAACTCAACAAATACGCCTCTCCTTTTTCCAAAAGTTTTATTAAACTAGCATCCTCTTCATTCCATGTGATTTTAAGAACGTCTTTTAATTCTTGCAAAAGATTATCCATTCGCATCACCTTCTAACCATTAAGCCGTTGTAGTACTCGCTTTCTCTCCTAATTTACTAATATCGAATACAAGGAATGATTTATTATCCTTTGGACGACCATTTGCATATTGTTTACCAATATATACACGCTCGTCTTCGATGAATTTCACTTCATCTGAGAATTCAATTTTTTGTGTAGATCCTACTCCTAAAAAGTAATCCTTGGCCATTCCAGCGACCGACTTTCCAGATGGAACTTCTGTAGATTGAATAAATTGAATAGGGATTGCCGTATTTTGAACATATTCCCCATTTGCATTTTGAAAAGTAATAGCTGGGAAAATACGCGCCCAATAATCCATAGGATTTACAACCATAATCACATTCGCTACATTTCGTTTTCCATTGTTCGTTAGTGGAGCCATAATTTCTTTTCCTAATGATTTAGGCGATAAATCATTTAGCGCGACTGCTGTTTTATCTGGATAAATCCCACCAACTACTGCCCCATCTAAATTTTTCATCATACCAATAGGTTGTTCCTTACCCGTACCACTAATGACAGCTTGTTCAAGAGCAATATACATAGATTCCATCAAAACTGTACGAACATAACGATCTAGCCACTCTGGACCTAGGTCTAACATCGCTTTACAAACAGGGATATATGCGCTTAATTTATAAAGGTTTAATTGAACTTTCTCAAATCCTTCATCAATGACCTGTTTAATGTCATCGCATAATTTCCCCCACCATGCTGCTGGAATTTCACCTTTCTTCATAATCCATTCTGTTAATCCTGTTACATTAATAAAATCAATTGCTTGAAGTAAAGGACGATTTCTTACTAACTCTTCAAACACGCGATCAATAACTGTCGCTGGAATTAATTTTTCGACTCCTGCAAATGCTTCACCGCTTGCGATTACTTCATTGTAGTATGAGCGCTCTTCGTTAGTTAAAGCATGTAACCCACGGGAATTTAATACCGCTTGATTATTTAAATTACTTGCAATTTCAGTTTGAACCGCTGGCGTAACTTCATTCAAAATGTTTGTTTGAATTACATTCGCCATTTTCGTCATGGCTTTTGCATATGCTTCATTATCATTCTTTTCAATTGCTGCTTTAAATTCGTCTTTCACGTCTTCCATACTGTTATCTACACGATCTAGATTTTTAATCGTCATAAATGATTCTCCCTCCAAAATAAAAGAACTACTTGTTATTTTCCAAGTAGTTCATCATCATATTAGTTATTGGTTTTTTAGGCTCTTCAACGCCCTCAACTTGATTTGACGTTTTTTGTCCTGCCTTTGCTGTGTATTTCTGAAGTAAATTATTTTTCACATCTTCTGGACTTGGTTCTTCGTTAGGATCTTCTTTTTCATCCGCAATTTCATCACACAAACCAAATGCCTTACATTCTTCTGCGGTTAACCATGTTTCATTTTTTAATAAATCTTCCATTTCAGAACGTTCACCTACAAAACGTTTCATGTAAGTATTTGTAACGGACTGATCGATCTTATCAAGTGCATTTAATTGTTGTTCGAATACTTCTCTATTGCCCCATGCAAATGTAGACGCCCGATGGACCATTAGCATTGAATTTGCCGGCATAATAATTTCATCACCGGCCATTGCAATTAATGATGCTGCCGACGCTGCAATACCATCAACATGAACAATGACTTTTGAGGAATGCCTTTTTAATTGATTGTAAATTGATATACCATCAAATACGCTACCTCCAAATGAATTAATATATAAATGAATGTCGCCATCTTTGACATTATTTAATTTACGTTTAATCGCATTAGCTGAAACAGATTCTTCCCACCAACTTTCACCGATTGTACCGTAAACATAAATATCATTTTCTCCTTCATTTTTTGGTTTTTCCAGGTTTAAGTACTTTTTAAATGCATCATTTTTATACATCTTAGTTACCTCCATTCTCCTCACCTCCTTCCAAAGAATCGGCTTCTTGATAATTCTTTGTAACAAAGCGTTTATTTGCCCATTCCTCTTCAATTGGCTCTCTACCAAGAATAATTAAGATATCATTGATAGATAAACCACCAATTGCAAAGAGCTTATCTAATGCTGTTGCTAGTTTCGTAATATCAACAACCTTAATTTTCGTTGTATCAATCTTTAAATATGTGCGTTCTATATACTCTTCTTTGCTATACATCTTCCGGTTAAATTCATCTTGAATCAATTCAGCAATCGGATTAATACAAAAAGCTAAAAATGAATCCATTTGTTTCTCAATATCCGCGACATCACCTTTTAAAATCCCGATTGGAACATGGAAGGCAATGGCTACATAATTAAATATGTCATTAATTAAATCGCTAACATCACGACTTGTACTATTATTTGATACGCCATTTTTGCTATCGCTCATATCTTCGATTACATAACCATCTTGTAATTGAAAAGCTGAGCCAGCTTTATCTGCGTTAAACCAATTTTTCAACTGCCCTTCAAACATTTCATCAATTGCCGCTTGCGTTTCTGGATCTTGAGCTCTTAAAAAATCTCCTTTAATTAACAAGCGTTTATTATTTTTTCTTTTATAATAATCAATGGAAGATGCAAGCAATTTGCCAAAACTACTATACATCCCGTCAATTACCTGCATAATATTGCGGTCGTTTAATTTAAAGTGGAAAACCTCTGATTCGTTAAATGATTTTTCAAAAGTAAAGTCTTCAATTGTTATGTCGTTATATATATTTTCTTTTAATGCAAACTTAGTAACATTAAAGGAATCCGCAATATACAATTGCTCATTCTGCATAATAACAACGCATTCATTTTCCATAATTAAATGATTTACTAAACTATGCATAAACTCCGTTGCATTTTGATTCTGATTTGGTTGTACATTTAATAAAAAATGATTCCCACCACGTTTTTCTTTCCCTTTTTCAAAGGTTTGAAATTCACACCTTGTTAAAGCATTTGCAATTAAATCAATGCAACTTTCTACAGCTAACTTTTTATAGAAATAGTCAACTCCTAATTCATAAAAACATGAGTCTAAAGTCAGAGTCTTCTTGCTTCCAAAAAAACCTCTTACCCAATCTCTTAATCCCACATTCTCACCACCTTTTATACACTAAATGATTTAAATATCTTTCTAACATTTTCTTTCGTTAAAGTATTTGACTCTTTTAACTCACTATCGCAATTAAGCGCATGTAAAAAAGCGAAAAACCCATCTGTTTTTCGCTTCTCTTTATCAACCTTTTTATATTCAATATTGCCATTCATTTTTTCTTCTTTATAGACATTTCCCACATACCAACGCATTAACGGATCATCACCAAAAACAATGGTATGTTTAATAAAAATCTCTTCTACAAGTGGAGCAAGTTTACTATGCGTCGCTGGACCACGACGAACAATTTCAATTTCAAAACCAGCCTCTTCAAGCGATTCTTTTAAAATAGCTGAACGATATAAATCCATGCTGACTTTTTTTATACGGTATTCTTTATTCATCATTACGAACCAATCTCGTACATGTTCCGCACTAATTGATTTGTCATAAACAACAGTAAGCAATTCCTTTTCAATTGCAATTCGAATAATATCCGGATTAATATCTTGCAACTTAGGTGCTGTATGATGCATGAATGTATGCTGCTTCCAATATCGTTTCCCATCTTTTTTAAATAAAATTCCAACCGAACAGAAATCACGAATTTGCGCGAAGTCAACCGCTCCAATGCATTCTATCCCTTGAACATTTTCAGGGAACGGCTGCTCTGTAGCTAATCTTTCTTCATAGGTAGCAACTTCTTTCCTCGTATCTTCGACGGGTAAATTCATTCTTTTCGTCATGAACTCAATACGTAATGCACTGTTACGTTTCATATCATGGTATTCTTTTCGCATTTCATGTTGTAAATTTTCATTGTATCTATATGAAGGATTTGCTTTTTCCCATTTAGACTCGTCATGGACTTCTTTTTCATCATCAAGCTTACATATGAAAGGAAACAGTGTGGAATGTGGTAATTCTTTATTCAACACCATCTGAGCTTCGTCTTTCATATCATCCAATACTCCACCACGGACATTTCCATCTGTTGTAATATAGAAAATCCTTGGATCTTTCTTTTTTCCTAAACCCGATGTAAAAACTTTTATATTTGAATAATCTTCATACTCATGTAATTCATCAAATATAACAGTTCCACTTCGCTTACCATCTTTTGTACGAGCATTTGATGTATTAAATTCAAATTTAGATTTAGTTTTATAATGTTTAATGAGTTTTTTGGATTTATAAAAAACCTTTTTTAATTTCTTTGTAAATTTGGGCGTTTCTAAAATATTTAAAACATCTTCGAATGAGGTTTTAGCCTGATCTTCTGAAGTTGCCACAATGTCTATATCATAATTCTTAATCCCATGATGACCACTTAGCATATAAAAACAGTCATAACTGATATATCCATTTTTACCTGCCCCACGACCAAGTAATAATAGATATCTGTCAAACATAAGACGGCCGTCATCATAACGCACACCATAAAAAAATGCATTACAGAACCTTTGCCAAGCAAATAGGGAAAAAGAAAAATAGGGGGCTGGCTTTTCCACTGATTTTTCAATAGCATCTGCATCAATCACTACACCAGGTTGATCTAACTTCCAACGAAGAAACTCCATGAGTTGTTTTTGTTCTTTACAACTTTGTATTTCCTCATTTTCAACCATACGCATATATTCATCGATGTAAGGATGATACTTATATGTAGTTGAATTTCTAGATGTCGTCATCATCATCATTACCTTCATATACTGGTTCTTTCAAACCAAGCACTTTTAATAATTCTGTCATGCGCTTGTTTGTCTCCCGAAATTCTTTTGTAGCTGGATTTGCTTTGATTCCTTTTTGACTCTCGCTATTTTGCCATTCAATCATTGGCCCCTTCTTCTTCAATTCTCTTGCTAACTTATTTTTCGCATCAAACATCGTCATGTAGTCATCAACAAGATCAACGTAGTGCATACCATACAAACCACTGTTTTCCAGTTGTTGTAATAAATCTTGCTTTATCTGTGCTTTTTTTGATAGTTTCCGCACAAGTACCCCCCCTCTTACTTTTTAATTCGCAAAAATGTTTTAACCGCTCTCCTCCCCCCGTTGAACGGTCCTCCTACTAAAAGCCGAACTTTTTGACCGGGGGGTGTTTAAGAAACTAATTCAAAGTAAGTTTCAATAAAATCCAAAATAAAAAAGACTTCTTCACTAGAAATC
>NZ_RPSJ01000034.1:0-7827 GCF_003946765.1 Bacillus sp. 2D03 | reverse complement strand
AGATTTCCCATAGCGTAAGCTAGTAAGATCCCTGAAAGATGATCAGGTTGATAGGTTCGAGGTGGAAGCATGGTGACATGTGGAGCTGACGAATACTAATAGATCGAGGACTTAACCATATAATATGTAGCAATGTTATCTAGTTTTGAAGGAATATGCCTTCATAGTTTGGTGATGATGGCAGAGAGGTCACACCCGTTCCCATACCGAACACGGAAGTTAAGCTCTCTAGCGCCGATGGTAGTTGGGACCTTGTCCCTGTGAGAGTAGGACGTCGCCAAGCAACTTTAAGACGAGTCAGAATGACTCGTCTTTTTTGTATGCTTTCATACCTCTATCAATTGCATTTTTAACCCCTTCTAAATAAGAAAATCCATATTTTTTATCTGGCTCTAAGTAAGTTCCTTCCGCCCACTCGTTCCATGCGTTAATAAATAAAAACTCGCTGTTATAAAAAGAGTAAGTCCGATGAATTTGCTTGCTTAAATATATGGTGAACTTTTCAGGGGTAGAACCTACAAAGATGCTACTATTCGCGTTTTTACGTCGTGCAGTATTATCCCAATCAACAAAAGCACCAGGAAATGTTTTTTTCTTTGGGAGCGATCGTTGTAATATATACATCCATACTTTATCGTAGTCCCAAACATTTAATTGCATATCAGAATCATATATTACCTTATTTATGTCTGAAGAGCTATCATGGGCAATTGTATAGAAAGGTTCAAACTGAATGCTAGCATCAAATCCATTTATATTAGGTAGTGGAAAACTGTTTAATGTTTCAGCAAAGTATATACCTTTTAAACCATTTTCTCGCGCTAATGCATTCCAGTAATTAAGCATTTTTTCACAATCAGGAATATGTCCTGGACGATAAATAATGAATAGAGGTTTATCATCTATATAAATATATCTCTCATCCTGGAAAGCCTGTAATAAATAATCAAAGTGTTCCTTCCAATCAGATATATCTCCGTAGTCTTGAGGCATTAATATATGTTTATCGAGACCATCCCAAGATTTTGTCCATGGTTCATTTGCCCAAGAAAGACAAAAAGGGAAGTCAGGTTCCTTCATCTTTAATACCTCATTAAAGGGTGTTTCTAATAGTCTTTTTCCCTTAAACCAGTAATGATAATAACAAAAACCATATATCCCGTATGCTTTAGCGATTTTTGCTTGCCACTTTCTTACGGAGGGGGTAGTTAAGTCGTAATAAAAATCTTGATAAGGTTCCCTAGGTTGATAATGTCCTGAAAATAAAGGTCGTGCACTTTTAGTATTTGTCCATTCAGTAAATCCTTCCCCCCACCATCGATCATTTTCTTTTATTTGATGGAATTGTGGTAAGTAAAAAGCGATTATTTTCAAGTTATATCCCCCTTATATTATTCGTAGTTCAAGTAGTGGGAAGTTACTATTGATTTATTAAATCACTGAATTATATAGTATTTAGAAATTTTTTACATATTTTTTACTAATAAAAACATGTAAAAATTCAGCATCTAGCCCTAGTGATCTATCCTTTGGTAAATAAACAATTGTATACATATTTGCGTGTGTATAAATATATTCAATCATATCCTGCCCCCAATCGAACGTTACTAAAGATCCATTCTCATCAATAGGGTTTCCATGATAAATGGGCTCTTCAATATATTCAATCACCTCTTTATTCATTTTTGCTCTTTGCACAGTTTTTGTGAGTGTATGATACCAAGGGACAGTAAATACATGAGCACCGCCAGGTTTTAATACTCGTTCTATTTCTTTAAAGGCTTTGTTTGGTGTCATTACATGCTCAAAAACGTCTTGAGTAATGAATAAATCAAAAGATTCATTTTCAAAAGTCATGTCTTCTAAGTTTTCACATCTAATACCTTGAAAGTATTGGCCAAGAGGATAATTTCTAAAGTATTGAGAATAAGTATAGTTTTTACAGTTTTTTAATAGTAGCTGAGTCGTAATTCCTCCAGGAGAGGATTCGTGAATATTATAGGAATCCCATTTTGGAAAAAATGTATGTAAAGCATGGATTAAAGCTCGCTGCCTTGGTATAGAGTTACATGTAGAACATAAATAATGATCTCTAAGCCAATCATTATGCTCTATAAATGTAGCTTTCTTTTCGCAAATAACGCAGTACCCATTATTGTGTTTCAAATTGATTTCCACACAATATCCCTCCTATGTTAATAAATGCAATTTATGTATGGGAAATATGATACACGTCAACAATCAGCGAAATCAAAGGAAATGGGTGAAAGTTAGGTATCTCTTAAAATTACGATTAGGGAAAGAGAATAATTAACTCCCACTCGAATTAAAGTTTCACTTTATGCTATGCGATGTATCAGCTTTTATTCGTGGAAAAATGTATAGACTTAAAATATCCCTTTCGTGTATGGGTACATTTCAAAATCCTGTGCGTATATTTCTGTAACTAAGTCCATAGTTTCTTTATCATAAAAGCTTTCGTATGTTGGAAATCGGGGAAAGCCTGGATCTGTAATGCTAAGTTCTGCATAGCTTCCTGCATAAATCATCTTGTGAGCGCGATGATGATCTGAATTTGTAAGAAGTGCTAAATTAGATTTTGTTAAATCGTACATGTGTTCTATTTTAGTGATTTGTGTATTAAAATCTTCTAAAGGAATATAGCATTGAATGAAGTTTTCTTCACCAGGGACGTATTGTTGACTAAAATGTATATCTAATGCTAGGGAATTGGAACCGAATGCCTGAACGTAATATAAAAATTGTTTAAATGATATTCCTTGATTACTATATTTATCATTATAAAAATAATGACGGATGCTCTCCCATTGTGGGCTAGCATATGGATTGTCAGCAAGTAATAAAAATGAGCTGACAGCCCTTGTATAAGGATTTCGTACAAGTTTACAAACATTTTTTTTAGCCTCTAGAAGACTATTTTGTAAATGTTGAATGTAATTTGTACTGTTTTTATACACCCAGAACTCATAGTAATGAATAAAGTCATTGTATTTCTTTGCTTCAGTAAATAATCCAATTTGAAAAAAGAACCAATTAGCTAATGAGGTGCATCCGCTTCTATGACTCCAAAATAGTATAAGGGGAAAGTCTTTATGGTAATGGGGAATTCGATCTTTATGTAGGATTACATGATTTAAAAGTTCTTGATTTATATTTTTCATGAGTTTCGCACTCCTTTTTTTAGAACCTTGTGTATTTAGAAGTTTTTTTATGGGTTAAACAAGTGAGGATTGTTTATTAAATATATTCATGGGGATGAGTAAATATTATGATTGTTTTTGCAGTCAACCTTAATAAGGAAGCTATTCTAAAATGAAAATAGAAAATAAAGATAATGAAAATTTATAACAAACATACAATGATAAGAGGATGAATAATCAAAATGATCCAGTTTATTTGTGTATATTTTTAAGTTTGACGATAGGAAAAATTTATTACTAGAGAGATGATATTATGAGGAAGAATAATTATTTAATAGTAGGTGGAAATAGTTTCATTGGTATCAACCTCGCATTGGGTTTATTGAAACAGGGACAAAATGTAAAAGTATTTTCCAGACATATAAATAATTTTCCTCAAAATATTATAAGTGAAGTTGAATTTATTAAAGGTGATTTAGAAAATGTTAAGGATATATATAAGGCTTTAGTGAATATAGATATTATTATTTATTTAGCTGCGACGTCTAACGTAGCAACTTCAATTGAAGACGTTTTTGGCGATATTAATAGCAGTCTATTTTTTCTTAATTTCATGGAAAGTGTTAAAGAATTTCGTATTAAAAAAATTATATTAGCTTCTTCGGGAGGCACAGTTTATGGTGAACCTGAATATTTGCCTATTGATGAGAAACACCCATTAAGACCACTTTCCCCGTATGGAATAACAAAAGTTTCGCTGGAGAATTATTTGTATTTTTATAAGAAAAAATATGGAATAGATTATGTTGTATGTAGATATTCTAATCCGTATGGAAAATACCAAAACCCTTTAAAAAAAGTTGGGGCGATAAATTGTTTTTTGTACCAGCATCTCAGTAATGAAAGGATTCATATATATGGGAATCCAGAGGAGATTATTAGAGATTATATTTATATCGATGATTTAGTTGAAATTACTATACAACTAGCACAATTAAATCAATTGAAATCTTGCGTATACAACATAGGGAGTGGCAAAGGTCTTTCTTTAAAACGAATTATAGTGGAATTAGAGAAAATAACAGAAAGAAAAGTGGATTTTATCTGTTACAAACAAAAACAAGAGAACGTTCAAAAAATCATTTTAAATATTGATAAGGTAAAACAAGAATTGAATTGGGAACCTAAAATAGATTTTAAACATGGGATTAGATTAAATAAGCTATGGATTGAAGAGTTCTTATGTAGTAAAAAATAATAACCCACGCTCTACTTGTATATAAGCAGAGCGTGGGTTATTATTTTATTTCTTTTTCTATAACCCAAAGGTCTTGATGTTCCCACCAAAATCCTTCAGTATACTTTTTGATAATTGGGTTATGGGGTAATAATTTAATTTTGTCACACACGTAAGAGGGGCTAACTATCGTTTGTCCGTATTGATTCACATCTAAATCAAATTGTTCACTAGAAGAGAGAAACCAATAGCCCTTTTCATTTAAATTTGGAAACCCAAAGTATTTTTTGCTTTGATAGCCATGGGTTGTGAAAATGAATAAACCACCAGGTGAAACAGCGTTATACAATGTTTGTAGCCAACGAAACCAAGTTGTATCAGGCATATGAGAGAAAAAGGATAGACAAAAAACGATATCGTACGTAGAGGAGTCCAATTTTAACTGTTCAGGCTCAGGATGAGATAATATAGAAGAATTATTTAATTTGTTTTCAATAAAGGAAATGGCCTCTTCGTGTATATCGCAAGCGGTTATACTCAAATCCGTTTGTAGATTTAATAAATGACGTGTTACGCAGCCGTATCCGGATGCAAATTCTAACAATTGATTTGGATTGCCTGTAGGAGGATAAAGGGAAGTAATTAAGTTTAAGAGTATTTTTGCTGAGTTTTGCCCATCTTTAAAGTAGTAATCTATCGCTTCTTTTTTTGATGGGAAGACGGGATTAGTGACAATGAACTGAAAGATATGATCCTCAGGATGGATACTTGCATTTACATTATAGCTGTGTGCGATTTGAGAAATTAAATCTTTATGTTCCTCTATAAAGTCTTTCAAAGAGTATTCCTCCCTTGAGTAATAGTAGCAACTTAAAAGAGATATTGATGGCATAGAAAGCACATGTTTAAATTTTTAAGTATGCTTTAAGATACTTTCTATATGTATACATTTTCATTTTAGAAATGTCGTCGATAGTAAATCTTTCTTTAATGAAATTTTGCATTTGCACAACTTCATTGTAATGGGAGTATGAATCTTCTGTTCTCGTTACGCTATTTAAATGTCGTCTATGATAGTTTAAGGGGGCTGGATTGAAGTGAATATCTCCCTCTGTAAGAAGAGAAACATAGAAGAACCAGTCACCAGCTATTTTGAACTTCTCTAACTGTTTTTCTGTTTTCTTCATATCTATATTTTTAAAAACTACACTTGAAACATTAGGTATAGTATTTTTGATAAGTAACGTATCTTGTATTTCTTCGACTCCTTTTCGAAAATAGGGGGCTTTCCATTTTTCTTTATCGATATCATTTGTGTAATTTAAATAATGATTAGCCAATACATTTCCTTGTTCATCTATTTGTTTTGATTGTGTGTAACTTAAGGTAATATTGTTATTTATATAAAATCCCTGTATCACCTCTTGTAAAAATGTCTTATCGCATAAGTCATCGGCCTCTGCGATCCAAATATAATCACCAGTTGCTGCAGAGACTCCTTTTATCCATTGTTTAAATACAGAACCAGAGTTTTTATCATTAATAATCTGTTGAACCTTCAGGTGGGTCTTATTTTCTTTTGAGAGCAGCTTTTTAAAAGTTGATACGCTATGATCAGTGGAGGCATCGTCTAAGAAAATTAGTTCGTAAAGAGGGTAGGTTTGGTTTAATATCGATTCGATTCGATCAGGTAAGTATTTTTCATAATTATAGTTCGGTATGATTACACTTATCTTTTTGTAATTATGTTCGAGAAGATCTAGTAATTGATAAATGTAATTAAGAAAATTGAAGTTTTTTTCGATAAGTTCTTGGCCAAAGCTTCCCTTTTGTAATCGTAATCCCTCATCATGAATAAATTCATATATTTTTTCTAGCATTTTGGGTAAATTTAAAAAGTCTACTAAGGCACCAGTTTTTTCTGTAACAACATCTTCAAAACCTCCAGCATTTTTAAAACCTATAACAGGAAGTTTTGCATCCAATGCTTCTAAAACAACATTTGGAAAAGGATCTTCCCTTGAAGTTAATAAGTATAAGTCAGCCCCGGCGTTATATAATCCGATATCGAGAGTAGGATCGACTAATGTGAAATGTGCTTTATATTTAGGGGGCAGTGTATTCAGGAATTGAACGTCTGTTCTCCCTACCCAAATGAAATGAATATCCTTGTGAGTCTTTCTTACTGAGTAAGAGATAAGTGAGAATAAATCTATCCCTTTCCGATAATCTGCGAAGCCTACACCCAAGATGATTTTGCTATCTAGAGGCAGGTTAAGCTTCTTACGTAACTCATTTCTGGCTTTTGCAATATTGTTCTTATAAGGATTGTGGTTAAACAAACCTTGAGGGAGAATGTGACATTTTTGAGGATCCAATTCAGTGATTGTACGAAATTTTTCATATACGTATTGTGAAGGGAAGACAACTTTGTAAGCAAATTCAGCGATGTTTTTAGCTTTCCCTTCAGCAGAGTACTGTTGTATTAAATGCGGTAATTCATGTATTAATGAAACAACTTTTATATTGTGTCTAGCTAGTAATGCGACGATATCGCCACTTATGACAGTGCTACATATGGCGAGGGTAAAATTCTGTGATAATAAATCCTTTATTAATAATTCGACCTTTTCTTCTGTTTGATAACCTTGCTCGAGACAATAAACAGGACCGTACTTTTGAAAATCGGGAATTAAAATACCGGATCCAATAGAAATAATTGCAACAGAGTAATCAAAGTTTTCTTTAAGAGCCTTAATAGTATGTAAAGAAAGTAGCTGTGCTCCGTGGAAATGGGCATCATGGGATACATAAATTATCTTTTTATTAACATGCATTTCATAACGCCTCCTAAGGGTATTAGATTTCTTTCCCTTTTTTAAAGGTAAAGAAGAGAAGTGTTTTATTTATAATCCCCCTAGAGATGAGCAGGAGGGAGAACGTACTAAAAGAAAAAATACTATCCTTAATATATATTTACTTGGTCTCACATTCATTCTTTAGAAAAGTATTAGTATTAAGTTAGAGAGTGTAGGCTGCAGATTGTTAATTTGAATACATAAGTTTAAGAAGTTCTAAGGATGTGTTAGAAATTAAGAGGGGGCAAAGCTTTTATGATTTATAAAATAAAAAAGATAAAAGGTATTGACGATTGATCTACAGGGGTGTAATATAGAACAAGTCGCCGATGACAATAACGTCGAAAGCGACAAATGAAATGAAAAACTTAGTTGACATCAAATAACGAAAGTGTTAACATAAGGAAGTCGCAAATGAGCGGCTAAGTAGTTCTTTGAAAACTGAACGAAACAAACAACGTGAAACGTCAATTTTTATTTTAGATGCTAGACAAACTAACTTTATTGGAGAGTTTGATCCTGGCTCAGGATGAACGCTGGCGGCGTGCCTAATACATGCAAGTCGAGCGAA
>NZ_RPSJ01000033.1:0-10460 GCF_003946765.1 Bacillus sp. 2D03 | reverse complement strand
TGAAGTGCACCCCAATTGTTAGACACATAACTAACAATTGGAGGTGCATTTTTTATGGCTAAATTTTCTTCAAAAGATAAAATAAAAGCAGTAAAACGATATCTAGAAGGTACGGAAGGCGGAAAAACCATTGCTAATTCTATAGGGGTTCATCCTAGAGAACTTTATCAATGGATTAAACGGTTTGAATTTTCAGGGGAAAAGGCGTTTGAAAAACGCTATACAACTTACCCTCTCGAGTATAAACTAGATGTAATTCATTATATGAATGAAAATGGGACATCTCTGAGAGAAACAGCTGCTTTTTTTAATATTCCTTCTTGCGAAACACTCCGAAAATGGAAAGTAGCTTATGAAACAGAAGGATTAGATGCCCTAAAATCAAAGAAAAAGGGGCGTCTAACCATGGCCAAAGAAAAAGCTAAGCTACAACATTTAAAACAAAACGAAGTATTTCTTGAAGGTTCTATAGAAGCGCTACAAGCAGAGAATGAACGTCTGCGTATGGAAAATGACTATTTAAAAAAGTTGAATGCCTTAGTTCAAAAGAAGAAAACATCACAGACCAAGACAAAGCGCAATTGATTTATGAATTAAGGCATAAATATAAGGTCGTTGACCTTGTGAAAGTCGCTAATATCGCTCGTAGTACGTATTATTACTGGATGAAACAAGCGAAACGTCCAGATAAATATAAGAAAGTTAAAGAATTAATTAAAGAGATTTTTAGTGAGAATTTTGGGAGGTATGGTTATCGTCGTATTACATTGGAATTACGTAATCGAGGCCATGCATTAAATCATAAAACCGTTCGACGTTTAATGAATATCCTGGGATTAAAATGTCTTGTTCGATTAAAAAAATATCGTTCATATAAAGGGACTGTCGGGAAATTCGCTCCTAATATTTTAAAACGTAATTTTCACGCATCAAAACCAAACGAGAAATGGGTAACAGATGTGACGGAGTTCCACTTACATGGTAAAAAACTATATCTATCACCCATTTTAGACTTATATAACGGAGAAATTATAGCTTACAATATAGAACATAGACCTGCCTATTCCCTTGTTTCTAAAATGTTAAATAAGGCGTTTCAATGTTTGAATGATAAGGAAACTCCTATTTTACACTCGGATCAAGGTTGGCATTATCAAATGCGACAATATCATCAGTCGCTTAAAAAACATAACGTTATCCAAAGTATGTCCCGTAAGGGAAATTGCTTAGATAATGCAGTCATGGAAAATTTCTTTGGCTTATTAAAGTCTGAATTACTTTATCTTAAAGAGTTTGAAAGTATGGAACAATTTAAGCAAGAACTAGAAACTTATATTCATTACTACAATCACAAAAGAATTAAAACAAAACTAAAAGGATTGTCCCCTGTGCAATACAGAGTTCAATCCTTAGTAGCTGCTTAATATATTTGTCTAATTTTTTGGGTTCAGTTCAAAAATAGGTGGGCTTTTTAATGCAGAAAAAAAGACACCCAAAGGTGTCTTCTGACTTGAATTAACGTTTTAGACCGGACGGTTCGGTCTAAAATAGAGTTAAGATATTAACAAATTAATTTTCTTAATATTCACCTGTAGCATATTCTCTCTTATTCTTTTAGTTAAAAATAATAAATAGCAATCACTGCTAGCGAATTATTAATCATGTGCATTATAATTCCCACATATAAACGCCCGGTTAACTTATAAGTACAACCTAAACCAATTCCCAAAAGGAAATATGGAATTGTTTCTAAAGAAAGAAGACTAACATGCATACCTGCAAAAATAGCTGAAGAAACAAGTACACCTAACCAGGAATTTTTAAAAATTCCATGCTGTATAACACCACGATAGACAATTTCTTCACCAATGGGTGCTACTAGAGCAATAGAAAATGCGAAGACTAAAATGGGTAACGTTACTTGGCTTTCTAATTCAACTTGATTAGATGACTGAAAACTTATAAAGTCTGCTAGTAACAGCGGTAGGGATTTACATACTACAGTTAGTACTAGACCTAAAAGTAAGCTTTTTGGCAAACTCATCGTAAAATTATTTTGATTTGTAAAAGGCTCTTTAGATCCACGATAATAAAAATAAATTATTAGAACAACTAACAAATCAATTGCGTCAAACGAAATGCTCATCCCGCCAAACTGTTCATCACTAATGAAATAAACTAGTGCGATAAGTTGCTTTAAAATCATATAAAACACAAAAATCCCTAACGATATTGCCGACATTTTATTGAATCGACATTGTTTTTTTAATATACCAAACACAAAAAATCCTCCTTGAAATAATTTTAATTCGTAGAACATGATAACAAAGTCTAACTTCTTTTGCACTACTTATATAATAAAAATACAATTTAAATATATCTAAATTATATAATATCAACTTAGATATATTTAAATAAATGGTAATAGGGGTTACCATTTACTACACCTACGGAAATAGGCGTGCTTTCTATTCATAAAGAAAAGACACCCAAAGGAGCCTTCCTCCGACTTGAATCATCTTAATTTAAATAATATGGGGCCCGCTAACATATTAAAAAGTACACATTTACGAATCATGTCTGGACCAACTCTATCAATTTGCTATACTTATATTTGGAAGTTTTATACATATAGGTGAAGGAAGGAAATTAGTTGAGGCAAGTACGTGTTGATCCAGATAAAATGGAAGAGAATTTTTCACAGACAGAAAATATGAGCCGAATGATTATGTATGGGGAACTGTTTCTACAGTTGTAGGTGGCACTCCTAAAGTTATTGGTCGAGTATTTGGTAAATATGGAGAGTTAGAGCAAAAAGCGAAGGATTTAGGAAAAGTATCAAAGGTAACTGAAGAGATTGGATGGAGTATGCCAAGAGGTGGCGGCGTCATTGATGGACGTAAGTACTCTGAACATGCACTTGAAAGAATGGCACCTGATACAGTTCAAGTTCGAGCGGAGCTTACAAAACGAGCACGTGAGCGAGCTGAAAGAAAAGGGTATACATTCGGATCAGATAAATACATGGAAGAATTAAAAAAAGTTGATCCTCGAGGAATGACTCCAAATGTAGTTGAAGATATTATAAAAACGGGCACTCGCAAACCAGGAGACAATCCTGGTACTTGGAAATACGTTAGAGACGAAGGCTACGTAGTTATAAATGATAAAGGTGACGTTATCACAGTTGTTCCCGCAAAGAAAAAAGAATAGAATGAATAGCATGAATAGCATAGTAAGTAATCTATGACAAAAAGGTTGAGGAATATTGGATATTAAACATGATAAGTATGAGTTACTAGAAATTTTCGAAAGCGAACCAGAAGATTACTATATTCCAGGTGCAGGTGCGTATCGATATAGTAAAATTGATAAACTTGGATTTGAACTGGTTATGAATATGTTCTATTATGATGCAACAGTTGAATTAATAATGCTATACGAAGACAAACGTATCATAGAAACCAAGATGGAATCAGTGAAAGAAATATATACTCGTAATGATTCACTATACATTCTAGGTACAGAAGAAAAGAAAAAAATCGAAGTAAAATTCAAGCCACATTTTACAGTTACAATAAATGAGTTTTAAAAACTTGAAATCAATGTTCGTAAATATTCTGAACATGCTTTAGAAAGAATGGCTCCGGATACAATACAAGTTCGAGCTGAATTAGAGGCACATGCCAAAAGTAGAGGGCTTGTACGTAGTACACAGAAATTTAAAGAATTTGTTAATCCTAGAGGTATCACAACTTCTGTAGTAGATTTTCTGTGCCTTTCCATTGGAAAATCAAGACTGATATAAAAAATGAGTAGAAAAAACAAGGCTTTTACTTCGTGGATACCACTACAAAGTAAGAGCCTTGTTTCATTATATTTGTTCATACAGTTTTCCTTGTAGTCTTCTGTTTTCATCCTTCAATCTCTTATTCTTTATCAATTTTTCGAACAGGTTGATAGCAAAAGTTTTTTATACAAAATAACATCAAAAAATACGTCTTGAACAAGTATGAAAAAAGAAAGCTGAAGGGCAAGTAATCCTTTTGGAATCATTTTAAGAGAAAATGATAAACTGATCGGAGACATTTCATTAACTCAAATTGTTAGGGGAGACCTCCAAAGCTGTTATACAGGATTTACTTTAGATAAGGAGCATAATGCAAAGGGCTATACAACAGAGGCTCTTCAACTTGTTGTATATTTTGCTTTTAGGGAATTAAAGCTACATAGAATTGAAGCAGGAGCAATGCTTGATAATATAGCATCTATTCGTGTATTAGAAAAAGTCCTACATAAGGGGACTTTTTCTAATACATATAGATTAAAATAATAATAGAAATTTTTTATTTTTTTCCACAACTATTAATTAAATCATATTGTTTAGAAATCATTTCATTTCGAATTTGATCGAGATGTTTATGTAATGTTTCTTTTATTGCACTACCTGTTTTGCTTTCAAAACTTTTGTTTAATTCAATTCCTTGTTCAGATAAACTTTTGCATACATCATGAAATGCTTCTTTGTTTTTTTGAATGGCATGTTTTTGGCTTGCTACTATGCTATTTGTTTTGAATGCTACATCAGTTTTTAAAAGTGATTGTTGCAGTTCTTTTTCTAATTGCTTTTTAACAGCTTGCAACTCATCTATAATAGTTCCAACTGCACCAACTGTAGCTTTCTCTATTTCTTTCTCTATTTTTTGAATTTCCCCTATAAAATCCATCATATTATCTCGCCGCCAGTCCTTCAAAATTTGTTCCTAATTGATTATCTTTATCTCGTAATGAATTAGCTACATAAGCAATATCATCTCCAAAATGAATCAATTCTTTTTGTTTTTTCCGTAAAAGATGAATTAGTTCTTCTGCTAGTTGTATATCATGAAAATAGTCTTTTCCGTTTTGGGATATTTTCGCAACCTCTCTAATTGCTTCATCTACTTCATGTTCTTCTAACAGATGATATTTTCCTCCAGGGCCTGTCTCATGCTTCAATTGACTCTTTAATTTCGCAACTTCCTCTTCCTCTTCTTCTTGTTGTTGGAATGTTTCTATATTTCTAATAATATCAGATAATATATCGCTTATTTTTTGTATCTCTTTTGCATGACGAATGATATCATCTGGTTCTAATTCTAGTCGAACACTACCATTATTGTGGAACATTTCTAGAAATGTTGACATTGGATGTTGTCCCATAAATACAGCCGCGAGAATACTATCTGTTCCATTACTTTTTGTTGTAAATTGTTTACCAATCATAGGTGCTCCAAATTGATCAAAATTTCCTACAGCATCTTTTCTATGAGTATAATCTACTACTTTATTTTCCATTACGCCTTCATCTACTCGTTTTTTTGCTTTATCACTTAGTAATCTATAAATATTTGGTGCAGCATATGTTGTTGCATAACAATTCATTTCTGCTGCTACATATTGGGCTTCTGCAGCACCTTTACTATGTCCGGTAGTGTGAATAGATGTAGGGTTATATTTTTTCTTAATTTTTTCTGCAAATTCTACTGCACTATCAAATGATGTCGGTACCTTTTCACCTGCTACACCAAGGTTCTTTTTCTGTCCAAGTGTAATTTGAACTATATCTGTGGTTTTATCTCCATCGAATCTACCAAATTCAGTACCGCGGTATGCAACGATTACATCGTCATACTGTTTTTTACCAGATTTATACTTATCTGCGGGTACTACAGCGATTGCTTGTAATCCATTTTTCACCTTTGTGTGATCTGCATCGAAGGTGTCTATTACCTTCCATAATTTACCGTCAATTCCTTTTATCTCTTTCCCTTCTTCCAAATAATCTTTTTTATAAACCATACTTGAAAGCTCAAAATAATCTTCATCTGTCGCAATGGTATTCTTTTTCAATTCATTCATCTGCCTCAACTCACTTCGTGGTATATTTTAAATATATTTAATGATAAGGGGAATAGGAATGAAAAAAGCAATAATTATTATAATATCCATAATTTTCATTATAACAGGAGGTTATTTAGGAATGGAATACTTACAAAAAAAAGAACAAGAGGGACTGTTTTGGAAACAACAAGAGACAAGAATTGAGAAATACATTCGTTATAATATTAAAGATGTGCAATCGATTACCTTCACAAAACATGAAGTAAATCCGATGGGAGTTCCTTCTGTGGATGGATATATAAATAATGATAAAGAATTGAATTTCTCAGCTAGTATTAGTACTACGAAGAATTTTGAAGATAAACTTTCACGTTCTGGAAAATTAGGGGAACTTGTAAAAAAACCTGAAAAATCAGTATCTGAAATTGAAAAAGAAGAGAAGGAAAAGAAACAAGAGTAGTCTTTGCACTACTCTTATTTTCTGTATCCCATTTTTAAGAAGAATGCATTGGTAAGTTTTTTATAAGGAGATTTTCAATGAAGAAAGTAATGATTTTGGTTGTATCTGCTGTGGTGCTCATAGCAGGAGGATATTTTACTATGGAATACTTAAATAAAAAAGAACAAGAAGAAAAGTTTTGGAAAGTACAAGAGGCACGAGTAGAAAAGTATATTCACTATAATATTAAAGATGTAAAATCGATTACATTTACAGAAAATAAGATAAGTCCAATGGGAGTTCCTCATATAAAAGGTTATATAAACAATAATAAAGAATTAGATTTTATAGCTAGTATAAGTACAACTAAAAACTTTGAAAATAAATTTACGCGTTCTGGAGAATTAGATGAAATGATAAAAAAACCTGCAAAATCTGTATCTGAAATCGAAAAAGAAGAGAAAGAAAAAAAACAAGAGTAGTCTTTGTACTATTCTTGTCTTCTCTATCCCATTTTAAGAAGAATACATTGGTAGGCTTTTTATAAGGAGATTTTCAATGAAGAAAGTAATGATTTTGGTTGTATCTGCTGTGGTGCTCATAGCAGGAGGATATTTTACTATGGAATATTTAAAACAAAAAGAAATTGAAGAGAAGTTTTGGAACGAGCAAAAAGAACGAGTAGAAAAGTATATTCACTATAATATTAAAGATGTAAAATCGATTACATTTAGAGAACATAAGGTAAGTCCAATGGGCGTTCCTCATATAAGAGGTTATATAAATGGTGATAAGGCATTATGGTTTGATACTGGTATAGGTACTACGGAAAATTTTGAAGATGATTTTGGATGTTCTGGGGAATTAGATAAACTTATAAAAAAACCTGATAAGTCGGTATCTGAAATTGAAAAAGAAGAGAAGGAAAAGAAACAAGAGTAGTCTTTGTACTATTCTTGTCTTCTCTATCCCATTTTAAGAAGAATACATTGGTAGGCTTTTTATAAGGAGATTTCCAATGAAGAAAGCAATGATTTTGGTTATATCTGCTGTGATACTCATAGCAGGAGGGTATTTTACTATGGAATACTTAAAACAAAAAGAAAAAGAAGAACAATTTTGGAAAGTACAAGAGGCACGAGTAGAAAAGTATATTTATTATAATATTGAAGATGTAAAATCGATTACGTTTATAGAAAAGGGTGTAAGTCCTATGGGAGTCCCTAAATTAAAAGGTTATATAAACAATAATAAAGAATTAGATTTTATAGCTAGTATAAGTACAACTAAAAACTTTGAAAATAAATTTACGCGTTCTGGAGAATTAGATGAAATGATAAAAAAACCTGCAAAATCTGTATCTGAAATCGAAAAAGAAGAGAAGGAAAAGAAACAAGAGTAGTCTCTTTAACTACTCATGTTTCTTTATTCTAGGGGTACCGCCCATCACCGTTAAGCTCACAGAACAGGTTGCTCTTAAAATGAACTTCATTGCTATAAAAGACTCTAATTTTTCGTTTTGGGGCAAATATTATATAAAATAATAGCTATCTCTGAATCACTAGTTTCAAAAAGCCTTCACGCAATAATGATTGCATGAAGGCTTTTGATGTGTGCTTATTTTTTTGTCTCGTTAACCCATGTAATAATGTCCTGGATGACGTATTCGGGAACGTTAGCAGGGATTTCATATTCACTAGGGAGGCTTAATTCTCCGTCACCCTCCGTGAAGAAATGATTCAATTTCGGATATTTTTTGAACTGAACATTCCCGCGGTTTGAAAGTCCTTTCTGCCATTTTGTATATTCATCTTTTACTGTTACTTGATAATCACGTGCTCCTTGCAGAATGAGTAAAGGCTCTTTTCGTGATTTTGCCTCTTCAACTGGACGCCACCTAGAAACATCATACATAAAATGAGGTGACCCAAAATTGTAGTCAGCTGGAGGATGGTCAGGATTGAAAGTAGGATCCTGAATAAAAGCGACCTGCCTTTTTAGTTCGTCGATTTCTTCCTTTGACGCCCCAAGGTATTGAGAATGATCAATAGCAATGTCAGTCAAAGGGCGTGCAGGTGGTGCGAGTAAGATGCTTCCTCGGACAAGTGTGGAAGGCGCTTTGCTCAGTATACGTGGCATTGTGCCAGCTCCTAGACTATGTCCAAGAATGAAAATATTATTTGGATCAATGCCTTCCTGCTGCGCTGCTGATTTTGCTGCAAATATAGCATCATCTGTAGTATCACGGTCTAACGTAACAGGTTCTGTACTCATCTTTAATGCATGTTCTAAGGTGCGTTTTTCATAGCGCAACACTGCAATTCCGTTGGATGAAAGGCCCACCGCAATGTCTCGTAAGATTTTTGTTCCCATATATGTGCTATCGCGATCATGGATGCCAGCACCATGAACAAGAACAACTACGGGCAGTTTTTCACCACGCTTATGTTTCGGAACTGTTAATGTCGCTGGTAACGGATAGGTGGAATTTCCAATGACGATTTCACGTTCTTGATAGGAGTCAGGTTGATCATAGCTAGGATGCGGGATAGTATAAGATTCCTCGGGTGGCCTTTCTCCAATTTCATCTACTTTCCCGCCAGGTGTGAATTTAAGGAGTAGCGGTATGGTAGTTCCTTCGGTATCTGCTGGAATTTCCACCGTCTGATGGACCAAGTTTCGTTCTTTTATCACGGGGATTCCCATGCTTTTTATCCCGCTCCAACCACTTTGTGTCCACCAGTTTTGTAATGTGGTTGCTGTAAATTTGGATTGAAAAGCAGCAGACGTCAACTGTATTGCCTCTGCATACTTACCTTTCTGGAGATATTCAAAAAATAATGATGTACGCTCCGTTAAAGAGACTAGTTTCTTTTCAGCAGATTGTTCCTCGCTTGTATCTGCGTGAATAGTTGTTGTAAGCGAGAAAGATGAAATGCCTAAAGAAAAGAGTAGGATAAAGGTAAGTACTGATCTTTGTATTTTCTTTTTTGCATTCATGTTTTAACCTCCAATATGTGATGGCAAAAAACAAGTATGGTAATTAGAATTCTGGTACAAAAACTTTAAAATACTTGCAAGTAATCTCAAAAACTTGGACATACTAATATTATTATTCTAAAAAAACGTCAATTTCTTCTCTTGTCACATGTATATTAATCCCAAAAATAATCTTTTTTCCTTCACTTTATATTTTGATTATACGAAGCAAAGCTCTCGTTTTTCTTACTTGATACTTACAAATTCCTTAAGTAGAGGATATTTTAAAATCTTAGCTTGATGAATATGTAGCGGTACTCTTATGTTAAGAGATAGCTTAAGGAACGAGGATTATATTGTTTTTATAAAGAGTTGATGCTATGTTTGTTTTGTAACATATGGTGTTTTATGCATGTAGGAGGATTTATTGAAGAAATTATTAATATTGTTTTTATTAGCTACATTTTGTCTACAGATTACAGGATGTTCTAATAATATGGGTACACTAAGGGAGAAGTCTAAAACTTCAACACTTGTGAAGTTTAACCGCATCAATAAAGGGTGGTACAAACATATGTAATAGTTTGTATCACCCTTTGTTGATGTTAGAAGTCATAAGGAAAAGGTTGATAGTTAGATATTTTTCATAAAGAAAAGACACCCATATAAGAGTGTCCTTTCTAATAGTTTTTTAGCAGAAGCAACTGCATCCGATAATGATTAATAGTATAAAGAGTACAACAAGCAAAGCAAATCCTCCAGCAAAACCACAGCCTTCTCCGCAACTACCACCATAGTCCATAATAGTTCCTCCTTTAGGTAAGGGGATTAAAACTAAGGTTCATTCATGTATTTTAACGGGTTCACTTTACTTTATGTTTTTAAGAATGAATGGAGTAGGTCCTTTTGAAAATAAAGAAAAGCCCCCCTAAAGTGCCTTCCTTCGACTTGAACCATCTAATTTTAATAATATATTGGACTCCCATCAGAATACTATTTTACTATGTTAATTTTTTTGTTCATTGAGGGGTACCGCCACACATCCATCAACTTAAGGTATATTTTCAAACAAAATGCGGTCTTTCCATATAGTTTTTTATTATCTTTTGTAGATTTTATAAAAGCGGGCATATCAAATAAACCCTGACGGGTTTCAATT
>NZ_RPSJ01000032.1:0-11185 GCF_003946765.1 Bacillus sp. 2D03 | reverse complement strand
GTACAATTCCAGAAATTAAAGTTTGAATGATTTGTATTCCCATTTGAACAATCATAGGGAGATAGGTAGCAATCATCTGTGAAATTGTGTTTATAATCCCAACAATGGCTTCAAGCATAATTGGAGCTGCTACAACCAAACCATTCACAAGGTTTGAAATCATTTGTGATCCCGCTTCAAAAAATTGCGGTAATACTGTTGTTACGAAGTTAGCTATATTGTTAAAAATATTTGTAATAGTTTCAAGAATAATCCCTGAGTTTGCATTCAAATACTCCGCTATAGCTGGTAAATAACGAGATACCGAGACGAGCACACCAGGAAGCCCACCAATAATTGCTCCTGCGATTGTAGGGCCAATCATCTTAAAAATTTCACCTAACTGGCTAAAATCTCCCGAAAAGACCGCTTTTACTGCATCAAAAAGATGAAGGCATGCTTCACGTATCTTACTAACTGCCAATCCTATCATTTCAGCCGCATCTTGAAATCCTTTTGGCAAATGAGTAATCCAATCATTTAAATAATCTCCATCAACAGCCGTATAGAATAGATATTTACCTAGTGAAGATAATGCGTGTCCAAAGTTTTGAACGCTTTCAATTACATTCGTAATGCTATTTTTGAACCCTTCATTGGTTTGCCATAAATTTCTCATCCAAATAATCAATCCAGCAATAACCGCCGATGCAGCTATCACTCCACCTGCTACTAATGCAACTGGACCAGCAACAGCCCCAATACTCACACCCAATATACCAGCTATACTGGATAAGGTGACAAATACTGGGGCTAACGCCATACATGCTCCAACAAGAATCCCGAGCGCTGTTACAATTGTTGTTATAGCTGCTGATAACGCTGGGTGTTCCGAAACGAAGCCCGCAAAAGCACTTATTACATCAGCAATGACTCCCAAAACAGGTTCAAGTGCCATTTTCAAGTCGTTCATAGCTTTTTGAAACTTTACAGCTGGGCTGGCATCCATTTTCTTAATCATTTCATTTAGTTGTTCTTGATTCTTGTTTAAATCTATAACTTTATCTTGAGCGCTAATAAGTGTATTGGTGATATTCTGGCCTTGATCTTCATACATCGTTCCGAAAAGCTTAACACCAATCTCATTTCGCTTTGTTTCATCTTCAATACTAGCCAATGCTTTAGCAATCTCTGTCATAGCTGCCGAACCTTCTTTACCGCCTTTAGCCACAGATTGCCCCCACTTTTCTAACTGATCAGCCGAAATTTTAGTGCCTTCAAGAGCTTCTTTCATAGACTTGTCGACACCTTGACCAAATTCAGCCGCTTTAATACGGCCTTCTTTCAGTCCATCTAAGAGATTATCAATCATTTATATTCAACGTGATTCGCAACGTCACGCCCGTTCTTATGAACTGCTATACGTCACCGTATAGATTAGACTATATCTTCAACTACTTGAGTTGCTCCCCGTTTCGAGTGTCATTTGCTTACACCCTACGTCTCTCGACTAGTCGTTGCACGTTCCTTAATTAAAAGGCTTCGCTCAGTATTGTCTCATTTGAGAGTTCCACTGAATTAAAGGAGTTTTTCATTGTATGTCGCCATACAAGGGAACTATACTCTAATTCCAGGTACCTGTATCAACACCAGCCTCCATAATTGCTTGTACTTCTTCAGCATTGTAACCTGCTCGTGTTAGCTGCCCACCATATTCAGCGATAATGTCCAATTGCTCAGGAGGGAAACCGATTTTTAACAGACGATTTGTTAGACCTAAAGCCGTATCACTAGTTATTCCTAATTCATTACCGATTTCATTCGCTTCTTGAATTAACTCAGTAAAATCTATACCTGCATAGGCACTTGCAATGGCTCCTGCTCCTTTTACAATGGAAGCATTAGCTTTATCACTGACAGTTTGATTTAATGCCCATTGTCTACGTGTACCCTCAAGTGCTTCTTCCACATCAACACCATAAGCTTCTAAACCGCGAACCGCTTCTTCTACTGATTTTTTAGAGGATGCTGGAACTTCAAAAGAAACATCAATTTTTGTTTTTAATTTAGAGGTATCAAGTGCTTGCTCAATGGCTCCTGAAATACCACCACCAGCCATTAATCCACCTAGAATATTTTCTAAACCAATATCTAATTCTTTGAAACTGTGCGATGCTCTCTCCGCTTCTCGTGAAAGGTCCCTCAAATCATTTCGAACTTGTTGTAATGAGTTCCCATCATCTATAGAACGAAGAGATCGCTGTAATTTTTCAATATCTGCTTCTGAACCTAATGCTTCACGACCGATGATTTTAATCGCTTGCTCTAACTGCCTGGCTGTCGCCGTACCGTTTCGTATTGCGTTTGTAAGGTTATTCCCTAATGCATTTGCAAAATGGTCTACACTCGTTTCAGTCGCATCAAAGAATGTCTTTAATTGTTTCGTTGCATTTTCTTGTTCCTGCAAACTTCTATTCGTCACACTTAATTGATTCTGCAACTGTTGTTCTGCTGTCCGAGCTTGTATAAGCTGCGTTTCATACCTTTGGATTTCACTAGCATTTTCACCAAGCGTTGCTTTTTGTAACTCGTATTGAGCATTCAACTTAGAAAGAGAAGATTGCAACTGCTCTTCCTGTCCTTTTAGCTCTTTCAGTTTTTGAGCTGCCTTAGCTGTTTCGCTTGTTCTTTCCTGTTCAGCATCTCTCGCCTGTTTTAAACTTTCAGAAGTTTGTTTAATACTATTCGCTAACTGTTGTTCTGTTATTTGTTGGCTTCGTAACTTTGATTCCAACTTTGCTACAACAGTAGAATTTTCTCCGTACAATTCTTTAGCACGTTGTAAATGTTCAGCCGTTGCTTGCGTAGCCCTTTGTGCAACTGCATACTGTTGGGAAAGGTTTTGAAGCTTTGCTTGTAGTTTTTCTGAATCAGTAGCATTTAACTTCATCTGCTCTTCTTGCAATTTCATTTCTTGACGAAGTTTTTTAGTTTCCTGATTCATGCCCTTCATAGCATCATTAAAATCTTTATTTTGCGCTTTAAATATAACTTCAACTTCCGAATTATTTCTTGCCATTTTCTCACCTACCTTTACTTGGGATTGTTACGCCATGCTTCAAACGCTGTAATCCCTGCGTAAATACGCTCAACAGACGAAATTGGCTCATGCCAAAAAGTCTCTGGATCTATTCCAGAGACTAGACAATACAAGACGTATTTATCCTCCACACATTCGATTTTTATGTCTGGATTTTTTACTTTTTTTCACCATTACCGCCGCTATTTGTACTTTTTTGGAACGCTATCGCAAATTGATTTGGATCTTGACTGATTACATCCACAACAAGTTTCGTATATAGTTCAATAGATTCTGCTAATGAATCATGATACTTCTGTAAGAAATCATCAAATGTTAACTTCTCTTTTGGGTTTGCGCCTTTAAACGCCATATAAATTACCTTATGGATACTTGTTTGATCGATTTGTTCTAAAGCTGATAAATCTTTATTATCCTCATTTCTTAATCCATCTAATGCTTGGAATTTCACAATATCAGCAATAATCGAACTAGTAATAAGCCCTTCTTCTTGGCCTTTTTTCAAAGCATAATTTGTTAAAAATGCTGGATAGTCCTGTTCGTTAACAAAACTCTTTTCATACTCACCATCTACTTTTTTAAATTCCACTTCTTTTAATGTTATTTTTTGAACTTTCATCTGCGATTTCCTCACTTTCATTTTCTTCTCATTTAAATCCAAAAGAAAAAGCCCTATATGAAACTAGGGCTTTAAGCTGAAGTTGTTCCTTTCACTAGAGCTGAATTAAATTGTGTATGCCATTTTTGAGCGACTGTTGCATCTGCTAATTCATCCACGAACGCTTCATAATAGAATTTATTTAAATCATCTGGTAAGGCCGAGAATTCTAATTCCATCATTGCCAATTCTTCCTCACCATTCGCAATAGCAAATTTAAAGCCAGTAGAGTTTGAGCAATTTGGAAACGCAATAAGTTTTACAACATCTTGAAACTCATCTACTACATCAGCCGTAAACACAAAATCATATCCCTTTGAATCACTACCGAACGCCCATACACCCGGCTTTAATCCAGTTGTATTAAAACCAAAATAATCTCTTGCTACTTTAACAGGAATATGCGCTGAAACAGTAACTTTAAGTTCCGTGGTTTTCGATTTCTTTTTCAAAGTCACGCCACCACATGTTTTTTTCATTTCCTTGTTTTCTGGTTCACCTTCAATTGATCCTACACATCCAAATTTTGTTCCTGGCTCTTGCGTTCCTTTCTTCTTAAATTGAATACTTGCATTCGCAATCGACACGGAATCAAATTCTTCAATTACTTTAACCATTTAAAATTCCTCCTCCAATACTTTATCTACACCTTTGTGTAGCTCTCCTAAAATTCTTGGCCTAGCGTTTACAATCCCACGCTCCGCAAATCGTTGTTCTAAGGGATTATGTGAACCCCTTCCTTCGTTCGGGAATACTAGATAACCAAACGATCCTTTTTTATTAGCTGACCCACCACGGGCTAATATCCTAAAACCTAAATTCATCTTTTCGCTTTTTGACCAGTTGCTATCTTTGGCATGGGTTTTATTTCGAACACTCCATTTAGAACGAGATACCGGAATAAGCTTTGTAATCTCTTCTATTGCAATTCGTATACCGTCCGTGTGGAGGATGGTATTGATTGTAGGTTCCATCTTATTTGGTAATAACCGCATTTTTTCTTCAAGCTTTTCTATCGCTTCATAATCAAGCTCAAATGCACTCAATTGGAATCACCCTCTTAAACGTAAAAACAACACGATCAATAAAGCGATCTGTATCTTTCACTTGAAGGCGATCGCTTTTAGAAACTACAAAGGATACCATTTTCACCTTGCCAACCCACGAAATAATATCAATGACCTGCTCATCTAAATTCGATTGATTTTCCGATAAATAACTGACATATATACTTTGAGAAATTGTACGCTCATTAGAAGACGGTTGAAACTCACCATATTCTAAAATAAAACAGTGGTATCCCTCTTCTGTTAACTGCGATTCTTCATCTTCTGCTAGTTCATCCTCAACAACTAAAAGCTTAAATCCGTCTTCAAGGGCTTTTTTAATGCCACTTCTCTGCTCCTTCATAAGCTTTTTAGATTTTTCATTCACGAGATTTCACCGCCTGCTGCAAATAAAAGAAAAGGTATTGTTTGTTAGAATCATAATCCGCTTTAATCACGTCATATTCGATTCCATCCATTAATACCTTAAGTTTATTTTTATTTATTTTTCTAAAGGAAGGTGGATACAGTGTTTTAACTTTTACATCTAATCCCGTTGTTAAAACGCCCACCATTTTGTAATCACTGTCCCGTAAAGACATCACTTTATAGGCAAGCTTCCCTTCTTCATGAAACTTCTCACCTATTCTTTTGCCCTCTTCTGAACGCTCTGTTTTTTTATATCCGTATTGTAGAAATCCGTCATTTAAGGTTTCTCTATACGATTTAAGAACCATTGATTACACCAACTTTTCCTAAAGCCACATCTAAAATAAGCCTGGATAATTCATTTTTATAATTTTTTTCAAACTCATCACCTGCATTGTTATAAACATAACGACAACGTTCTAACAACAAATCTTTCGGGGTTAGCTCCTTTGAAAAATCAAAAGACGCATTTGTTAAACCCAACAAATACGCCTCTCCTTTTTCCAAAAGTTTTATTAAACTAGCATCCTCTTCATTCCAGGTGATTTTAAGAACATCTTTTAGTTCATTCAAAAGCTCATCCATTCGCATCCCCTTCTAATAAAGTGATAAGTTCAGCCTTTGTTGCATTGGACTTGTATTCAATAGCACTTTGATCTAATAAAGACTGAATCTCTACCTTCGTTAATGCTGAATAATTCCTCTCTTCAACAGGAGAGGATGGATTAGGGCGTTGTAGTGCCTTCTTTCGCTTCTAGCGCTGTAATGTCAAATACAGTGAACGAATCAGGATCTAACGGACGACCATTTGCGAGTTGACGAACGAGATATAAACGTTGATCTTCAATTAAACGGATTGTATCGTCTGACTCTAAACGTTGTTCTGAAGCAACTCCCATAAAGTAATCTTTCGGTTTACCAGAGATCATTGTATTTAATGGGACGGCTGACGACTGGACCATCGTTAAACCTGGCACTCCAAAATTATCATATGTCCAAGTACCATCATCTTTACGTTTTGCACCAATCGGGAAAAATTTTGTTGCATAATCTAAAGGATTCACAATAAGCGTTACCCCTGTATAGCGTTTCGTTCCTCCTTTAGTAGTAGGAGCTAAGATTTTTTTACCGATTGTTACAGGAGTAAAGTCTTCTAAAACGACTTTCTTTTTATCTGGATAAATACCATCTGTTACTGATCCTTTTAAATCTTTGATCATACCAATTGGTTGTTTTTTCCCTGTCCCTATAACAATAACTTTTTCTAATTCTTCTGCTACAACTTCTTTCATAAATGCACGCACATACTTATCTAACCACTCAGGACCTAGTTCAAACATAGCTTTACATACAACTAAAAATCCGCTAAGTTTGTACATTCCTTCTTCAATTGTTTCAAAACCTTCGTCAATCATCTCTCTAATTGAGTCACATACATCACCCCAAAACGCTGTCGTAGTGCCCTCTTTTCTAACAACCCATTGTGTCTTTGCTCCTACGGTTTGGAAATTAACAAGAGAAAGTAACGGATGTTCCTTTTCTAAATCTTCAAAAACTCGTTCGAAAACAGTGGGCGGCATCAATTGATGTGTTTCGCTAAATGATTTAACTTCAATTGATGCATTATAAAATTTCTTTTCTTCATTTGTTAAAACACGCACACCGCGAGAGGCCAACACTTGAGCATCCCAATTTTCATTTTTTGCTTGTTGTGCTTCATTAATTACATCGTTCATCATATCTTGAAAATGTTGCATATTGTTTTCCATATTTGCGACAATTCGTGCCGCTACCGCTTGTGCATCACCTGTTTCAAGCGCCTCTTTTACATTATTAATTTGTTGATCTTTATTTTCGATTATCGGACGATCTAAATTTTTAATAGTCATCTTATTCCCTCCTGTTTTTAAGACAATAAAAAAAGCACTGCTTTACGCGTGCTTAAATTTGTTAAGTATATTTTCAGTTGAACCTGCTGCTACTGGTTCATTCTGTTGGTTATTTTTATTTCGGAATTTCTGAAGTACATTATTTTTAAATTCCTCTGGATCTACCACATCGTCATCTTCTACATGTTCATTTACTTTATGAGCCAATCCAATCTCTACTGCCTCATTGGCAGTAAACCATGTTTCATTCGCAATCATTGTCTCAATTTCTGAACGTTCCCCTTGATAACGGGTCATATAAATATCCGCAAGCGATTTATCAATTCCCTCAAGAGCATTCAATGTCTTGCGAATATCTAATTTTGTTCCCCAAGTCCATGTAGAGGCTTCATGAATCATTAACATAGAACCTGTATTCATAATTAGTTCGTCTGCTGCCATTGCAATAATAGATGCGGCACTTGCGGCCAGTCCATCTACGTTAATGATAATTTTTGCCGGGTGATTTTTTAGTTGGTTATAAATTGCAATTCCATCGAATACATCCCCACCAGGACTATTCAAATTGATATTAATAATATTTGCTGAAGTAGCTTTTAATGTTCTCTCAACATCAACTGCGGATGTAGAATCACTCCACCATGATTCACCAATATCACCATAAATCGTTATGTCCAGCGAATCAGCTTTCGCTTCTGCCTTAAAGGCATGTTGAACATTAGCTAGATGGTTATATTTTTCATGCTTGTAACGTTTCATCCTTTTCACCTCCTTCCAGTGAATCCGCTTCTTGATAGTTTTTTGTTACATGTCTTCTGTTTGCCCATTCTTCATCAATAGGCTCTTTTCCAAGCATCATTATCACATCATTAATTGTTAGACCACCAATAGCAAATAATTTATCCATTGCGGTTGATAATTTCGTAATATCAACAATCTTAATTTTTGTTGTATCAATTTTTAAATATGTTCTTTTTAAATACTCTTCTTTTTTGTACATCTTTCGATTAAATTCATCTTGTATCAATTCAGCAATCGGATTAATACAAAATGCTAAAAATGAATCCATTTGCTTTTCAATATCAGCCACATCACCTTTTAAAATGCCGATAGGCACATGAAAAGCCGTTGCTACATAACCAAATATATCACTGACTAAATCGCTAATATCACGGCTTGTGCTATTGTTTGCTACGCCGTTTTTACTATCACTCATATCTTCGATTTCATATCCATTTTGTAATTGAAAAGCGGAACCTACTTTATCTGCGTTAAACCAATTTTTTAACTGACCTTCAAACATTTCATCAATCGCGGCTTGCGTTTCTGGATCTTGCGCTCTTAGAAAATCACCTTTAATTAACAAGCGCTTATTATTTTTTCTTTTATAATAGTCAATGGACGATGCAAGCAATTTCCCAAAACTGTTATACATTCCATCTATGACTTGCATAATATTGCGGTCATTTAATTTAAAATGAAATACTTCAGATTCATTAAATGATTTATCAAAGGTGAAGTCACCAATTGTTATATCGTTATAAATGTTTTCTTTTAACGCAAACTTAGTAATATCAAACGAATCTGCAATATATAATTGCTTATTTTGCATAATTACTACACATTCATTTTCCATAATTAAGTGATTAACTAAGCTATGCATAAATTCTGATGCATTTTGATTTTGATTAGGTTGTACATTAAGCAAATAATGATTCTCACCACGTTTTTCTTTCCCTTTTTCAAACGTTTGAAATTCACTCCTAGTTAGAGCATTAGCTATTAAATCAATACAACTTTCTACAGCTAATTTTTTATAATAATAATCAACACTCAATTCATAAAGACATTCCTTTAAAGTAATCGTGTTATTACTTCCTAGAAATCCGCTTATCCATTCTCTTAATCCCATATTCTCACCACCTTTTACACATTAAATGATCTAAATATCTTTCTAACATTCTCTTTTGTTAAAGCATTAGATTCTTTCAATTCACTATCTAAATTAAGAGCATGTAAAAAAGCGTGAAAACCATCTGTTTTCCGCTTCTCTGGATCAATCTTTGCATATTCAATATTCCCATTGTTCTTATTATCCTTGAAAGTATTCCATACATACCAACGCATTAATAAGTCATCACCAAATACTAACTTCCCATTGATAAATAAATCATCAACAAGTGGCGATAATTTCGAATGCGTAATATGTCCCCTTCTTACAATCTCGACTTCAAAACCTGCTTCTTCAAGTACAGGACCTAATACACTTGCACGATGCGAGTCCATACAAATCTTTTTAATTCTGTATTTCTTAGCCATTTCTAAGAACCAATTTTTAACCCGATGTGGATCAATAGATTTTTCAGTTCGAATAATCGTACATAATTCTTTCGCTTCCGCTTCTCGGATAACATCCATATTTATATCTTGAATATCTAGTGCAACTTGATTAATAAAAGAATGATGTAACCAATATCGTTTATTATCTTTTTTAAACAATAGACCCATTCCACAAAAATCTCGTACTTGTGCAAAATCCACAGCACCAATACATTCAAATCCAGACAAATCTGGTATTGGTTGATTTGTTCGCTCTAATTCATCCCAGGTACAAACTGTTTCTAAGATATTTGAAATTGGAATATTCATACGCTTTGTCATAAATTCGACTCGCAATTTTGAATTACGTTGCATCTTTTGGTATTCCCGTTTCATTTTTATCTTTAGCTCATCATTGTATGGTAAAGAAGGATTAGCTTTCTCCCAATTTGCTGGATCATCAACCTCGCCTTCACTATCTAACTTACAAATGAATGGTAAGAAATGAATGTCCTCAATCTCGCCAGATAAAATTAATTTTGCTGTTTCTTTTAAATCATCAAGTGGCCCACCTCTTACGTGTCCATCTGTGGTGGTGTAAATGATTCGGGAACCTCTTACTTTACCTTGACCACTTGTATAGACATTGATATTATCGTAATTTTCGTATTCATGTGCCTCATCAAAAATTACACATCCAGTACGTTTACCGTCTTTTGTCCGAGAGTTGGAAGTGTTATAATTCATCACTGAATTTGTTTTTTTATGTTGAATTTCTTCTAATGTCCATTTAAAGATTTTTTTAAACTTCTCTTTAAAAGATGGCGTACTTATAACATTATATACATCAGTAAATGTTCTCTTCGCTTGATCTTCACTGGTTGCAACTACATCAATATCGTAATTATTAATACCATGATGTCCGGTCATCATATAAAAAGAATCATATGCCATATAACCTGTTTTACCGCCACCACGACCCATTAATATTAAAACTTCATCAAATACAATACGATCATCTTTTTTGAAGCGCACACCATACATCAATGCATTTAAAAACTTTTGCCATGGGAATAATTCAAACGGAAAATATTTAGCAGGAACATTAATAGAATCTTCTGCTGCTTTAGCATTGAAGTAGATGTCGTCTCGACTTAACATTTTCCGAACATATTTCATTAATAATTTTTGTTCTTTACATGATTTGATTTGACCACTTTCTACCATACTCATATATTCATCGATATATGGATGGTATGTTGCCGATTTCTTAGACATCATCGTCATCATTACTTCCATCGTATACAGGTTCTTTTAAACCAAGCACTTTTAATAAGTCCGTCATACGCTTATTGGTTTCACGAAATTCTTTCGTAGCTGGATTAGCTTTCATTCCCTTTTGGCTTTCACTATTCTGCCATTCAATCATTGGTCCATTCTTTTTAATTTCTCTCGCTAATTTGTTTTTCGTATCGAACAATGTTATGTAATCGTCGACAAGGTCAACATAGTGCATACCATTCAAATTAGCATTTTCCAATTGTTGTAATAAATCTTGTTTGATTTGTGCTTTCTTTGATAGTTTTTGCACATGTACCCCCCCTCTTAATTTGATATCTCAAAAAATATTTTTTCCCATCTCCTCCCCCCGTTGAACGGTCCTCCTACTAAAAGCCGAACTTTTTGACCGGGGGGTGTTTAAGAAACTAATTCAAAGTAAGTTTCAATAAAATCCAAAATAAAAAAGACTTCTTCACTAGAAATC
>NZ_RPSJ01000031.1:0-11459 GCF_003946765.1 Bacillus sp. 2D03 | reverse complement strand
AATTGAAACCCGTCAGGGTTTATTTGATATGCCCGCTTTTATAAAATCTACAAAAGATAATAAAAAACTATATGGAAAGACCGCATTTTGTTTGAAAATATACCTTAAGTTGATGGATGTGTGGCGGGACCCCTTTTAAGGTAGGAATTTTAAATTTATATTTTTAAATATTTGAATGTTTTAAAAACAGTCTGATCTATACTAAAATGAATATGATATGAAAGATTGCTGATATATTTGCTATTGTAAAAGTAGTATTGATGGAATTATGTTGGTTCAAGTTAAAGCAAAAGACATCTATTAAGGTGTCTTTTGCTTTAATGTAATTTACTAAAAATAATGAATCTACTTAACTAATTGTTTTTGAATCTGCTTAATTAAATGTTCAGCGCCTTCGGGACTAAGAACGATTTGTCCATTTGCTAATGATATATTTTTTTCTGAAATATCACCAGTTACTACACAAGCATCGTAAGATTTATATTTTTGTAAAATAATCTTTTCATCTTCTACAAATATTTCTACAGGATCTTTTTCTGCAATTCCTAATGTTGTTCTTAACTCTTTTGGAAGAACAATCCGTCCTAATTCATCTATTTTTCGTGTAACACCTGTTGATTTCATGTTAATACCATCCTTTTATTTTTAATTACTACTCCCCTATGAACAAGCGGATTAAATGTTGTTTTTCTAGTAATCTAACACAAATTCAGTTTTTCTAATAACCAGTCTTGCACTTCATCTTTTAGGTCTATACCTACAGCAATTGTTCCAAGGATTACACCTTTTCCAATAAGGTTTATATCTACAGACATTGCTACCTTTCCTGTCTTAATTTCATATGTAACTGTTTCAATGTGTTTTTTAGGAACACGGATAAAGTTGATTAAACCTGAGGTTTCTACATATCTTTCTGTAATTTTAATTTTATTATCTTTCCAAGAAAACTCCGTATCTGTAACTGTTTTAGGATTTTTTGTTCCAAATAAGCCCACAAGCAATAGACCTCCTATATTTTAATATCACAACCTTATCATATGGATAGTGATATTTATAGGGGGACATAACCAAAATCCAAAAATTTTAACGTAATGGTAGGAGGCCTACTATAAAAAGAAATATTCATAACTAACAGAGGGAGCATCACGCCTATCAAGCTAAAATTTTGAAGTTTTATTAACCTCTCTTACTATCATACAAAAATTATCTCTTAGCTCTTGCTAGAGCTTTTTCTATGCACATTTTTAATTGCATCTTGGTTATTCAAACGTTATAATAGTCACCACATTACATATAACGAGGTGCAAAAAATGAATAAGACAGAATTAACAAAAGTAGTAGCAGAAAAAGCAGAACTTACACAAAAGGATGCAGCTGCAGCAACACAAGCTGTTTTAGATACAATAACAAATGCGCTAGCAAATGGAGAAAAAGTACAGATTCTTGGTTTTGGTACATTTGAAGTACGTGAAAGATCTGCACGTACAGGACGTAACCCACAAACAGGTGAAGAAATGCAAATCGCCGCTTCAAAGGCACCTGCTTTTAAAGCTGGAAAAGAATTAAAAGAAGCAGTGAAATAATTATATATAGTCAAAAGGGTTTGATATTTATCTCAAACCCTTTTTTAATAGCCTTTTTTTCATAAAACAAAAATATCATCCAAAGTTTATATAAATAATATAGATTCCCCAAAGAATGTAACTAACTTGTGTTACGATATACATTGTAAATTCGAAAACAGTGAGCTTTCTTTCTCTTTTTATTTTTCGTAAATACAGATAAAAACAAAAAGTAGATAAAAGCATTAAGAATACAGAAACATTATATATATTCTCTATACTAGTAATAACCGATCAACTCCTCACCTGAAAATTAGTTAGTATAGAATAAGCATATCATATGAAAGTTTAACTTACTTCAAATCTACTTTTTTTCAACAGAATATACTTAATATTTTCATATTTGACAGAAATACTTGTTTAAAAAGATAAAAGAATCTCTTTTGCATCAATAGATTCACAAAAGAGATTCTAATTTTAGTTCATTTACTTATAAGATATCAGGCTTATTATTCATGAGGGTTAGGTGCAATATAAGCTGGAGCTGGCCCGCAAGTTACTGCAAAAGCAAATAACAACGCAGGCTTATATGGTAGCCCAAGCAACGAAAGCATTCCCAATGCTCCCCAGTAATCCTCTTTCTTAAGATACGATTTTATTTGATTAAAATAGGATTTACTAATACCTAATGCATCCTGCCAACATCTTTCCCAAACGTTACTAGAGTACATATTAGATGGAATTTCTTCATCATTCATTACATAAACACCAGCTATAATAGCTGCTTTTTCTTCATTGTTATATGAAGATTTCGCTAATTCTTCTTTATTAAGAACATACTTACCTGTTTCTTCATCTTTTACCATTAATACCGAAAATATATATTCTAATTCTTTAACTTGAGCTTCTAATTCCTCGTGTGTTGCGTTGTATTTTTTCCCATCCTCTATAGTTGCAGCTGAAGCGAGAGTTGGGACAAAAACTAGAGTAAGAGCCATTAACATAAACATCATTTTCTTTAACATAGTGAATTAACCCCCATAATTTAATTTTTTCTTCTCCTCCCAAAACTATAAACTTACTATTTGAAGTTCCGATTTTCACCTAAAGAATTTACATGTATCACCCTCTATTTCCAATATTTATAATAATAGTAATATAACCGACTATAAATGTATATATTTTACAATCAATTCACCTATTACGATTATTTGGATTTCGATATATAACTATAAAGAAAGCTATTATGTTTACATAATAGCTTTTTTTCACCAATCTACTAACATAGTTCTAAATATAGAAAAATATCCTAATAATATTTGAGGAAATCATATTCATATAATTTTATTTTTGTATATAAAAATTATATACTAATGTTATACTAAGATGAATCAAGAAGCATCCAAGATTCTTTGATTAATCACTACATTTTCCTTAAAGCAAACTCAACAAGAAAAGACACTGTATAGTATCTTTTCTTGTTGAGTTTGCGCCTTTAATCAATAGTAAGAGGATATATATCTATGCCCAATTATTACTGATTGGTATTAGAATTGCTGCTTCCACAAGCAGAATATCTGAAAGGCATTCGTCGATTCAGTTGTCAATATTCTTTTTATCCGAATAAACTATTTGGATTTTAAATGAAAAACAATAGTTATAATAGATACACAATGAAACTCTTAAGAAAACTTATCTATAACATAAAAAACGATTCTTCTTTAAAAGAATCGTTTTTTTATGAGTAGGTTGTTAGATTCCTACAAGCTTTATATGAATTTTGTTAAATACGTAGCAAATATACTTTACTATTTAGCTTTTTAAATTCCTGTATAGGATAGAGGTATTAAAAAAAACATGTTGATGAATAACTTAAAATACCCTGATAAAAAAAACACCCGCTATCATAACACTTAAACCTAAAATTTGTATTGGCTTGACTTGATTTTTTAAAGAATTTAGCAATCCAAATTGCCCTACCACCAAACTACCAATGATTTGACCAAATAAAGTAAGAATTACAATCTGTCCATTCCCAATTCGATCAACGAGGTATACATTTATTAGTACATAAGACCCACCTAGTATCCCTCCAATCCATATCCACCAAGGAGCTGAATAATTAATAGGTTCTTTGATATTTTTATAAGAACGGTCTATTATTCCAACAATGATGAGTAATGTAATAGTACCTACAAAGAATGAAATAAGGGCTGCGTGTGAAGAGGAATGAAGAACCTTCCCTAGTTGACCATTGATAGCAATTTGTATAGCTAGTAACATTCCAGCCATTATACCAACCAATCGCCAAATCCATTGATTTAAAATGTTTTTTTTATTTGTTTTAGAAAACTGGTGCTCATTGTTTTTGTCATGTATAGCTAAAAAGACACCTGTTAAGACTAGTAACACACCGAAAATTCGGTTCCATCCAAATGGATACGGTATTGAATTAAACCAACCATAATTATCTATTAACATACTCATCAAAGTCATTCCCAAAATTGGCATTATCGATGTTTGCACACTACCCAATTTAGGGAACAAAAGAATATTAGCGGTTAAAGCAATTGCTCCCCCAATCCCTCCCAACCATATAAAGATAGGCTGGCTAAAAAATAAGTCTATGGGAATATCTAATGGTGAACCACTAATAAATATTGTAATAGTTAAAAAGATTGTCCCCACAGCAAATGAAATCATCGAAGCTAAAAAAGGGGAAACTACGAATTTTCTTAATTGAGCATTGATGGCTGTTTGTACAGCAAAAATAGCTCCGAAACATATAGCTAGAAGCATTACAAACATGGAATTTTACCTCCGTTTTATTGGTAGAAAATTCATTTTATTTAAGTGCAGTATCCCTTTTAAAGAAAATAAAAAAATTAAAACGACGACAGTAAAAATATCGAAGCCGTCGCCAGATGGAATGAATACAATAAATGTAAGGGTGAGCGCTTTTCAAAAAGCTTATATTTTTTTATTTCCAGAAGGCTCTTACAGTATTATTTTTTTTGTTTTTTTATCCACTGTAACCAGTAAGAAAACTCACATGCTAAATGCATTTGATGCGATTTAATAAGGCTGTTAGGACAAAGTGCAGGGAACTCAACAACTAGACTTACTTCTATCCCAGTATCAGTATCTTTAAATTGATGTCGAACTCCACCAATAATAGTACCGTCTTTCATACGTGCTACACCTGCTGACTGGTATTGATAAGACTTATCTCTAGGTGTTTGCAATCTAGTTTCGTCACCAAAAACAATAAAGAATTGAACTGGAAATGGAGAATTACCAGTATTTTCTATAACTTCTAACTCATTTTTCCCTAAAGGTCTTAGTACATAGTGATCAGGACAAGCTGATAAATTCACTTGATTATTCTCGCGTGATTGTTCAAGCATAAGACTATCAATTCCATTTATCGCTTCTTCTGCTGTAATCCCATCTAAATAAATACTTGTTTTTGAAAATTTTCGTCTATCACCAAATAAAGCCGTACCAATACGCATACCCATCTCACTCAATCTAAGTTTAAATCTCAATTTATCGTAAATTTCATTGTATGAATATCTTAACTTTAGTTCCGTTAGTTTTTTTATCATGTCATCTGTATCTTGTATTTGAGGCTCTTTATGACCTAATGTATTGAAAACTTTCTTAATACGTTCGTTTTTCCATTTTGTGAGTTCTTCTTGTGAAATATTTTTTCCTTCAATATAAATTTTCATATTAATTCTCCTTTACTATTCATCAATTATTTTTCCAACGATTGTTTTTAATCTTATTGTTAGTCAATTTATTGAATATAACCTAAGTATTTCTTTTAAACATATCTGAATGTAAAATTCCCATGATGTTATTTTAAATTTTTTCTTCTTTTTGATCGTATTTTAGTGTGGTTAATATTAGATTAATCGTCTCTTTTTTCGTATTTAGAGTTAGATCTATCTCTGAATGGGCAATACTACTAAGACCATATAAAATAAACCCAGAAGTTAAAGATAAGTTGTCAGTATGGAATACTCCTATTTTTACCCCATCCTCAATCACTTGTTGAATGAGCGGTCGTAATTGCATAAATAATTTTTGCTCAAGCAGGTAATGCTGTTCCGTATGAAATGAGCTGGCATCTTTGTAGGGAGCCAGTTTTTCAACAAATGTCCAAAATATGTCTAGAGAATTTTTCATTTTTTGTATAACGGGCAATTCATTCGAAGTAAGTATTTGTTGAATTATTTCTATATTTTTTGCGATGAAATCGTTTAAAAGTTCATCAACAAAATTTTCTTTGGATTTAAAGTAATAATAAAATAAACCTGTTGCTACACCCGCATGATTAACGACATCCTTTATGCTAAAGCCTCCTATACCGTTTTTTATATAAAGTTCAAAACCAATATCCATTAACTCTTGGCGCCTAATGTCAGGTTCTTTTGATATTCTTTTCATAATTCATCTCCTATAGTATTTTTTCACGACTGAATCGAGTTCAATCATACACGACTGAACTTAATTCAGTCAAGTTTGAATTGATTTGAATTAAAAATTCTATACGTCAAATAAAAATAAGCGCTGTTCCATTTTTATTTGACCTCTCCATTACTAGCTTTTTTTACTTTTAATCCATACGTATTTTCATGCTTCACTCTACAATTCTCACCTCATTTGCTGGATTTATTAATAGTGTACTGGAATTTTTTTAGTACACTATTAAAACACATTCTTTCTAAGCCATAAACGAAAAAAGTAAACCATTTTCTTTGGTTTACTTTAATATGACAGAACATAAAAGGGGTACGGAAACGATTCTGGGTATGAGGGGCTAATCTGGGATTTAATTACAAATCAAAAAAGAACTTTATTCAAGTTCTTTTAATCTACGATACAGAGCGGCCTGACTCGCACCTGTAATTTGGCATAATTCTTTAAAAGTTTTATTGGTATGCTTTCGCAATTCAATCACATGATTCATACCTGGGTGCTTATCCGTATATTTCTTCAATCTTCCTCTATACACGCCTTTTTGTTTCGCTAACTTTATTCCCGCCCGTTGCTTTTCTTTAATCATTTCTCGATCAAGTTCACTAACGGCAGCCATGACAGTTAAAAGAATTTTCCTGTTGGCGTTCTAGTATCTGTAATAGGGATCACTATAAATTGCCGTCAGCTTAAGAAAAAAACTTAGATTGCTGGGCATGTGATGCTACCCCATCGCTATCAAGCTAAGAAAATACAACGTCAATTATAGTAGAGGTTGTTTTTTTTTTGTGTAGGGAATTTAAAGATTTGCATATGAAATAAACCCTGACGGGTTTCATTTTTTTGAATTAAGCCGCTTGATTATCAGACATGGTACAATTGTAAACGACACCTAATATATCAAAGACTGTTTTCTTTTCGTACCGATGAGATTTTCGCCCGTTTTGCTGTAGGAGGTTAAACAGACGAAGGAGAACCTTTGATAGCTCTTGGGTGTCTTTCTGTATAGCTTGGAAAAGAAGAAGAAAGTAATCTTTAATCATATAGATAGCCTTATATTCACTCAATTCTTGTTTCTTTTTCATAAGAAGTAATTGCCGCATTTGAAACATGGTAGAAGAACAGAGTAGAATGGCAATCAGTTGTCCATACAAACGGCATTCTAATCGTTCTCGTTTTATCTTTTTACAATGATGAATATGAAAGAATGATTTCCACGTTTTAAATAAAATCTCGATTTGCCAACGTAAAGAATACCAATCATGTACTTGTCCCATCGGGACAATATCTATAGGGGTATTTGTCATATATACATTGATACCGCTAAGTCGTTTACTACGAGCGGAATACTTCATTCCTTTCTTTTTTTCTCTTACAGTTTGATCGTGTAATCGTTTTTGTTGTTGTTCTTTTGTTAGTCGATGAACAATCACACGAGTTGGGACCTTATCAGTCATTCCTACATAAGCGTTGGATATTTCGCATGTTTGTCCAGGCTGAAGAGTGTTCATTAAAACCTCCATATCTATCTGGATATACTCTGTACCTTTCTTAATTCTGCCATCTTGAAAATAATCAGGATTAGGATTTTTTTGATAAATACGTGTATTCGATTTGATACGTGAGATATAATAAGCCTTTTTATCTTGTATATGTTGAAGATCTTTCAAATGAAAATAGCCTAAATCTCGGATACATAAATCATTCGCTGTTACAGTTGGGACACACAGGGAACCGTAGGTTCGATCATGTTGTTTACCTGGTCCTGTATGAATATGAAGGAATTGTCCACTTAATAAATCATACTCAAGCTGAATCTTCACCCCCGCTGTATGACTGCAACCTCCTGCACCCGGATAAACAGATGAAAAAGGATCTGGGAGTTGAAATGCAGTTGAATCTAAAATACGAATACGTTTGAAAATAGGAGTATATGGAGAAGAAATCGGCATAGATGAGGCTAGTTTTTGGTTTAGTAGTTCAGCTAATATATGTTGTAAAAATTGAACGGCTGCTTTATTAAATCGTTGATTTAGTCCTTCAGGACTGATGAGCACTTTTGTTGATGCTTCTAAACGGCTAGATAACTGAGTTAATGAAGTCGTAGCGATATTTTGACTCATCCATACACATAAAGCGATTAAATCTTTTGCTTGGTACTTACTAGCTCGTTGCACAAAACCAACATCTCTAGCAAGGTCTCGTAAAATATTTGGAGATAAAAAACGTTGAATCTCTTGAGCAAATAGCTGTAATTCATCAGATACAGAAATAGACATACAAAAACGCCATCCTTTCCTATGATTCTATAGAAAGGATAGCGTATTTTTTCATTTTATGGGGTATTTTGTTTTTTAGCTTAATAGCGATTTGCGGGACCCCATTTCTATCAATCCAAGTAATCCACTTTTCTAGATTTAATTACTTTAAGTTCCTGGAGGCTAACCAAATCCCCTGCCAGTACTTATACTCAAAAACAGGGGGTTATTTTATGGTATAATATGGATGATTCAGAATATTGATTTATATTAAGGGTGAAGGGGGAGTAGATTAGGATGAAAAAGCAAAGATTTTTAAAAAAACTATTAAGAAAAACCTTTTATATTGAACTAGATGATTCTCTTCATTATCCATCTCCTAAAACAATTTGTTCAGCTGTTGAAACCTATGCTATACAGTCTAAGGAGAAATTAAGCTTTGAAAGTAAAACAAAACCGATTACTTTTTATTTAGAAGATACATTGTATAGTACAGATGTACGAATGGCTCGTGGAGGATATTATATATTTTGTCGAGAAGTATAGAGGGCTTGAGTTAATATGATTCCCTGTATTGGTTAAGCAAAATAAACAGACTAATTAGTACTAGTATCTAGGATTTATTTAGGGCTAGCACCACCAGTAACTTAATATTTTGAAGTATCCCCAAAACAAAAAATCTCACTTCTTATCTGAAAAAAGATAAGAAGTGAGATTTTTTCGAATACTTTCAATGATGAGTGGTTATGTCAACCTCAAATTCAAAAGACTTTACCAGTCTCGACGATCATCGTGATTATGATTACGGTCATGATCATGATTACGTCTGCGACGACACTCATCACAATCGCAGTCACGTCTACAATGACAGTCGTTAAAATCGTTTCTTCTACGTCTACGACCGCATCCGCAAAATACTAAATCGTCCCAAAATCTATTACAATCTCGAGAATGTCCAAAATTATTATTCCATTCCATAGATATGATTCCCTCCTCTAAAAGTAGAATTCATCATATTCTATGATTAAATGGTAGAAATGGTTTGTTTGCTAGTCTATGTTTTGTGTTTTAGATTAATAATATTTTAATTTGCAAGTCCCCTCACCCCTTATCCCTAAATGCAACACGTTTGCGCTTATCTTTCCTTAACAACAAACAAGACGCCACCCAGATCACGGCAGCGCCTACGATAATTGCTATTGGTTTCAATAACTTGCCCTTACACAGTTATCTTCATGAGCACTAACATTAACGAATCTTGCTTGAGGGAAACCCGAAAACTTATTTGTTAACCTCTCCAACTTCTCCAATGCAGCCACACATTCATTAGCAGCCCCAGTAACTTCCTTCATTTGTTTTAACGCTTCTGATGTATCAGCAGCTACTTTAATAGTTAATTTGTTATTAGCCATTCCTATATCATCCTTTCTATTCAAATATCCATTTTGTTCAATAAAAAAAGAGCACTGTTAAGTACCCTTGAAAAGTTCTGAGTATGAAATACATAGCGATGCTTTTCCTTTTCATATGGCGCAGCTCTATTGCGGAATATAAGTCCCTCTGAAAAGGAGTGTGTGGGTTAGCATCGACTCAATATTGTATGTTTGGGAATTCCTTATGTGCAATAAAAAAAGAGCAATTCTTAGTTCGAGTGCTCTTTGCTTCATAGAATCCTTTTATTACTTGGCTACCCTTACTCTTAATCACCTTCACAGAAGTCGGACGCTTGTTTATAAGCGCCACTCCACCTCTTTGATACATTTCATTTGCTAGATTGATAAGCTTTTCAAAAGCCATCCCACGGTTTCCTAGTCCCATTGTTATTCCTCGCTTTCTATTAAAAGGATTATTTTGTTTTAATTCCATTTACTTTTTGCTAAAATTCAGTAAAAAACATCATGTTAATAAAGGAGCAATTATGAAACATACTATAAACCTATGGTCTTTTATTTTTTCATTTATTTGTGTTGGCTTACTTATCCTATACTTTGAAAATGAATCTATTAATACAGCGATGAATTGGAGTTCTACCGATCCAATAATTTTTTTACTGATATTAACAGCTTGGACCTTTATTGGTGGCCTTATAGGAATAAATACACCAACTACTTCGAAAACAACGATTAGAAGTATAATTACAATCACACTTACATTGTTCTTACTTTTGTACTTAATATTAATAGTGTGTTTTAAGTATCTTTAATCAAATCGTAATTATTAAATTTTTTTTTGGATTTAAATAGAATAAAACTCAATATTCCGTCAATAATATAGATAGGCGATAGCCCAAACCCATTTAATGAAGTCCCTAGTCTTTCTCCTTGTTCCCCCTTGGAGAACCGAGCAGTTAGCTTTTGCTAGCTGCTCTTTTATTTTCTGCAATTGGTTACACTTACCTGATGTTTTTAACGTAATATTAAGTTACGATATAAAAGAATAAAATATATTTGGCTGTTATACCATTACCCTAGGAAACTAGGGTTTTTTATTTCCACAAAATGAAATTTTTATTAAATTGCTTATACTTTATTTCTCAACCACAACGGATGGAATTATAATGAAATGAATGGTAATATATAGACATCTCAATTACGTTAGAGCTTGTTTCCTTGCAAGCTCTTTTTTTATTAAAATAGCGTTTTTTTTTAAAATAACAGCTCTAAATAAATTAGATACATTTACCAGTATGTTTACCACAACATTCATGTTAAAATCCCTTGTGAGTACGACATAACTCGACCTTATGAAGCCCTGCAGCCATTATCGCGGGGCTCTTTTTTTTAATTAAATTAACGATTTTATCTAAATCCATTCACTAATCTCATACTTTGACATACAATACTAGTGCCTTTCTATATAATGTGAGCTCGTCACTGTCGTTATAATGAGATATTAGGAGCGCTCTCGATTAGCGCTCTTTTTATTTAAATAAAGATTTTGTTAAATAACTGAATAAAATTCAATATTCTGCTAATAATAATCGCAATACAATCTGCTTCTTACCCGGGTTGTAATTCACAACAGAGAGTGAACTGCACCCCAATTGTTAGACACAGTCTAACAATTGGGGGTGCAGTTTTTCTATGGCTAAATTTACAGCTGATGAAAAAATACAAATCGTTCTACGTTATTTGAACGGAAATGAAAGTTATCG
>NZ_RPSJ01000030.1:0-12179 GCF_003946765.1 Bacillus sp. 2D03 | reverse complement strand
ATGTTAGATGATTTGAGAACATTTGAATATCCTCGTAATTTTAAAGATGATAATAAACCTGATTTTTATCGTTTAGATCCATCTAGTGGAGAGTTTGAAACTGTATATTTTGGTAATCGTACTCGTTTACAGTTGCGTATTTATAATAAGACTAAGGAAATTATGAAAAAAGGTAAAATGTATTTTTTAGATTTATATAATAGTCTTGATATGGATACAGAGAATATATGGAACGTTGAATTTGAAGTTAGACGTGATTTCCTTAAAGAGTGTGAGGACGAGGAAGGTTTAAAGATATTTGACGATTTAGAAGAAGTTTTTAATCGTGATGGGTTGGACAAGCTTTGGATGATGTTAATGGAAAAGTTTTATCATAAAAGTGCTTTTTGGACACAATTAGGTAAAGGTGCTAAAGGTAAATTCGCTCGTACAACTGGGTATTTAATTAGGACTAAAGATATAGATTCTAATTTTGATAGAGAAGTTGCTCAAATAAGAGGACGTTTAATGACAGCTGTTGTTGGTGATGAAAAGTGTGATATAGAGACAGCAATAAAAAAATTCTTAATTAAAAATCGTCAATATGAAGAGAGAAAAGGTAAGTCGTTTGAAGAAGATGTAGAGAAAAAGAAAATGCTATTGCATGATTATGAAATAAATAAAACCATAAAAAAAGAAACCCTTGATTAAAAACAAAGGTTTCACGTAAATATTCTATTGACTAGATAGAATATTATCCAATTCCTCCAGGTGACTAGTCTAGAGGAATTATAAGACTAATTTGATTGATTGATTGTACTTGTATTATACAAAGATTATAATGAAACGTCTATGATTAAAGTCAGATTTTTGTCTGACTTTTTTGTTTTGCCTTCTGAAAAGTTTCTGATAAATGTCTGAAATAATTCTGATGTTTGTCAGAATTATATATGATATAATGAATATATAGACTGGAAAGGGGATTGTTTGATTGTGAAAGTTATTGATATTGTTGAATTGACTAATGGTACAAGGACTATGCCTGACGTTGCGAAAGAATTGGGAATAAGTAAAGATACTTTGCGTAGGCGCTTGAATTCTGTAGGTTATAAATATGATAATTCATTAAAGAAAACTATTTATAAAGGTGAAGAATCTGAAAAAAATCAGATAGATGAATTATTAATTTCAGATTTAATTCAGAAAAAGACTGAAAAAAATCCGAATAAAAATGAAGATAAGCAGAAAGTTATCAGAAAAACATCAGAAAAAAATCCGAAAAAAACGATTGAAAAACTAGATGTTGAACAAAAAGAAGTCAGAAATAAATCAGAAAAAAATCAGAATGACTTTACTGAATCTGAAATATCGGCTTTAAAAGAGTTAGTACATATAGTGAAGAGTGATGAAGCTAAATTATTTTTAGAATTAGCTTCACTTCCTGAATCTAAAGAGAGTAAAAAAAGTTCTATTGTTATTAGTAAAGAAATCCATGAACAATTTGAGGAATTTGCAAAACCTTTTGGTAGCAAAAGAATTTCAAAGTTTTCATTAATTGAATTAGCGTTGTATGAATTTATGAAAAAATATAGTTGAGGGTGATCGCCCTCTTTTTTTTATGTTGTTTTTTGACTATAGTTAAAAGAAAAACTCTGTTTAGTTTGTTAATGAAACAGAGGATGTGTAAATTTGGGTAGAAAAAGAAAGCCTGATTATTTGAAAAAAAGTAATTTGATTTTAAGACTTCCTAATCCAGTGATTTGGGAGTTAGCTAAAAAAGGTAATGCTTCAAGAGAAGCAGAAAGAATTATTTTAGATTTGGTTAAAGTTAATATTGAAGATTATGCAATAGAGGAAGAAAAATAATTTTATGAAAAAAATGTAATATTTTTCTTTACAAGTGAGAGTTTTTTTTTTACAATGAAGACCGAACGAAAATTTGGCTATCATCGAATTTATGTTCGATATTTTTTAGAGCTATCGTTCGTAAAATTATAATATGGAGGTATTACAATGCCACAAGTTCAAATTGAAGGCGTATTTATGGGCGCCGGTATTATTGTAAAAGAGTATGAAGGGAATAAAAGAACAAGTTTGAGTATTGATTTGTATCAAAAGAATGAGAATGGAAATGAAACAGTGAAGATTTCTAGTAAAGAAGTAGAGCTGTATCAACAGATTTCTGAGAGTTACAAATTAGGTACTCCATTTAAGTGTCTAGCAACTGTAAGTGCATATAAAAATAATGCATACTACAATTTGCAACAGATTGTTAAGTAGTACGAGGAATTATAAGACTGAAGTGATTGTGTGATTTTATGTTAGATAAAATCGATTTAAACGACTTGTACAAAACTTTTTCGGAAATTATGCCTAACTACTTAGTACAGACTAAGAACGGTAGTTTTGCAGTTTTCCAGACACTTACCTATGGTGATATGTTAATTAGTTTCTTGCTATTACTAATCTTGTTGGTGTTAACATTCAACTGGATTTGGAGTGCTTTGCGATGATTGAATTTAACTTAGAAAATTTATTAAACCAATATTCTCTATTTGGACTCCCATTTTTGCTAATCATTGTTTTCACATTGCTTAAAGATTGGCGGTTTGATAAATGAATGATTTAGCCTTTTTAGATATGATGTATTGGTTTTTTATGAACAATTCAGTTGTTTTATACTCGTTAGGTTTTATAACCTTTCTAGTATTCGTAATAATGATGTTCACCACCGTCAAAGCTTGGGGTGATGGCTATTAGTTTTAGCATGGACGTGGGAAGAATCTTGCAGTATGCCTTTAACATGTTTAGTTCGGTGTTACCAGTGATTTATTTATTCATTGGTGGGGCGTTTGCTATCTACTGTATCGGTAAAGTGTATAACACCTTTAGGAGTTGATTTCAATGCCTGAATTTGGATTCAGACCATCGATGTCTCAATTATTCGGTAACTTTAATATGAACTGGTCAACAATGATGCCATTGTTAGTCATTTTGTTTGGGATACTGTTCGGATTTTTCGTAGCGCATTTAGTAAAAGACAAATTTGATGATTGATTAATTAGGAGGAATTTATTTTGGAAATGCCAAAAATTACATTGACTTACAATCTTGCAGACGTTGCTAACGGTTTGACTAACTGGTTAGGAGCATATTGGCCTATTATCGCATTCTCGGTTGCGATTCCATTAACGTTCTTAGTGGCGTTTAACACTAAAGACCTATTTACTCGTTAATCATCAAATAATCACTCCTTAAATAGCAAGAAGTTAACTATAAATTTAATAAAACAATTAAATAGCTGGGCTAATAACCTAGCTATTTTTGTTAGGAAGGATTGATATGAAAAAGGCAGCAATAATATTTTTGTGTGTATTTTGTATTGTTAGCCATACGATCCCTGTATTTGCTGATACACCTAGTTTTCAATTATTAGGTAGTAAAGGCGTGTCAATTGAGAATAAAGGTCTTGTAGGTGGAAAGTATAGCCTTGTTTTAAGGGTTAATGATGCTGAAAACGTTGTGACTTTTCAACTCTCTGAACTTATGCTCGTGAGTGATTGTACGTTTAATATTGGAAAAGCAAAGTGGACTAGACCTTCACAAAAAAATAATGAATTTGAAATTAATTGGGATAGAAATGGAACATATGCATTTTACATATTTGTAAATGGAAAAGTGAAAGGTTATGCACGTTTTACATTAAAAGGATTTCCGAAAAATGGAGAAGGTGGCGGAACTACTGAATATTGGGGAGAAAGTGCGAAGTATTACGAACTCCCACCAGAAAATTTCGATCCAAATGATTTCGCTGACTATGATAATAAGCTAGATGGGGTTTGTACAAATGAAAAGTTACCTGATAAACCTCATGGCAGCGGAGATATAGAAGAACCAAAAGAAGATAATAAACCACCTGTAGATGGTGGCGGTGGTTCTGATGAAGCTGTTAAAGAAGCTTTAGAAAAGATTGTTAGTGCGGTAAATGAAATTTCAAAGAATACAGGTGAAACGGCTAAAAATACAGGTGAGACAGCAAAGAATACAGGTGAAATTGCTAAAAATACAGGTGAGATTAAAAAGAATACCGATGAAATAGCAAAGAACACAAAAGAAATTGCGGATGCTGTTAAGGATATTAGGGATAATTTGAAGATTCCTGACGATATGGATTTGTCGATTAAACCTGTTCTTCCTGAGGACGTAAAGCCTGATAAACCTAAACAACCTGACAAGCCTTTTGAAGACAAACAAGAGCACTTTAAAGAGGGTGAACAAGAGAAACCACCTGACAAACTTCCTGTTGCTCCTGAACCCGCCGAATGTTGGGGAGATGTTTGTAAAGATAAAGATAATCAAAAAGAAGAAGATATGAAGAAAGAAAAAGATATGGATAAAGAAGAACCAATGAAGCCTGATAAACCAATGGAAAAGGAAGACATGAAACCAGATAAGCCAATGACTCCTGATAAGCCAATGGAAAAGGAAGACATGAAGCCTGATAAGCCAATGACTCCTGATAAGCCAATGGAAAAGGAAGATATGAAGCCTGATAAACCAATGACTCCTGATAAACCAATGGAAAAGGAAAATATGAAACCTGATAAACCAATGACTCCTGATAAGCCTATGGATCGGGAGGGAGAAATGAAAAAAGATAATGATATGAAACAAGATAAGCCAATGACTCCTTGGGAAGAAATGAAACCAAGTGACGAGGGGAGTGAACTTTGTTGGCAAGTTGTAAACGGAAAATGTCAGTGATGTTGTTATTGTCATTGATATTATTTGCATCAAGTTTGTTTTTTTCGAAATCAACTTATGCAGCAGGAATAACAAAAGAGAATATAGGTAGAAATATTTTAGCTGGAATGGTCGGAGATGGTTGTGGAAAACCGGTTACAGAGTTAACTGACGGTGATACCAATACAAGTTTTAGATTTTTTAAATTTTCAGGACAAGGCTGTGAAAAGGTTACTTATACGTTTGATACAGCAATTTCAATTTCAGGTTATATGTATATAAAAATACGCGGAGATACTCCTCGTGTGTTGTTTCAATTACAAGATGGTTCATCGAAAAGTATGGTACTGTCAAACACTAATAATAAACTTGTTTATTTAGATTTAAAGAATGTTATTTCTTTAACGATTGATAAACCTAATACTAATTCAGATATGATACTTTCGGAATTTGAATTTTATGAGTATGAATTATCAAAACCAAAAGATATTAGTGATTTAAAAGAAGCTGTTACTCATAATTCTGTTAAATTTGATTATCATTTGCCGAAAGAAAATTTTAGTCATTTGAAAATTTATAGAGATGATAAATTGATTGCAAAGGATATCAATATAGAGATGTTTGAAGATAAAGGGTTGGAATCTAACAAGGATTATAATTATAAATTTGTTTCTGTTTCTCCTGAAGGTGCTGAGTCTAAAGGTATAGATAAAAAGATAAAGACAGATGAACCACCAAATTTAACAAAACCAGCTAAACCACCTACTCCAACGATCAATCCTAAAGATGGTTCTTTGATTGTTAATTTAACAAATTATAATGCAGGTGTGAAAATTAAGGGTTATCACATTGTTGTAGATGGTAAACAAGTAAATGATTCACTTGTTACAACTCGTTCGTATGCTGTAAAGGGTTTGAAAAATGGTCAAACTCATAATGTTCAAATTAAAGCTGTCTCATTTTGGAATGTAGAAAGCGATTTGAGTGATTCTATTCCAGGTATTCCACAAGTACAAGTAATACCTGATATTGCTTTTAATTTTGGTCTTTCTGACTTAATAGAATCTATTAAAAATTGGTTCAGTGGTATCTGGCCTATTGTTGCGTTTAGTATTGCTATTCCATTAGCGTTTATTGTTGCGTTTAATACGAAGAAGTTATTTTTAAGGTAGGTGCTTAGTTTGATACAACCAGTTACATCTAAGGACTTAATACAATTTCTCCAGTATGCATTTCATGCTGGAGAGAACGTATTATTTTTAGGGTTTGTACTAATGATTACATTCTCTATTGCTGTAAGCATTAGAAGGATTATGGTGGGTTATAAGCAATCATGATGGAGAAGTTTGTTAAGTTCTTAAAAGGTGGATTTGAAGCGGTTATAAAGACGTTAAAAACGTTTATTGATTTTTTAGCTACACCATTTCAATATCTACTGGATTTTTTAAAAGGAATCTTTTATTTCATAGAAAAGCTGTTTCAAGTTGTAGTAGCAATTATAAAATTATTCGTTGCCTTGTTTCAGTTTTTAGGTGCTGTAATAGCAGGATTCTTTAAAACTTTATTTCTGTGGGTACAACCTAGTTTTGATGGTGGGAATGTATCTTTTCCTAGTGCATCAATGAAAGGTTTTAAAGTGGCTACTGATATATTACTTCCTACTGGATTACTTACAGTTATTCCGGCTGTGGTCACATGTTTTATTTGGTACTTGTTTGTTAAAAAGCTCATGGATCTGTTCAGAGGGGGACATCATTAATGAGAAAGTTCAAGAAGTGTAAAACTTGTAATGGTAGAGGATTTATTTTTAAAAAGAGTGTTGATGTTAGAAGTTGGTCGTATCGTTATATTGATACACAGGTTACATGCATTAAATGCTTTGGTAAAGGTGTGAAATAACATTAATGCGTTAATTGATACAATATTTAATCCTGTTCTTGGTTGGCTTGCACAAATGGCAAAATATTTAAGTGATTTAAGCGTACCGGCAAGCCGTCCTTTGCGAATTAGTGATTACCTTGGAGTGTTTGCTTATTTATACGGTTGGACAACCGTCATAACGACGTTATTCGCTTTAGTTTTCGTATATTTTGTTTGTTACATCATCATGACTTACAGTAGTTTGTTTATTCGATTTAAAGATACAGTGAAATGGTGGTAATGATATTGAATATTGTAGGGCAAGCAATTTTATTAATATTTTTTACGACAGTTGTTTCTTGGATGGTAATAGATACATTGAAATTCTTTAGAGGGATAGAAGAATGATTTTTTTAATATTGGGAGTCGTTAGTTGTTTATTGATTTTAGTTTGTGATGCAACTTCGAAAAAGGAGAGTTAAAAATGCAGGCTTTTAATGCGATGTTTGAGTTATCAAGTGCGATTTGTTTATCTGTATTTCTATTTATAGTGTTACCTTACATGTGGTTGAAAGGGCGTATGTCGAAATGAAATTAGCAAATTCATTTTTGAGAGTTATTAATTATACAGTTTTCACTTTATATATATTGTTCTGTCTATTTTTATGTTATGGAGCATCTTTGAATATTTTAGACCTATTTAATACTATTTTAAATTCGAAAATGGGTGAAATGAACGGTATTATGCTACCTCTTGTTGCTAGTGTTCTTTCTATGTTTGGAGTTGTTATTGTTTCTAGTGGTGCTGTTAAGCTTTATTACAAATTGATATCTAGAAAAAAAGAAAAGGAGTCAGTTGAATGTTAGCTAAAACAAAACGTAAAGTTCAGCCACAATTTGAAGGGCATAGAGCATTAATTATAAAAGAAGAAGGTACATGCACTGTAGAACAGGTTATATCGTTTGATTCGGAGATTTTAGAAACGAGTACAGCCATGTTACCACGTGATAATGAATTGAGATTACTTGATGATAATCATGGTTATGTATATCACATTTATAACTTAGAAAAACCGGCAAGAATTGAAGCGGAAAATATTAAAAGATTACGCCGATCCAGTGCGTTAAAAGGAATTTTTGAATTTGAAACAGGCAAGAAACAATTTGATTTAATTGGTTTTATGCCATGGGTAATTATTGTTTTACTAGCTATTTTTAAATAATGGGGTGAAATGAATGAGTGAAGTGACTTTAGAAAAAACAGTTGTAGAAGAAGTGTTACCAGATGTTCAAGACATAATGAAAGAAGAAATTTTAGAAGAAGATACTTCAAGTGAAAGCATTGAAACGGTTCAATTATTTCAATACATGAAGGAAAATTCAGTGCCTTTAAATGCATCTCAAATGAAAGGTATCTTATTGCTTAATGAGAATGGATGTAAAGATATAGCTGATTATGTTATCTCTGTGAAAAAACAAAGTTTACCACTTGCTTTCTATGAAAAGGTTCTAAAAATATTAACTATGTTTGACAGAATTAAAGGTAATGCGAAATTAAGTCATTTACTTAAAGCAAATGCAAATCCATCATTATCACTTTCGGCTAATAGTGCAAAAGTAGTGAAAGGAAATGAGCTTGCATGAACGTAATGGTTTTTGAAGGTCCTCTTGGAAGCGGTAAGACATTAGGAATGACGTTGTTTGCATACCATTTTAAACAGAAAAGTAATTGCGTATTGTATAGCAATTATGGCGTAGTTGGTTCAAAGCCATTTACTGAAATAGAACATTTTAAAAATATTGCTCAAGAAAAATCTACAATTTTAAATTTAGATGAAGCTCATATTGATTTAGATGCTCGAAGTTTCTCAAGTAACTCGGTTAAATTCTTTTCTCAAGTATCGTATTATCTTCGGAAATTACGTTGTACGTTGTTTATTGCTTCGCCTAGCTTTGATGATTTAGATTCACGTATACGAGGTATTACGAACGTTCTTGTAAAGGTTTCAAGTGATAAAAAATACTTCTACTATACGATGTATGATATTCAATCTAAACGTTATTTAAAGAGAATGCGTATAAGTAAAAAGAAAGCTTTTGTTGTTGGTTCAAAAATTTATGATACAAGTGCAATGGTTTCACCAGTAAAAGTTCCTGAAAAACGACAAGACTTCATGGAATTTTTAGAGGCGTTGAAGTCAACCGCCGAAGAGTACGGACGTCAGTACAAGCATTCAGCGTAAGCTGTATGCGCGGTACAGGCGGGAGGACTTCATAAGAATATATAAATTAAATAAGGAAGGTACGTTATTATGGGGATTTTAAAAAAGAAAAAATTTCGTGAAGAAGTTAAAAGAATAAATAAAGCACATGGAGAAATGAGAGAATTTCTGAATTTGCTCATGGATCGCTACGGATTAACTGAAGAAGAAATAAATAATTGCGAAGTAATTAAACATCATTTTGATAATTTAGATGTGATGTTTAGTCAAATGGCTAAGTAGATGTTAGTTCTTGATTTTGCAACTAAATATCCTCGTGAAACGGTTGTATTTGTAGAGAGTATTATGTTTATTGTTTTGTTGATTTATATAGAGAAAAAAATATTTAATAGGTGATGGAATGGCTGAATATATTCTAGGTGCTGGTGTGTTGTGGTTAGGTTCGATTGTGATTGCTTATTTATTAGTTAGTGATATGGATATTTATTAGAGAGGATAAATAGTTGAAATGATACATGTGGATTGGTTAAAAAGTATGGCGAGAGATGGATTATTTTACGGTTCATTCATTGCTGTGATTTTTATTCTATTAAATTGGTTTACAGGTTAAATAGAACTAGAGAATGCTGTAAATAAGCATCAGAACACGCAAAATCACTTCTGAAGCGCTTGAAATGTGAATCGATAGATGGAAATGGAAAGTGTGTAAGAAGCCGTAGCAAAGCGAAGGAGTTTTATAAGAAAAAGTTTTTTGGTTTGTAAAAAGTTTTACTTATAAAAGTTGATGTCCTGAAAGGTTGCCTAAAGGAATAGAAAAACAAGCTATTGCGTTCTCCCAAACATTGTTTGGGGGACACCCGCTGTAGGCGAATGGGGTGTGGGACCTCCCACGTTGGAAAGTTTTTGTTACCTTTTTTCAAAAAGGTAGGTTTTAAAAGAAAGGGGAAATTAAGATGAATTTAATGGATCAAATGATTGATATTTTATACGGGATTATTCCCACTATAGCGTTATTTTTAGGGTTTATTATTTCTACTGGTCTTATATTAAAAATGATTAAGAAGATGATTGTTGGTGATGCATACTCTTATAGTGGCTCAATGAAGAGTGATACTTATTCTTCAAAAGTAAATTTAAATAAAGGTAGTTATTCAAATTCAGGTAGTAAGAAATCAAGTAATTCAAGTAGTTCAAATAGTTCTAATTCAGATTATTTAATTGCTACATCATTAGCAGCATCATCATATAGTTCATATGATTCAAGTTCATCTTATGATTCTGGTTGTTCTAGTTCATCTTACGATTCAGGTTCTAGTTCTTCGTATGATTCGGGTTCTAGCTGTGGTTTTGGTGATTGATAATGGAGAATGTTATTGTCACGACGTTTTGTACTTTAGGAGTTTTATTCTTGTTTAAAGGGATGCTAGACACGTTAAAAGAAGGGTGATATGTAATGGATTTACCTATTTGTAATGAAAAAGAGGTAACTGTTTTATCTAAAACATTGAAATATTTGAGAAGCGATCAATCTAATCAAGTTAAGGTACATAAAGAGTATTTAGAGGACAGAGGTTGGATTTTTGATGATTTAACTTATATAGATAGCAATATCTATGTAGCTTATAAAAAAGAGGTTGTGAAGCGAAATAAGGCGTTTTAAGGGGTGTAGATATGTTTAAAAAGTTTTATCGTGAATATATTCATGTATTGTTCAATGTTGCTGTAATGTTCTTTTATTTTAGTTATTGTTTAGTTGGTGCAGAATTTAATTTATTGACTCCAGTATTTATTGGAATTGCTCTTTTTATCTTTGTTAAATATGTAACTATTGATAAAAAGTTTGTTAATGAAAATATAGGTAAAATAAAAGATAAAAAGATGGTTTTTAGAAAATATGCTATAACTGGTGAAAATATCGGATATGCAGTTTTTACAAATTTTCTATTGTTTCTTTTGTATTTAGGAATATCCGTATATTTTAAGCCTTTAAGTGTAATGGCTCTATTATTTGCTTTTGTCGTTAATGTTAGTTTTCTTATGTTAACTCTTAAAATAATGAGTAGATTAAGTTTGAAAAATAGAGATATTTAATTGAATATTAATAGATTAGCAACCCTTTGCATAAAAATATTTCAATAAAATATTTGCAAGGGGTTGTTTTTGCATATGCAAAATGATATTATGTGTATATAAAGTTTTAGGGGGTTTCGAAATGTCTGTTGTTAAAGAAGAAAGAAAGAATCGTGTATTTCGTTTTACTGATAATGAAGTTTCATTAATTGATGAATTAATAGATATTGAAAATGATAGAAGAATGACTATTGCTAAAGAAAATAATTTGATTTATAAACCTTTAAATCGTACAAGTTTTTTATTAAGTTTAGTTGCTGAAAAAGAACGTTATTATAAAGAGCAAGGCGAAATGTAAGTTAAAGTAGTTAGTTATTGTTACTTAACTTGTTAATATTAATAGGGGATAGAGTCCCACTTTTTTATAAAGAGTGTATTCCAGGTACTTAAAGGTTTTAGAAATATTGATTTATCAATGTTTCTAGTGTTGTTTTGATTAGTATTTAATCTATTTTGAGGTAGAGAGAATACTATGACCCTATTCCTTATAACATAGGGTCATAGTAAACGGCTATTTTTGAGTATAAATCCTTATATACCAAGGGTTTGTCCTTATCCGCACAAATGGGAATGTGCGGATACGTTAATAATTTGTTTTTGGAGGTCCTTTTATGCCATCGAGTTATACAATGAAAAATGGTAAAGACCGCAAAGGCAATCAAAAGTTTTGTCCTGATCCAAAGAAGTTTTTATTTAATATAGATACATTTTGGTATAACGTTGACATTTTGAACTATGATGATGTTATGGAAAATGGACTTCTTGAAGAATTAGAGAATGGTAGACAGTTGCATATGGATTATAACGAAGAAAAGACTGTTGAAGTTCGTTTGCCTAGTTATGAGAACCCTCTTGTTTTTGTTGTTAAAGGTGGTCAGAAGCCACTTTATCAATTTAGTCTGAGAAATGATGATATAGCTATCTTTTTTTCAAGACGTTATAGACATGATGGACAGTATCCTATCAAGGTTCAAATAAATCAATTCTTATTATGGGATAAAGGTTTGATTAATGCTTTTGCTGAAAGTCTTAGTGTTTTAATGTCATTTGGTTTTGCTGTTGGTAAAGCTAAAATGAATCGTATTGATTTTGCTGTACATAGTGACCAATGGAAATGGATGTTAGATGATTTGAGAACATTTGAATATCCTCGTAATTTTAAAGATGATAATAAACCTGATTTTTATCGTTTAGATCCATCTAGTGGAGAGTTTGAAACTGTATATTTTGGTAATCGTACTCGTT